>CAMVGH010000029.1 GCA_947166945.1 uncultured Clostridia bacterium
CAGCAGCTTAAAAACCACAGCGATACATACGGCGAAAAGCACCAGATATATCATCATCTTTCCATAAGCGATCTTCTTGTGGTGCTCATGCTCCGAGGAACATTCCGTCCTGGGTACAGTAAGAGTCAGCAGTACCAGACACACAAGGCTGACCGCTCCGGTCGGCAGCATGGTCATGAGGAATTCCCCGGCGGTAAGCCCGTATCTGTCATATATGAACAGGTTCTGCGGATTTCCGAAAGGCGTGAGCATACTTCCGAGGTTTGCCGCCGCCGTTTCGAGGACTATCGTCATTATCCTGCTCCTGTCATCGTCCGTTCTTGCGAAAGCAAGGATCGTGAGCGGCACAAACGTTATCAGTGCCACATCATTTGTTATCAGCATAGATGAAAAGAAACACAGCAGAACGAATATGAGCGACAGCCGGCGTAATGTACCCGCCTTTTTTAGCAGATATTCCGTGAGGTTCTCGAACAGTCCCACGCTGCGCAGTCCCGCTACCGCGATCATCAGTGCGAAAAGTTCCGCAAGAACGCTGAAATTGCAGTAATCCACGTATTTTGCGTCCGGCGGTATGAATATCATGGTCGTTGCCGCGGCAAAAAATGATATGACCAGTACCGGCTGCGCCTTGAAGAAACTAATCAGGCTTTTCATAGTTCAACGCTTTATCTCCCTTGTTTTATACCGAAGTATATTATATTTCATACCGGCATGATTGTCAAGCTGTACGGAGTAATTTCTTCTTGACTATTCGCTGTAAAAGTGATATAATAAATCTATTCTTTTGCAAAGAGGCGATACATACGGAAAAACAGCTTATCTGCGCCGCGATACACGATATGTCGGGCTTCGGAAGATGTTCCCTCGCGGTGATAATGCCTATAATATCGGCTATGGGGATACAGTGCGTACCCGTTCCCACAGCTGTCCTCTCTACACATACCGGCGGTTTCGGTGATTTTGTGTTCCGCGACATGACAGACTATATCGAACCGTGCTGTGAGCATTACAAAGCTCTCGGAGTCGGATTTGACGCCATATACAGCGGATTTCTCGCGTCGGAGGAACAGGTTGACCACTGTCTGTCATTTTTCTCGGCATTTCCCGGGGCAAGGCGCATTGTTGACCCGGTAATGGGGGACGACGGTGTGCGCTACAAGACCTATACTCCCGAACTTGTGGAGAGAATGAAGGAACTTACCGTCGGCGCGGATGTGATAACTCCGAATTTTACCGAAGCGGCAATGCTGCTTGATGAGCCATATCCTGAAAAAATATCCGGAACCGACGCGCGCAAATGGCTCGAACGGCTCTGCGGTAAGGCAAAGTCCGCTGTCATAACCGGGGCGGTCCTTGATACAGGCGAGCATGCCAATATCTGTCTTGACGGTACCGGCGGCGAGTACAATTGTGTATGCTGGGAGCCGCTTCCCGCCTCATATCCCGGTACCGGCGACATATTCGCGTCGGTGATGACGGGAAGGCTCCTGAGGGGCGATACTCTTGCCGACGCGGTAAAAAGCGCGACTTTTTTTGCGCGCCGTGCGGTAGAGGTGACCATAGGCAACGGTCAGCCCCCCCGCAACGGTGTTGAGTTCGAGCGTATCCTCGGTGAGCTTTGCTGAACCTGCGCTGTCATTAACACTGAATTTGAATGATCTGCAAATATGATCCGTCACATAGCTTTTTCACAAAATGAAACGGATAACCTGCCGCAAAAACAGGTTATCCGTTTTATTTTGTGTTATTCCCTTCAGGCACTCTGCCTTATTCGGCTCTGCCTGTTCTGCTTTCCTTGAGTATGACATCATGGAAGCCGCCCTCGATGATGCTGGTGGAGGAAACGAGGGTGAGCTTAGCCTTCTCACGGAATTCCGGAATACTCAGGCTGCCGCAGTTGCACATTGTGGAGCGGACTTTGGAGAGTGTGTTGCTGACATTCGATTTGAGGGATCCCGCATACGGAACATAGCTGTCAACGCCTTCCTCGAAGGAGAGCTTCTTGTCGCCGCCCATATCGTATCTCTGCCAGTTGCGGGCGCGGTTGGAACCCTCGCCCCAGTATTCCTTGACATAGCTGCCGTTGAGCATGAGCTTATTTGTGGGGGACTCGTCGAAGCGGGAGAAGTATCTGCCGAGCATTACGAAATCCGCGCCCATAGCGAGTGCGAGTGTGATATGGTAATCCTGCACGATACCGCCGTCGGAGCATACCGGTACATATACGCCGGTCTCCTCGAAGTATTTGTCGCGTTCTGCGCATACTTCGATAAGCGCGGTAGCCTGCCCTCTGCCTATACCTTTCTGCTCACGGGTGATGCAGATAGAGCCGCCGCCGATGCCGACCTTTACGAAATCGGCTCCGCATTCTGCGAGGAAACGGAATCCTTCCTTATCGACAACATTTCCGGCACCTACCTTTACGGTATCGCCGTATTTTGCGCGGATCCAGTCTATAGTGAGCTTCTGCCATTCGCTGAAGCCCTCTGAGCTGTCTATACAGAGCACATCTGCTCCTGCTTCAACAAGTGCGGGTACTCTTTCTGCGTAGTCACGGGTGTTTATACCCGCGCCCACTACATAGCGCTTCTGTGCGTCGAGAAGTTCGTTGCGGTTTTCCTTGTGGGAATCATAGTCCTTGCGGAATACGAAGTACAGGAGCTTGCCGTCCTTGTCAACTATGGGGAGTGAATTGAGCTTGTGATCCCAGATTATGTCATTCGCTTCCTTGAGAGTTGTCTCTGCGGGAGCGGTTATGAGCTTGTCCAGGGGGGTCATGAAGGTGTTTACCTTGGTTTCGGGATCCATTCTCGAAACGCGGTAGTCGCGGCTCGTTACGAGGCCGACGAGTTTTGTGTCCGGAGTACCGTCCTCGGTTACAGCCATTGTGGAGTGACCGGTCTTTTCTTTGAGTGCCAGCACATCTTTAAGTGTCATTTCGGGACTGAGGTTGGAATCGCTCGTCACATATCCTGCCTTGTACGCCTTTACTCTTGCGACCATAGCGGCTTCATCTTCCACCGACTGGGAGCCGTAAATGAACGAGATACCGCCTTCTTTTGCGAGAGCTATCGCCATTTTCTCGCCCGAGACCGACTGCATTATAGCCGATACCATGGGTATGTTCATATTGATCGCGCTTTCCTCGCCTTTTCTGAACTTTACCACGGGGGTCCTCAGGGAAACGTTCGCGGGAATGCACTCCGAGGAGGAGTAGCCGGGAATGATGAGGTACTCACCGAAGGTATGCGAGGGTTCAGAATAAATAAATGCCATAAATGTTCTCCTTTCCGCTGTTACCAAACCAAAAATCATATTAATCTTACCCTATATTATAAACCGAATGACGAAAAATGTCAACCGTATTTTTACATTTTCCGGCGGTTCTCTCAATAACTGCATATTGCCCGCCGGGAGGGTGATTTTTTTGTGTAAATATGATATAAGCGGGGAACGCCCCGCCGCGAAAGCTGTCCCGGTTATTTTCTTCTCCTTCTTTTTTCTCTTCCGCTATTGAAATTATCTTCTTTATATGATATAAGCGGGGAACGCCCCGCCGCGAAAGCTGTCCCGGTTACTGTCTTCTGCTTCTTTTTCTCTTCCGCTATTGAAATTATCTTCTTAATATGATATAATCAATGCAGTATTACGATATCATATTAAAACGGAGCGATGATATGACGCTTTATGTGAGCGACCTTGACGGGACGCTTCTGAACAATGCCGGAAAACTGAGTCCCCGTGCCGCGGATATGCTCAACGGCATGACCGGAGGCGGGACGCTTTTCTCTTACTGCACCGCACGCGGACTTGCAACCGCCGGAAAGATAACGGAACGGCTGAAACTCAGCGCTCCGGTCGCGCTGATGAACGGTGTGTTCATCTATGATCCCCTTACCGGAGAATATCCCGTCCGGAATATCTTCGGCGCGGAACAGGCGGCTCTGCTGAAACAGGCGATACTTGAAAACGAAGAGACACCGATGGTATTCGCGGTGATAGACGGCAGGGAACGGGTAAGCTATATAAAAGACGCGGAAAACTTAAAGAAACACCTTTCCATGAAGAAGAACGACAGGCGTCTGCGCCCGCTGACTGCCTATAATAAGATGTTTGAGGGCGAGATGTTCTACGCGGCTTTCATAAATCCGAAGAACAAGCCCGCGCTGGATAAGATATTCACTCCGGAGAACGGGTTCTCATACTCATTCTACACAGATACCTATGATACGTCGCAGCAGTGGTATGAGGTGTTCTCCGTGAAAGCCGGGAAAGCAAATTCCGTGCTTAAACTGAAAGAGCTTACCGGTGCGGACGAGCTGGTGTGCTTCGGGGACAATGCCAACGATCTGCCGATGTTTGAAGCGGCGGACCGCTGTTACGCGGTCGGAAACGCTATACCGGAGCTGAAAGCCCGCGCCGACGGTATCGTCGGTACCAACGAGGAGCTTGGGGTGCCGGAATTCATACAGGGCGAGGTGTACCCGAAGCAGGCATACATACCGCCGGAGCTGAACGGGGTAGATGATGAGCGTTTCGAGCAGTCGGTGATGAAGGCTCTGGAACGGGTACGGACAACTATCGGGACACTGAACGAGAAGATCATACACCATACCCTGAAATGCTACTACTGTGACGACCCCGATCAGGAAGTCCGTATAGGGGATTTCTACGCGGACGGAGCGGGCGAACATGGTATTTTCGAGATCCAGAGCGCAAATTTCGGCTACCTTGCGAAAAAACTGCCGCAGATGCTGCGGGTGAGCCATGTGACGGTGGTATATCCGTATGAGAAGAAAGTCCACAATTACGCGGTGAACGAGCAGACCGGTGAAGTCATGTCCGCCGTCACACGAACGGATAACTCATATTCAAAGCTGTTCCTGGAGCTGTACAGGCTGAAAGGGTTCCTTACCAACCCCAATCTCACCGTGCGGATAGCATTCCTTGAAATAGACAAGAAAGCCTATTACAAGGACGAACGGAAGATACGGCGGCGGGGAATGAGAAAGGAAAAATTCCCGGACGCGCTTCTCCGCGAGATAGTGCTTGAGTGCCCGGACGATTACCGGATATTTCTGCCGGAGGGACTGCCGGAGCAGTTCACGAAGGCGCAGTTCGCGAAGCTCTGCCGCCCCACCGACGCTTCTATAATGCTCTCCGTGCTCGAATTTGTCGGAATAGTTGAAAGGGTCGGGAAAAAAGGAAATGAGATAATATGGGAAGTAAAGTAAAAAAATACTTTACTTTTTTGTCAGAAAATGTTATAATCTAAAGAAGTATGGAAACAATATCATAAGCAAATATGGAAGGCAAGGATATTCGTATGAGAAGCTGCGGTGTTCTTATGCACATAACAAGTCTGCCGTCACCGTACGGGATAGGCACATTCGGAAAACAGGCGGAACAGTTTGTTGACTGGCTCATATCTGCCGGACAGGAATACTGGCAGGTGCTGCCGATCGGTCCGACCGGCTACGGGGATTCTCCGTACCAGTCATTTTCTACCTATGCGGGAAATCCGCTGCTCATAGATCTTGACGATCTTGTAAGCTCCGGACTGCTCACCGCTGCGGAGTGCGAAGCTGCCGACTACGGCGCAGACCCGTCATTTGTCGATTACGAAAAGGTCTCCCGCACAAAAATGGAACTGCTTAAAAAGGCATATCAGAAGTTCACGCCGAATGCCGCATACAACGCTTTTGTTGAGGCAGAATCGGACTGGCTGGAAGATTACGCCCTGTTCATGGCTATAAAGGAAGAGTACAAACTCGTTTCGTGGGCGGAATGGAGCGACGATCTGCGTCTGCGCAGACCGGAGGCGCTGAAAGAGGCGGATCAAAGCTTCGCAGGATCGGCAGGCTTCTGGAAATTCATTCAGTTCACCTTCTATACCCAGTGGGAACGGCTGAAAGGGTACGCGAACAGAAACGGTATAAAGATAATAGGTGATATCCCGATCTATGTTGCGCCGGACAGCTCCGATATATGGGCGAATCCGGGACTTTTCGAGACGGATTCCGACTGCCGCCCGAAGCGCGTGGCGGGAGTACCGCCGGACTATTTTTCCTCGACAGGTCAGCTCTGGGGCAATCCGCTGTACGACTGGGAAGCGATGAAAGCCGACGGCTATGCATGGTGGATTCGCCGCATTGAAAAAGCAGCAAAGCTGTACGACATAGTCAGGATCGACCATTTCCGTGCATTCGATACCTACTGGGCGATACCGGCGGGTGAAAAGACCGCTGTCAACGGCAAGTGGGAACAGGGCCCCGGTATGGATCTGTGGAACACTGTGAAGGAAAAGCTCGGCGAAGCTCCGATAATTGCGGAGGACCTCGGCGATATATTCGACAGCGTGAAGGAATTGCTGAAAGATACGGGGTTTCCCGGAATGAGGGTATTACAGTTCGGATTCAACCCGGAATTCAATGACAACGATCATCTTCCGCATAACTACCCCGAGAACAGCGTAGCATATACCGGTACCCACGACAATTCCACAGCTCTCGGCTGGTACAAGGCGGCGGACAATGCAAGCCGGACGATGTGCAGAAAATATCTGAAACCCCTTCTGTTCGAGAAGATAAACAAGGCTATGATACGTGAACTTTACAAGAGCAGGGCAGGTATAGCGGTCGTACCCATGCAGGATATCATAGGGCTGGACGACGGTGCGAGAATGAATATCCCTTCGACCCTCGGCGGCAACTGGAAGTGGAGAGCGCAGAAAAAGCACTTTACCGAAAAGAGCGCGGCATACATGAAAGATCTTGCACAGACTTATTACCGCACCGCAAAAAACAAGTAAAAAAGCGGCACTGCCGCAATTTATATCAAAGGAGAAATCATAATGGACATCAAAGCAAAGATCGACGAGGTAGTGGGCAAGGTTCAGGCAGACCCGAACCTCATGGACAAATTCCAGAAGAACCCTATCGAAGCTGTTGAGGGCATCATCGGAGTTGACCTCCCGGACGATGTAATCAAGGGCGTGGTTGACGGCGTAAAGGCAAAGCTCGGCGTTGACAGCGCAGCGGGTCTTCTTGACAAGATCGGCGGTCTTTTCGGCGGCAAGAAGGACTGAGAACCGGATACCATACTGTACCAGAAACTCCCGGGATCCGTTCCGGGAGTTTTTTGCATAAGCAGCATTATTAACAAATCCATGAGTATTTTTAACAGAATTCTGTTAATTAAAATGTTGCTTTTTTCTGGAATCTGCTGTATAATATCTATATATACATATATAAAAATGGAGATAAGATAAATGGACATATTGGTTGATTTCATAGTTAAGAACTATGTGCTGCTGATAATGCTTATCGGAATGATCGGACTTACCACATCCGATGTGTTTCTGGATAATAAGAGACTGATGAGACTGCGGATAACGCTTATCATGCTGTTTGCACTTGCGCTTTTCGATCATCTGGAAGTATTCCTGTCGGATCTGCCGGCTTCGGAGACAGTGGTGTGGTTCCGGACGCTGTTCTCGACCCTGTGTTACAGTCTGCGGCCGATCATAGTGATGATGCTGGTATTCATCACCTATTCCCGCGCGCACTGGCTCATAACCATACCGGCGACCCTTAATATCATAGCGGCATTTTCCGCGTTCTTTACAGATATAGTGTACCGCATTAAGCCGGACAATGTTTTTTCACGCGGACCGCTCGGTTTTACTCCGCATTTCGTCAGCATTCTGTATATCGTCGGATTGTTCTTTGTGGCGTTTCGGGTATTTGCAAAGCGTTCCTTCGATGAGGGATTTATAGTGCTGTTCCTGTCTGTTGCCGCAAGTATCGCCGCGATATTCACCGTACTTGACAAGCCTATCGATGTAAATCTTACCTACGGCGCGGAAATACTGCTTTACTATCTGTATGTTTACAGCCAGCTTACCAAGCGGGACGCGCTCACAAGGCTGTTTAACCGCCAGTCTTTTTACAGTGATATCGAAAAGCGGCAAAGCTCGGTCTCCGGCATAATATCCATAGATATGAACGAGCTGAAATGGCTGAATGACAATATCGGACATGATGCCGGCGACAAAGCGCTCAAAACGGTATCGGAGTGTTTCATGAAATGCGCAGGTCCAGGGGACCGTATATATCGTGTGGGTGGAGACGAGTTTATTGCCATCTGCCGTAATGATACACCGGAAGAACTTGAAAAGATAGTTGCCGATATGAGAAAAACAGTCGATGATACGGGCTATTCCTGTGCTTTCGGACTTTCGACCGGCAGATCTGTTGATGATATGATAAAGGAAGCCGACGAACGTATGTATGCGGATAAGGAGAAGCTGAAAGCTGAGGCAGAAGCCACGGGCAATGTGTTGCATATGAGGGACTGATCTCCGCAGGACAGAATAAGAAAAACCGCAGTGTGACCGTTCACACTGCGGTTTCTGTATTCATGATCATCTTCTGCCGTTCAGCACATCTGCTCGCTGAGCTTTACTCCGCCGATCAGGTGGAAGTGCAGGTGCTTGACGGTCTGCCCGCCGTTCTCACCTATGTTTGTGATGATGCGGTAGCCGTTGTCGAGGTGGAATTCCTCCGCAAGCCTCTTTGCGACAAGCATGATCTCTCCGACTATCGGTGCGGAATTTTCGTCGAGGGCGTCAACGCTGTCATAGTGTGCTTTCGGGATAATGAGGATATGCACGGGAGCCTGGGGATTGATGTCCTTGAAAGCGAGGATCCTGTCGTCCTCATATACCTTGGTTGACGGGATTTCTCCCGCGATTATCTTACAGAATAAGCAGTCATTCATTCTTCTGTGTCCTCCGTTTCGGTTTCTTCGTTCTCCTCATCCGGTCTGTTCTCAAGTTCGGAGATGATGCTGATGAAGCTTTCCGCGTCATCGAATTCCTTATAGACAGACGCAAAGCGTATGTAAGCGACATGATCGGTGTTCTTCAGCTTATCGAGCACCATATCACCTATCTGTACCGAGGTTACTTCTTTTTGCAGATGATTTTTCAGGTCGGATTCGATCTCGTCCACCATATTTTCGATGATCTCATAGCTTACGGGGCGCTTGATAGTCGCACGCCGGATCCTTTCGGCAAGTTTTATTCTGTCGAAGGGTTCTATTGAATGGTCTTTCTTGACGACCATGAGCGGGATATCCTCCACGATCTCATAGGTGGTGAAACGGCACTTGCATGAAAGACACTCGCGTCTTCTGCGTATCCTGCCGTCTGTGGGGCGGGAGTCGATAACCTTGCTGTCTTCGTATCCGCATTCGGGACATCTCATACTTTGCAGTCTCCTTTCAGGTAGCGGTATCTTGTATTATTGTATATATTATACCACAAAATGTAGCAAATTGCAAGAAAAAATTAACATTTTGGTAATAAAAAATGCCGTACTGTTTATTCAGCACGGCATTTTGTGTTATTATGCGTTTTTCTTCTTGTCGGGGTGAGCGTTTTTCCATACCGCCCATGCGGGACCGGCGATAAATATGGAGGAATAGCAGCCTGCTATAAGTCCGACGAACATCGGGAATACAAAGCTTACTATAGATTCAACGCCGCAGATCAGCGATACCACGCACATGGAAAGTACAGCTATTGCTGTTGTGACAGTGGTCTTTATCGAACGTGTGAGCGACTGGTTGATACTTGTGTTCACAAGCTCGTCGATCGTAAGTTTCTTGCCGTAGAGCTTGCGATTCTCACGGACACGGTCATAGAGAACGATCGTGTTGTTGATCGAGTAACCGAGGATAGTGAGGATTACCGCCATGAAGTTTGCGTCGATCGACAGTCTCATAAATACGAACGTTGCAAATACCATGAATACATCGTTTGCGAGTGCGACCAGCGCAAACGCGCCTGCCGACCAGCCGCCGATATTTTTGAAGCGCAGCCCGATATAGATGATGAGCAGGATAAAGGAGAAGATGACCGCCACAAAGCACTTCAGGAAGAATGAGAAACCTGCGCTGGGCTTTACGTCCTGGCTGTTGACAAGTTCGAGGGCATTTTCGGAGAACTGCTGACGGAGGGTATCCGTTACCTGTACCTGAACTTCCGCGGTAAGACCTTGTTCCGACGCGAACGATACCTGTACGGTCTCAAGGTCGGAGCCGAAAGCGGAACCCGTGGTAACTCCGACGGTTCCGAGATTCATGCCTTCAACCGTGGATTTTACCGCGTTTACGTCTATCGTGCCTGTGTAGCTGTAGGTGAGCATTGTACCGCCCTTGAATTCGATATCGACGGGCACGCCGATGATAAGTGCGGTTATGATCGTTATAACTGCGACAGCGATCGGGATAATGAAGAATATCTTCTTATTTTTGAGGAAGTCGAACCTGTTCTTATTTTCCATTTGCCGCACCTCCCTCTGCCTTTTTGCCGCCGTAGAGAGCAGGGTTCCTGAACGCTCTGAATCTCGATATCGACATTGTCATAAGTCTTGTGGTGAGGATACCGAAGAGGAAGTTGAGCACTACGCCTACCGCGAGAGTGTAGCCGAAAGCGTAGATGGAACCTGCGGTGGATACGCCGAACCATGTGAAGATAGGTGTGAGCAGAATCGAGCACCAGCTGTCGGGTGTACCGAATGCGCCCATTAAGATGATCGCGATTATGAGCATTGTAATGTTTCCGTCGAAGATCGCGGAGAACGCACGCTTGAAGCCGATGTACAGTGCGCCGTCGATAGTCTTGCCTGCGGCAAGTTCTTCCTTGATGCGCTCGTTGGTGATGACGTTGGCGTCAACGCCCATACCGACCGCGAGGATTATACCGGCTATACCGGGGATAGTCATTGTAAAGCTGTCATTGAATGCGAAGAAGCCGGTGACTGCCGCGAATGTGCCTGCGACCTGTCCTGCAAGGGAGATAGCCGCCATAACGCCGGGGAGACGGTACATAACAATGACCATTATGCAGATCAGCACGAAAGCTATAAGTCCTGCGACAGCCATAGCATCGCGTGCGCCGGTACCGAGTGTGGGCGAAATGGTGCTGAAGCTGTCGGTGACGAGCTTGAACGGCAGCGAACCGCCGTTGATCTTGTCCGCGAGAGCTTTTGCTTCTTCCACGGTGGTGAAGCTGCCGGAGATCGAAGCCTTGCCGTCGTATATTACCGCGTTTACGGTAGGAGCGGAGATCTCGATATCGTCCATCCAGATAGAGATCCTTTTGCCGTTGCCGTATGCTTCACGTGTAGCTTCCTCAAATGCCGTCTTCCCGCTGTCATTGAGTTCAAGGGAAACCGCCCATTCGCGGCTGCCGTCGGAGCGTGTGTCATAGGCTGCGGCCGCTCTTGCGACATCTGAGCCTGTAAGCACGACCTCAAGATCCTCATAGGTCTGATCGGCTGTAAGGTCGCCGCTGTAACCCTTACGGAAGGTAAGGAGAGCGGTCTCGCCCAGTTCCTTGACCGCCTGTTCGGGGTCAAAGCTGTCGTCGTCAGACTGCCACGGGAAGCGGCAGATTATTCTTTTGCTGTTCTGATCCACATAGATCTCGTAGTCCGTGATGTTCTTCTCTACCATACGGGTCTCGATGATAGAGCGCGCCGCGTCGAGGTCATCGTTTGTGACGCCGACTGCTTCTTCGGAAGGTGTGAACGTAACGTCAACGCCTCCGCGGATATCGATACCCCAGCGGATATCTTTAACGCCGCGCACATGCACCGTTTCAATATCGCCGTACCAAGTGCTGAATCCAGCCAGCGCAAAGTATGTGAACACGGCGATCAGAATGAAAACGATGAAAAACACGGGTTTTTTGACCTGCTTCAATTTAGTTTTTCACTCCGTTTCTTTTGTTTTCTTTCTGAAGTGCAGAAATTTTTACAAATACTATAATATTATAGTTCAAAATTATAAATAAGTCAAGAGTTTTCTTCGATTTTTGCCAAATTTTATACCGAAAGCTCGGCTTTTTCTCCAAGTACGTCCCTGTTTGCATCAAGAACAGGCTTTACGCACTCCGCGAGAAATTCCGCGGTCTGTTCCGGCGCTCTTCCGGTGAAATGCTCAGGCCGGAGTGTGGAGAGGATCTCTTCCTTTGTGATCTTGAAGATCGGATCGCTTGCGATACGGTCAACGAGGTCGTTCTCGCCGCCTTCTTCCTTTACGATCTTTGCCGCTGCCATGCTGTGCTGTCTTATTGCTTCATGGAGCACCTGACGGTCGCCGCCCTTTTTCACTGCCTGCATGATTATGTTCTCGGTAGCCATGAACGGCAGTTCCTTCATCACACGCTGTCTTACCACCTTGTCGTAAACCACAAGACCGCTGGTGACATTGAGCATTATGTTGAGTATCGCGTCGGCTGCGAGGAAGGCTTCTGCCACGGCTATGCGCTTGTTCGCGCTGTCGTCAAGGGTCCTCTCGAACCATTGTGTGCCGGCTGTGAAAGCGGGGTTGAGCACATCTATCATCAGATATCTCGAAAGGGAAGTGATACGCTCCGAGCGCATAGGATTGCGCTTGTATGCCATTGCGGAGGAACCTATCTGGTTCTTTTCAAAGGGTTCCTCGATCTCCTTGAAGTTCTGGAGCAGTCTTATATCATAGCTGAATTTCGAGCAGCTCTCCGCAAGTCCGGAAAGCGCCGATACCACCTGATAATCGAGCTTGCGTGGATATGTCTGTCCGCTTACGGCGAAGCATTTGTCAAATCCCATTTCCTCGGCTATCATCTGTTCGAGCTTCTTTATCTTTTCGCCGTCGCCGTCGAACAGCTCCACGAAGCTTGCCTGTGTGCCGGTAGTGCCTTTCTGTCCCAGGAGTTTCAGGTTCTTTGTCCTGTATTCTATCTCTTCGAGATCCATCAGCAGCTCCTGCATCCAGAGTGTGGCGCGTTTGCCGACGGTCGTGAGCTGTGCGGGCTGGAGATGAGTGTAGGCAAGGCAGGGCATATCCTTGTACTTGTCCGCGAATTCCGCGAGGTTTGCGATAACATTGACGAGCTTGCGGTGAACTATGTTCAGCGCGTCTCTCATAACGATTATGTCGGTGTTGTCTCCCACATAGCACGATGTGGCTCCGAGGTGGATAATGCCCGCCGCTTTCGGGCAAACCAGACCGTATGTGTAAACGTGAGCCATTACGTCGTGGCGGACTTTCTTTTCAAACTCTTCCGCTTTTGCGAAGTCGATGTTGTCTGTGTTTGCTTCAAGCTCGGCTACCTGCTCCTCTGTGATATCCAGTCCGAGTTTCATCTCAGCTCTTGCCAGCGCCGTCCAGAGCCTGCGGAATGTAGAGAACTTCTTCTGTGCGGAGAAGACATACTGCATCTCTTCACTTGCGTATCTTGTGCAGAATGGGCTTTCGTAAGTATCGTACCTGCTCATATTGATCCTCCTGTCGGTTTTCATCAAAAATAACACATTTATTTTACCATAATCTCCCCGATTTTACAACAGGATTATCAAAAAAACAGGGATTTTTTAAAAAAATCAGAAAAATGTCAAAAAAACACTTGACAAATCACAGGGAATGTGTTAAAATTGAAAAGCTGAATTCAGTAAATATATTGCGGTGTAGCCAAGTGGTAAGGCACCTGACTCTGACTCAGGCATTTCCGGGGTTCAAATCCCTGCACCGCAACCAGGCGCGGTGTCCGCGCTGACAAACCGTATGGAAGTTTTCTTCTATACGGTTTTTTTCTGCCTCGCTGTCCGGAGTTATCAAATAATCTAAAGCGTTCGGCACAGACAGGCGCGGTGTCCGCGCTGACAAACCGTATGGTAGTTATCTGCCATACGGTATTTTTCTGCCTCGCTGTCGGTATATACCGCAATATAACAGCATTTCCCATCATGCTTTTTCAAGTACAAGATCGGTAACAGCCGACCGGATAACCTGTCCGGGATCCCCGTCCGGTGCTATCCAGTCATCTATTGCGGATCCCGGCAGTATCAGCGGCATACGGTCATGAATGTCCTTGACAGCTTCGGCGGACTCCCGTGTCAGGACCGCAAAAACCGGGTATCTGAATCCGTCTGTCACCTCGAACCGGTAAAGCCCCGCAAGCCATGTTATGCCGGCATTTTTCTGCTGTATCACATACTTTTCGCCTGTCTTTATCCTGCCGTCGCGGGTAAGGTAGTGCTGCCATTCAAAGTACCATGACGCCGGGATAATACAGCGGCGGCGATACCACGAATCGCGGAATGTCGGTTTCTCGGCGGCAGATTCGAGCCTTGCGTTCAACAGCGGTGCTTTCAGCCCGTCAACATGAAATCCCCACTGCATAGGGAATACCGCACGTTTTCCGTTTTTTGCGGGAGCGATGACAGCCGCGATATCCGACGGCCGTATCTCACCGCTCATAGACAGCGGGCGGGAGAGGCTTATCATCATCTGCCATGCGAATGATGCCTTTTGCGCGGCTGTTATCAATGGTTTCATCTCTTTGTCTGAATCGGCATAAAAACGCGTACACATATCTATCCTCATTATTATGGACAGCCTTGGTTTTCAGTTCAGAACTCTCCCATAGATATGAAATTCCTGATACGGGGAGACCGGTCTCGGCTCCCAATCGCTGTTGTAGGAGCGCAGAACTGCCTGTGGGTGTACAAACCCGCTGCTGTCCGTAAATTCTTCTTTGCAGGACTCGTCCGGTTCCTGCTCGTCGTATATTTTGATGACGACTTCGTTGTCAATGCTGAAAATGCCGACCTGTCCCGGCCGCACGGTATTGCATTGCTGTACGAACACGACCTGTCCGTTTATGTAGATCGGGGTCATGCTGTCGCCGTCCACGAAAAGCGCAAAATCTGTCCCGGCAGGCACCGCGCTTTCGGGGTATTCCTTATCCTCAAAGTTTTCCTCGTCCATTAAGTTGCCCATACCCGCTGCAGCCTTTATACAGCTCGTAGGTACGGTGACTGTTGCCGTAACGGCGGCTTTTTCCGGGATAAACGGCTTGTATTTTCCCGAAGCGATCAGCAGCTCGCGGTACTCGTCGAGCTTTTTCAATCCCTGCTCGTTCAGTCCGGGACCGGGCGGAGTGAGACCGGTAAATTCCGCGATGATATCCGGTGCGTTCAGCGTAAAACTGAGCGCTATCAGCTGATATGCGGTAGGTATGGTGATCCCTTTCTCCCACTTTCCGACAGCGGCAGTACGGACATTCACTCCGTTGTCGGCGAGAGCGGCGGCAAGACCGCTTTGAGTAAGCCGGCGCTTTTTTCGTATCAGGGCTATTCTGCTTCCTATGATATTATCTTCTTTTGCTTTTTTTGCATCGTACTTCATATCGGTAATATTTGTGTCCTTTCCTGTAGTGATCAGATATATTATATCTTATAAAGATCAATTTGTCAATAGAAAAATCTTATTTGGAATAATATGTTCCGGATCATTGATATATGATAAATGTCCTTGACAAATCCGGTAAAGATGTATATACTGTGATTAGATGTGAACGGCATGAAGATCTTACGGCGCTTCCGTATCATCTGCCGATGTGGATAAATCAGCGTTACAGGGGGATATACCATGACACTAAGCAGAACTGCGGTCGTCGGAATATGTCTGTATATCTGCTTCTTTATCGCCTCATTATCCGGAAGCACAGTCTCTTTTGTGCTGGCAGGAATTTTCACAGCCGGGGCTATTGCGGCCGGCTTTAAAATCTTTAAAATAAAGAATAAAAACGCGGTGCTTGCCCTTGCGGCGGCTTCCGCGTCTTTTCTTATATATGGTATCTATATGACGGCATTCACAGAGCCGGTATCGGCACTTGCCGGAAACACATACGAGATGTCTGTGAAGGTACTCTCGGTAAGCCCGGCATCGGGCGGGGCGGAGTATGTGACAGCCGTGGGGAACGCCGACGGAGTCCCTGTGCGTTTCTCGTTCTATTACCGGTATGATGATATCGGGGCGGGCGATACTGCCGATGTGCGTGTATCGTTTTCGCAGTTTCCGAAGACGGATTCGCAGAATGACAATTATAACTATGCCCGCGGTATCTTTCTCCGTGCTTACGCCGAGGACGCCGCAGTCAGGGAAAAGGGAGGAGTTTCTCTTTCCGGAGCTGTGTCCGGTTATTCCGCTTATCTCAGGGATATGATCTCTGCCGGACTGCCCGAGGAGGAAGGAAGTCTCCTGCTTGCGATATTCTTCGGTGACAGGAGCGGACTGTCGGGGGAGTTTTCCGCCGATATCCGCAAAGCAGGTCTTTCACACCTTACAGCAGTATCGGGTCTTCACTTCTCGCTGATCGTCATAACTGTCATGTCCGCACTGGCTCTGTTTCCGTTCGGACGTAACAGGTATCTGCGCTTCGGGATCGTTATAATTCTGACTGTCTTTTTCGGGATATTCTTCAATATGACCGCATCTGTCCGCCGAAGCGGTCTGATGATGCTGTTTTACTATGCGTCGGAGGTGTTTGCGAGAAAGCGCTCCACGCTTTCGTCACTCGGCGCGGCAGTGACCGTGATACTGTTGTGCGAGCCGTTTGCCTGCCGTGACGCGGGACTTCTCATGTCTGTCTGCGGGACTTTCGGCGCGGGAGTTGCGGCACCCGCACTGAACGCAATGATCTCACGCCACCGGAATGTGTCTGCCGCCGCGTCGTCCGTTATAACGAGCGTATGTTCGACCTACTGTACGATTCCGGCGGCAACACTGATATTCGGCGGGTTTTCGGTACTGTCGCCGCTTACCACCGTGCTGGTGTATCCGTTCTTTATCGGGGCGATGATATTTACGCTGATATTTGCACTTACCGGCGGGATATTCGGCGGTGTTCTTCTTGTGCCGGCAGGGGCTTTTCTCAGTCCTCTTGTGATGCTGATAAAAGCTATGCCTTATGTGAGGTACGGATATATAGTACCGGACAATGAGATTTTCCCGGCATTTGCGGCGGTTTCGGGGTTGTTTATCGCTGCGGCGGCAGTGGCTGTACTTCACGGAAAGCTCCGGGGAAGGCATCTTGTATATTCCTGTTCAGCGGTGCTGTGTGTGCTTGCGGTATTCATTACCGCCGGTAAGATCGGACAGCGTGAAGAAGCGCGGATAACCGTTTACTCAGACGGCAGTGATTTTCTTGCCGCGCTTCAATACCGTTCCGGGGTATCGCTGTTTGCCTCCGGGGTCAGCATGAAACTTGCCGACAAGGCGTATGACATGATGTGTGATATGTGTGTTGACCGGTTTGATCTGATCTGTGTGATGACTGAGAAGGAGCGTAGTATGGTCTATGCGCCGCCGTTCGCGGAACTGCCGGCAATGGAAAGACGGTTTATGGACAATTCCGAGTACATCTGCGACATAGGCGGGCTTTATACGGTCACGATATGGGAGGAAGCTGCCGAAACGGAGATAAACGGTGTGACCGTACTTTTTTCCGATGTGGCTTCCGCGCCGGTGTATGAAGGACATGATATAGCAGTTTACGGCGGATACAAGAAGTCGGAGAACTACGATGTCAACAATGTGACCGTGCTGGCGGACAAGCGGTACGGCGATCCGGACAACGCATACAGCGCCTATGTCTGTGATACGGAGATAAGAGTGGACAAGGCAGGCAGAGTAAGGGTGATACAGAGGTAATTCGTGTCATAACAGAATCCGTACCGTCACAGCACTCACTGCCGCGCAGACAAGATCACCGAGAAGCGCGGCAGCGAGAGCATACCGCGTTTTCTTTGCTTTTACGGCTGCAAAATATACCGATAGGGTGTAGAATGTGGTCTCGCTGCTTCCGAGTATTACCGATGCCACCCGTCCGGTGAAGCTGTCGGGACCGCTGTCTTTGAGTATCTGCTCGAAAAGGGCTATAGCTCCGCTGCCGGAGAACGGTCTGAGTATCAGCAGATTCCCGCAGTCCGGCGGAAATCCCACAGCGGAAAGGGCAGGGGAGATAAGCTCCGTTATAAGCTCTGCCCCGCCCGAAGCCCGGAACGCCGCCACTGTCACCACAAGGCAGAACAGTGAGGGAAATACGTCATATACCGTGTGAAGTCCCTCTTTCACGCCCTCGGTGAATTCCCCGAATACATCGGTCCTACGGAAAAGGCCGTACAGAAGCACACCGGCGAAAAGTACGGGTATAATAAAGTCCGTAAAGCTCACAGTCTTCGCCTCCCTCCGAATACACGGCAGGCGATGAGCGCCGCCGCAAGTGCGCAGACCGATGTTATCCAGACGCACGGGAGGATCTCCATGGGCGCTCCGGAGCCGTATCTTAGTCTCAGAGCCGCCGCTGTCGTGGGGATAAGCTGGAGGCTTGCCGTATTCATCACGGTGAGAGTTATCATGTTGCGGGAGGCAAGCTCCGGCGTGGGACTGTTCTCTTCTTTTTCTATCTCGCGCATCGCCGCTATCCCGAAAGGTGTGGACGCATTCCCGAGTCCGAGTATATTTGCGGTGATGTTGAGGGTTATGTACTGCATGGCTTTTCCGCTTCTGCTAAGCCCCCCGAACAGCCGTGACAGCAGCGGAGCGGACAGCTTCGCAAGCTTTTCCGTAAGTCCGGAGCTTTGCGCCACCCGCATGATCCCGCTCCACAGCGCTATTATCCCGATAAGGGATACGGCGAGTTCCACCGCCCCTGTGCATTCTTCAAGAAATGCCGTGGACAGCTCGGATACACGTCCGGTCACTGCGGCGAAAATAAGGGACAGGACGATCATTCCCGTCATAATGTATTTCATCATAGCAAAGCCCCCTTCATATAATTGTATGAAGAGGGCTTTTGTTAAATTACATCGTTTTCGTCAAATGTTATGCTGCGAAGTTCCGGGTCAGCAAGCATGGCATCGGCGAGGGGATCTTCTATCTTATTTATTATGGTGCGGTAAAGACTGCGGGCGCCGTACCTGTCGCTGTATCCGAGTCCGGCAATTTTGCGGACGGCAGCGTCGGTCACGTTCAGCTCCACCCCCGCGTCGGCAGCCCTGCGGCAAAGATCGGCGATCATATTGCGGGCGATAGCTTGGGTATTGTCGCGGGACAGCGGCGAGAATACGGCGATAGCGTCGATACGGTTGAGAAATTCCGGGCGGAATGCCGCGGAGATCTCGCTGTTCACCGCTTCTGTAACGGTATCGTCACCGTTTCCGCCGAACCCGAGCGGAGATCGGCGCCCGGCGATCTTTCCGGCTCCGACGTTGGTGGTCATGATGATAAGACAGCTTTTCAGGCTTACCTTTACCCCGTCCGCTGAGGTGATATGTCCCTCGTCAAGTGCCTGAAGCAGTATATTCAGCACATCCGGGTGGGCTTTTTCTATCTCGTCGAACAGAAGTACACGATACGGGCGGCGTCTGACGGCTTCGATCAGCCTGCCTCCGTCTTCATATCCCACATATCCCGCCGGTGCGCCGATAAGTCCGGAAACACTGTGCTTTTCCATATACTCCGACATATCGAAGCGTATCAGAGCGTCCTCTTTGCCGAACATGGCACGTGAGACTGCTTTGGAAAGCTCGGTCTTGCCTACTCCGGTAGGTCCGGCAAACAAAAAGCTGCCCATAGGACGATCTCCGCGTGATATTCCGGTCCCCGAGCGCTTTATGGCTGACGCGACGGAATGAACGGCTTTTTCCTGTCCGATGACTGCACGTTTAAGCTCGTCTTCCAGACCGAGAAGTCTGTCGGCATCGCTTTTAGTAAGCTCGGACAGGGGAATACCGGTAATAGTCTCTGCGGCTTCGGCGATATCCTGCGCCGTGACGGTAACGGTACGGCTTTCTGCCGGGCAAAGGCTGTCCTTTTGGGCGGAAAGGGTCTTTTCTCTGTCACGGATATCTGCCGCAAGCTCGAAATCCTGCTTCATGACGGCGGCTTCTTTCTCCGCCTTCAGGCTCTCCAGCCGCCGTCCGATGCTGCCGCAGGCATTGTCAGGGCTGCCCGTCCGCAGCTTCGCCGCGGCGCAGCCCTCATCTATCAGGTCTATTGCCTTATCCGGGAGCCTGCGGTCTTCCATATAGCGTACCGACAGGCGCACTGCTGCTTCGAGGGCACTGTCGGCAAGCGTGACGCCGTGGTGCTTCTCATAGGACGGACGCAGTCCCAGAAGGATCTCTGCGGTCTGTTCCGCGGAGGGTTCGTCGATATATACAGCGCGGAAGCGTCTTGCAAGGGCAGGGTCTTTCTCGATGTACCGGCGGTATTCATCGGAGGTGGTCGCGCCGATCATGCGTATCTCTCCTCTGGCGAGTACGGGTTTCAGAATGTTTGCCGCGTCAATGGCACCCTCTGCGGCTCCGGCTCCTACTATGGAGTGTATCTCGTCGATGAACAGAATGATATCCGGGTCGGAGCGTGCCTCGTCTATTACGGCTTTTATGCGTTCTTCAAAGTCGCCGCGGTACTTGGCTCCCGCGACCATGGCGGAGAGATCGACACTGTAGATGCGGCTGCCGCGCAGCAGATCGGGTACTTCTCCGCAGGCTATGCGCAGGGCAAGCCCCTCTGCGATCGCGGATTTGCCGACTCCCGCATCACCGATAAGGCATGGGTCATTCCTGCGGCGGCGGAGCAGTATTTTCACGGTATCGGATATTTCGGTGTCTCTGCCTATGACCGGGTCAAGTTTTCCGGCTTTTGCGGCGGCGGTGAGATCTTTGCCGAAGCGGTCAAGCACCGTTGTGCGGTATTCCTTGTCCGGAGCGCGTTCTATCCCGACATTATGGGGAGCCGCACCGCATTCACGGGCTATCTGGCGCGTATCCGCCCCGAGTTCGCGGAGAAATACCGCACCGCAGCAGTTCTCGTCACCGATCACGGAAACGAGGATATGCTCTGTGCCGACAAAACTGCGCCCGGAGCTGCGGGAATCACGGTAGGCATTCTCAAGTATTTTCCGGCTTCTGGGAGTGATGTCGGCGGTGGTGAGACGTGTGGCGACTCCGCGCCCGATAGCAGTCTCGATCTTGCGGCGGATATCTTTGTCCGAGATACCGTACTTCACGAGCGCAGCACAGGCAGCGCTGTCCTCCTCACGCAGAAGCCCGTACAGTATATGCTCGCTCCCGACATAGGTATGTCCCATCTCCATTGCCGCATCTACGGCTTTGTTGAGCGCAGAGTTGGCTTTTTCGGTAAATCCCCTGAATTCTATCAAATTATTTCCTCCGTACAAGCAAAAATTTCTGCGGTGCGGTAACATTTTGAACCAACCGTCATATATTATATTATGAAACGTTTCATAAATCTTAATCAACGGAGGAAACATATTATGTGCGGAAACAATAACTGTACGCTCATTATCATCATTCTCCTGATCCTTTGCTGCTGCAACGGGAACAACGGGATCCTCGGCGGAAGCGACAACTGCTGCAACAACGGCTGCAACAACAACTGCTGCTGAATGGTGAGAAACAGGGGGGCGAAAGCCTCCCCGTTTTCTGCTGTGACAGCGGACAAGCAAAGAGCCGTATGCGGGCTTCCGCATACGGCTCTTGTATTATCTGATCACTTTGCGTACTCTACTGCGCGGCTCTCTCTGATAAGGTTTACCTTGATCTGTCCGGGATATTCCATTTCCGCTTCGATCTTCTTTGCGATCTCGCGTGCGAGTACCACCATCTTGTCGTCGTTCATGGACTCGGGCTTGATCATTACGCGCACTTCACGGCCTGCCTGGATAGCGTATGTCTTTTCAACGCCGCTGTACGACGAGCAGATCTCCTCAAGCTTCTGGAGACGCTTGATGTAGTTGTCGTAGTTCTCGCTTCTCGCGGCGGGACGTGCGGCACTGATAGCATCGGCGGCCTTGACGAGATTTGCGATGACTGTTCTTGCTTCGACATCGCCGTGGTGAGCTTCGATAGCGTGAATGATATCGGGATGCTCTTTGTACTTGCGGCATACGTCAACGCCGATCTGTACATGGGAGCCTTCGATCTCCTCGCTGAGCGCCTTGCCGACATCATGCAGCAGACCCGCGCGGCGTGCCATTGCGGCATCTACTCCGAGTTCGTCCGCCATCATACCCGCAAGATGTGCGACCTCGATAGAATGGTCGAGCACGTTCTGGCTGTAGGAAGAACGGTAATAAAGCCTTCCGACGAGCTTTACAAGTTCGGGGTTCATGTTGTTCACATTTGTTGCAAGCAGAGCGCGTTCGCCCTCGTGCTTGATCTTCTGCTCCACCTCGCGCTTTGCACGCTCGACTGTCTCTTCGATGCGTGTCGGGTGGATACGGCCGTCCTGTATCAGTCTTTCGAGAGCGATACGTGCTATCTCACGGCGCACCTTATCATGGCTGGACAGCGTGATAGCTTCGGGTGTATCGTCGATGATGAGATCGACGCCGGTGAGCTGTTCGAGAGTACGGATATTTCTGCCCTCGCGTCCGATGATCCTGCCCTTCATCTCGTCATTGGGAAGCGATACGACCGATACTGTCATTTCGGACACTGTTTCCGCAGCAAGACGGGATATGGCGTTTGCGATCTGGTTTCTCGCGCGATCGTCACATTCGTCCTTGAGCTTCTGCTCGTAAGCATTGATGCGGAGTGCTTTCTCGTGGTCGAGTTCGGTATCGAGCATTTTGATTATGTGCTCTTTTGCCTGTTCGGTGGTGAATCCTGAGATCCTTTCAAGGATCTCCATCTGGCTTGCTTTCAGCTTTTCTGCTTCCGCAAGTTTTTCCTCAGCCTTTTTGTTCTTGTTTGCGAGGCTTTCCTCGAGTTTTTCGATCTTGTCGTTCTTCTTGTCGAGGTTTTCTTCTTTCTGCTGTAATCTTCTTTCCGATCTTGAGACTTCAGCGCGGCGTTCTTTCAGTTCGCGTTCAGTCTCGGATTTCATTTTCTGGATCTCTTTTTCCGCCTGACCTCTCATGCGGTAAATTTCGTCCTTGGCTTCGACGAGTTTTGATTTCTTTGTGGTTTCTGCTTTCTCGTTTGCTTCGGAGACTATTCTTTCCGCTTCCTTTTCGGCGGACTCAATCTGTGCTTCAGCATCTTTCTTACGCTGCTCATAGCCCTTGCCGAATGATATCTTATAGGCTATCAGTCCTGCGGCGACCGCACCGACGATCAAAGCAGCGGCGATCAGCACAATGGCGAGTCCTAAGTCCATGAAACCATCCCTCCTTTTCGTGATATTCCCGATTTGACACAACTCCGCCGCACAGGAAACACGAAAACAACCGGGATCGGGGGACATGATCCTGCCGCACCGAATACCGCTGCTTACAGCGTTTTGCATATTTAATAACTTCTATTAAGACCCGTAAAACGGGCATTCCGTACAGATATCCGCCGCAGCGTGCCTTATAGCGCCGTAACGGGGTACAAAGATAAGAAATAAATAATAAAAATTATAATTGCGTGGAGTATAATATGTAAACCAAGATTGGTGATAATGATAAATAGCTGTATCGTATCCCGCGACCGGGATACCGGCTTTCAGGAACACTGTCCGTCCGGTATTACCATTTACGGAATACATAATGTATTTGCATACAGACTTATTCACATTATTAATTTTAATACATTTTTAACTAAATGTCAAGACATTTTTTGATATTTTCATAAAAAAGCTGAATTATGCTTGACTAAAGCATAAAGATATGTTATACTGTGATATCGGCAAAAACAAAAAATGCTCGTTTCGGGTTTTATTTACTCCGTCCGGAGATTTTTGCACGGCGTTATGAAAAATGTATCATTGCGTTTTTGTTTTTGTTGAAATGTGTCCTGTACTTTCCGAAAGTAAATGTGCGGTATGCCGGCGTGATGGAATTGGCAGACGTGCCGGACTCAAAATCCGGTGGTAGCGATACCGTGCGGGTTCGACCCCCGCCGCCGGCACCAGATTGCTGTCTGTGACAGCCTGAACCGGGATATGCGTTTCCTGAACGGAAACGTGTATAACTTGCTTTGGTTAAATAGACGAAAATTGCCGATAAAATTTGTCGGTTTATACAAGGTTTCGTTATTATATACAAAATGAGCCGTAATTGCGCGCCGCAATTATGACTTTTATTTTTATCGGAGGGGGTGAAACACCGTGGATAAAAAGTTCTCTATTTTAATATGTGACTATGATAAGCATGATGTACGTATCATCGAAGCTATGACCCGCGAGTGGCTTGCGGAGAATGAGCGTGAGGCAGATGTCGCGGTGTTCACGGATCCCGTGAAGTTCCGCGAGACTTTCGTGGGCGGCACCGCTTACGATATCTACCTGCTGGGCGTTTCGATGCATGGCTCAAGCGGCATCGAGCTGGGAAGACTCATACATACCCGTTATCCCAACGCCCCGCTGATCTAGGTTACCCGTTCAAAGGGTCATGCTCTGGAGGCGTTCTCGGTGAACGCCCTGCGGTATATCCTCAAGCCTATTGATTATATCGAATTCGTTTCAGCGCTGGATTTCGCCTATATCGTCCATCGTGCCGTACCGCGCAATATCGTGACGGTAAGACTGCCCGGGGCAGTCACCAATCTTAACGAGGACGATGTGGTATATATAGAAAATAATGTGCGCAGCATGAAATATGTGATGAAGGACGGCGAGGTGGTAAGCGGCACACGCAGGAACATCTCATTCGAGGGCTTCTTTGCGCCGCTGCTCGCCTCCGGAAAATTCGTGCAGTCCCATAAATCCTTCATCGTAAATATGAACTATATAAGCTCCCTGCGTACTTCGAGCATCAGGCTTTCCACCGGGATAAATATCCCGATCAGCCGCCGTCATATCGCTGAAGTCCACATGGCTTACGAGAAGTTTAACTCAAAGTGAAATTGCGGTCGAGAAAACGAGAGAAAATAAGAGAGTGAGAGAAAAACAGAGAGAAATGGGGATATATTTTAAAAAACTCCCGGAAAACTGTTGACAAATCGTGTCAAAACCGCTATAATACCGAATGTTCACTAAAAATTCAGGAGGAAACGAATATGTCAACTACTTATATGCCCAAGGCTGAGACAGTAGAGCGCAAGTGGTACATCCTCGACGCAGAAGGCAAGCCCCTCGGACGTGTAGCCGCACAGGCTGCGACACTTCTCCGCGGCAAGCATAAGCCCACATTTGCACCCCACTGCGACTGCGGCGACCATGTTATCATCATCAACTGCTCCAAGGCAGTGCTTACAGGCAACAAGCTCGAAAAGAAGTTTTACAGATGGCACACCGGTTATATCGGTCACCTCAAGTCGATCCAGTATTCCAAGCTGATGGCTACAAGACCCGAAAAGGCTATGGAACTTGCAGTAAACGGTATGCTCCCCAACAACACGCTCGGACGCAAGGCTGCTACAAGACTTCGTCTGTATGCAGGCGCAGAGCACAAGAATCAGGCTCAGAAGCCCGAAGTATTTGAATTTTAAGGAGGGGAACATAAATGTACGATTCTAAACCTTACTACTACGGAACAGGCCGCAGAAAGCACTCGGTAGCACGCGTACGTGTTTATCCCGGCAGCGGTTCCATCACCATCAATAACAGAGATATCGACGATTACTTCGGTCTCGATACACTCAAGCTCATCGTTCGTCAGCCCCTCA
>CAMVGH010000030.1 GCA_947166945.1 uncultured Clostridia bacterium
TCCGCGGCCGCGGAGGTATATAGATATGTTTTTATTGAGATGGCTTTGGAAAAATATGAAAGGCGACAGGGCAATATACTGCCTTGCCCTTTGTATGACGGTTATATGTCAGGCTATGCACCTGATAGCGCCATACATAACCCAGCAGATAATCGATACATTTCTCGTCGGTGAGCAAGCGGCGGAAAATCTGCGCACCGGTACAGACAGGCTCATATTCCTGCTGGCGGCTATGGTGGGATTTACCCTGCTCCGATGTGTTATACAGTACAGCTCGAATATGTGCTATGAACACGCTTCACAGGGTATAATCTACCGTGTGAGAAAGATACTGTTCGACAATATAGAAAAGCAGGACGCGCAGTATTACGACCGCCACCGCACGGGAGATGTTATGACCGTGGTGACGGGCGACCTCGAAATGGTGCGCCATTCTATCGCGTGGATAATCAAGACTACGCTTGAGTGCGTAGTGCTGTTCTCCGCCACTATGATATATTTCTTTACGATCGACTGGCTCATGGCTCTTTGTATGCTGGCTCTCACGCCTTTCATACTTATAATAACAAAGGGATTCAAGAGGAAAGTCGGTCCCTTCTACGTGGATCTGCGTGAAAAGCTGTCTGATATGAATACACGCGCCGAGGAGAATATCTCCGGCAACCGCGTGGTAAAGGCATTCGCGAGAGAAGAGACAGAAATAGAAAAATTCGACGAGAACAACAAGTCATATAACGAAGCTAACAAGAAAGCCGCGTTCACATGGCTGAAATTCTTCCCGGGGCTGGAGATCACCGCGCAGAGCCTGAGCGTTGTATGCATACTGTTCGGCGGTATTTTCGTGGCTTGGGGACGGCTGTCATTCGGTGAATATGCGGCATTCTCCGGACTTGTATGGACGCTGTCCAACCCTATGAGGACTCTCGGAAATATCGTCAACGACTACCAGCGTTTCACCGCCTCGGCAAACAAGATAATCGAGCTGTACTACGGAAGACCGTTCATCGTTGACCGTGAGGACGCGGAAGATGTTCCCGGAAGGCTCGCCGGGAAGGTCGAGTTCCGGAATGTATCGTTCGGATACGGCAGGCGCGATATCCTCCATGATGTGAGCTTCACCGCGGAGCCGGGGGAGACGATAGCCATAATGGGCGCTACCGGAAGCGGCAAGACATCTCTCATCAACCTTATCCCTCGCCTTTATGACGTGACGGGGGGCGAAGTGCTGGTGGACGGACATGACGTGCGCAGGATGAAGCTGAAACAGCTCCGCGGCGGGATAGGCATTGCAACGCAGGACGTTCTGCTGTACTCCGATACTATCGAGGGCAATATCTCCTTCGGCAATATAGATCTGCCGGAAGAGGAAGTCGAGAAGTACGCGAAGGCAGCCGATGCCCACAACTTCATAGTAAAGACCTCCGACGGCTATGATACCATAATCGGAGAGCGGGGAGTCGGGCTCTCCGGCGGGCAGAAGCAGAGGATCTCGCTTGCGAGAGCGCTTGCGGTCAAGCCGTCCATACTCATACTCGACGATACCACCTCGGCGGTCGATCTTGAGACGGAGAAGAATATCCAGGACGCGCTTAAAAACCTCGATTTCCCCTGTACAAAGATAATGATAGCCCAGCGCATAACCACCGCCCGCAATGCCGACAAAATAATCGTCCTGAAAGACGGTACAGTGGCGGAAATGGGTACACATGATGAACTCATACGGAAAAACGGTTATTACCGCGAAGTCTATGAATTGCAGAAGTGAGAGGAGGGTGCGGAAATGGCAAGAAATAAATTCGATATAGATGAAACATTAGAGACCCCATTCGATATAAAGCACCTGAAGCGTGCCCTCACCTACGCGGGAAAATACAAGACCCGCATTTTCCTCTCTCTCGGTATCAGCGTATTCGCGTCGGCGGTGGGACTTCTTTCTCCGCTGATCGTACAGTACGCGGTGGACAACTGCTTCAATCCCGACGGCATACCTATGCTCGTTCTCTGCGCGGCAGGAATACTCGCCTGCATCGTTTCCAGTGTGTTCCTGTCACAGACCCGTTCCAAGATGATGACCCGTGTGGGGCAGGACATAATCTACGATATCCGTAAAGACCTTTTCAGGCACATGCAGGAACTTCCTTTCGAGTATTACGACAGCCGCCCCCACGGAAAGATACTTGTACGTGTCATAAATTATGTGAACAGCGTATCGGATATCATGACCAACGGCATAATCAATTTCGTGCTTGAAATGGTAAATATTCTGTTCATAACAGTGTTCATGTTCTTTGTATGCTGGCAGCTGGCTCTTGTGGTGCTGTGCGGACTTCCGGTCTATGCGGCAATAATACTTTTCATCAAGAACCGCCAGCGCAAGGCATGGCAGAAAGTGTCCAACAAAAGCTCCAATCTGAACGCTTACCTGCATGAGAGTATAGTCGGTGTCCAGATATCGCAGGTATTCACCCGTGAACAGGTCAACGCCGAAATAAACGACAAGCTGGCAAAAAGCTACCGCAGCGTGTGGATGAAGGCTGTGAGCTATTCCAACCTTGTGTGGCCTTCCACCGACGTGGTGTCTATCCTCACCCGTGCCGCCATATACCTTGTGGGGCTGCTGTTCATGCCGGGCATCTCCTTAGGAACGATACTTGCGATGGGCGACTATTCCGGACGTTTCTGGCAGCCGCTGATGCAGCTCTCCAACCTTATGAACACCTTTATAAATGCAGTCGCATACCTTGAAAGAATATTCGAGATGCTCGATGAACCCGTGACCATAAAGGACAAGGCCGGTGCAAAGGAAATGCCGCCCATAAAGGGAGATGTGCATTTCAAGGACGTTACCTTCTCCTATGAAGAGGGCGTCAATGTCCTCGAACACCTGTCCTTCGATGTAAAAGCCGGACAGAGCATCGCCCTTGTAGGTCCCACCGGAGCAGGCAAGACTACGATCGTCAACCTGATATCCCGATTCTATGATCTTGCCGGAGGCAAGGTGCTGATCGACGACAGCGATATTTCCGAAGTGACCCTGCACTCTTTGCGCAGCCAGATGGGAATAATGCTCCAGGACAGCTTTATTTTCAGCGGCACCATAATGGAGAATCTGAAATACGGCAGACTGGACGCCACCGACGAGGAAGCAAAGGAAGCGTGCAGGATAGTCGGTATCCATGACTATATATGCACCCTGAAGGACGCGTATGATACAAAGGTCAGTGAGCGCGGAGCCGGACTTTCCCAGGGACAGAAACAGCTTATAGCTCTTGCCCGCACTATCCTTTCCGACCCGAAGATACTTGTGCTTGACGAGGCTACTTCCTCCATCGACGCAAAGACCGAGCGCAATCTCCAGAACGGTCTCAATCATCTGCTCAAAGGACGCACTTCATTCATCATCGCGCACCGTCTTTCGACTATACGCAGCTGTGACAGGATAATGTATGTTTCAAACAAGGGCATAACCGAGAGCGGCACTCACGATGAACTTATCGCAAAACGGGGCGATTACTACAAACTCTATACCGCGCAGGCAGTATGATAACATCTGTAACAGCAGTACCGTCGCCGACAGACGGTGCTGCCTTTTTTTAATTTTTGCGTATCAAACCCCGCAAAGCCGCTTGTTATGCGGATGTAAAGAGTTGTTTACATCAAAGGAAAGACAGGTTTGTTGCAATTCCGGCAGAAATGTGGTATAGTAATACACAGAAAGACAGAAAGAAGGGTCGGATCGTATGGGCGAAAGATTGAAACGGCTGAAATTTGAATATGAATCACAGGCACGGGTGCTCGGTATGCCGCTTATATGTATAAGTGTAGGGATAGGTGCAAGGACGGCAAAGGGATTTTTCGCGCTGGGAAATGTGAGCAAGGGAGTAATTGCAATAGGTATAATCGCAATGGGCGGATTTTCCCTCGGACTTATATCGCTCGGAGTGCTGGCGGTGGGCTGTCTTGCGGCAGGGCTTGCCGCGCTCAGCGGCATTGCGGTCGGAGCGGTTGCCGTGGGTGGAATGGCAGTGGGCATATTCTCTCTCGGCGGCATAGCTGTGGGCGCGGCTTCCGTGGGCGGAGTGGCTCTCGGAGGGCAGGTGGCGTTCGGCGGTTTTGCGGCAGCTCCGGTGGCAATGGGTATCATTACCAAAGCCGATGCCGCAGTATCCATTATAGATATAGGACAGGCTATGAGCGGGCAGAAGGAGCAGTTTGAAACGCTGATATACGAAACCCTCCCGGGGATCTGGAAACCGCTTGCCGACTGGGTCACAATGCTGATGTAGGAGGCGGGGGAATGGAATTCAACAATGAGCTTCAGCGGCTCAGAAAGCTTAAAGGACTTTCACAGGAGGAACTCGGCGAACAGCTCGGTGTGTCCCGCCAGACGATCTCAAAATGGGAAAAGGGGTCGGCATATCCGGATATGCTTAACCTTATGACCATAAGCGAGTTCTTCGGCGTTACGGCGGACGAGCTGATCAACGGGGAAAAGCCGGAAGAGGAAGAAGCGCATGGACCGGAAAAAACGGAGGAGGTCACTGCCCCCGCCGGGAGTGTTCCCCCGTCACAGTTTCACTGTGAGTACAGGAGCCGCATCGAGATACGGGGTCTGCCGCTTGTGCATATAAACTACGGGTTCGGGGATTACCGTGCGCGCGGAGTGATTGCCATAGGCAACATAAGTTCCGGTGTGCTTTCCATAGGCATACTGGCGAAGGGCGTGATATCCGTGGGTATAATATCGCTGGGGCTGCTTGCGATAGGCATACTGTCGCTGGCTTGCTTTGCGGTGGGCTGCGTTGCCGCGGGGATAATCAGTGTTGCCGGCATAGCTCTCGGCGTGATGACCCTCGGAGGGCTTGCACTGGGGATCGTTTCAATAGGAGGCTGCGCGGTGGGGACGCACGTTTCCGTCGGCGGGGTGGCAATAGCGCCGATAGCCGTGGGATTTATCGTGAACGGAGATGATACGGTCGTGCTACAGAATCTTCAGGATATCTCACGGGTAACGGCAGGAGAGATACAGCGGATGACCGAACTGCGGTTCCCGGGAATGCCGGGCATACTGCGGGAGTGGGCAACACTGCTGTTCATGTGATGAAAGGCGGAGGAGATCATGACAGATAAAGAGATAAAAGCAATAGATGAAGAGACAGAGAAAAGAATCGACGAGATGGAAAACGGAGAGTACAAATTCCCGGACAGATTTCTGAAAAAGGATTACGAGATCGCGGCGTGTGCGGCTCTGTTCTGCCTTGCGATGCTGCTGATAGGCGCATTTCTTTAAAAATCGGGGGAAGAGAATATGAACAATGTCAACGATCAGACAGAGCGCGAGGCTTTTTTCGGCACTCTGCCGATAATGCGGAAAGACAGGATCTACGGTTTTCTGGACGCCCTGCTGGTGCTTTCCGGGTACTGTATAGCAACATGGAGCTACACACAGGGTTCATACCTCGCGACTCTTGTGGGATTCAAGCAGCTTCTTATAGGAGCGTTCTTCGGGGCGCTGCTGATGCTGATAATATATCAGCTTCCGGTAATACTGTCGGTGCGGTACGGGATAGATATATGGATATGGCTGCGTACAGTGTTCGGCGGCAAGGGAACAGTGCTGGTAACGGTGGTCATAATAATCATCAACTACCCGTGGTATGCCGTCTGCGCAGACCTGTTCGCCTCGTCCATGGGAAATCTCTGCGGACTGTTCGGACTTGAACTGCCGGAAGCCGCGCATACGGTCCTTGCAATACTTTGCGTTGTATTGGGTACGCTCATAGCATACCGCGGACTCGGCGCGATAACATGGACGACGCGTGTGCTGGTGCCGCTTCTGCTTATTCTCGGAGCGGTGGTGACGGTGATAGGCTTCGTGTCCGTGCCGTTTGATGTGATATGGGAATTTCAGCCGGAACGCCCGGAGGGTGAACCGAACATAATCCCGTATATAATGTCTGTCGAAGCAAACTTTGCGTTTGTGATAACACTTGTGGGCGGAATGGCGGAAGTTCCGCGTCTCTGCAAAAGCGAACGCTCCGGTTACTGGGCAGGCGTGCTCGGACAGGGGCTTGCGGGTTCGTTCTTCGTGGTCGTCGGGGCGGTAATGGCAATAGCGACCCAGTATGTGACCGGAGAGATGACCGATGATCCTACTCTGATGCTGGCTATGTTCTCGGTCCCTGCCCTTGCGCTGAGTTCTCTGATGCTGGTGGCATTCGCGAACATTGGTACACAGGCGGTGGGCTCGTACATATACGGGGTAATGCTGAAATCCTCGTTCAGACGGGCGGATTACCGCATTATGATCGTAATACTCGGTATATATGTGACGCTGCTGTGTATCTGGGGAAAGATCGTTGAGTATTTCGGCTCGTTCCTCACGGTCAGTGCCTGCATATACGCGCCGCTGGCAGCTCTGCTGTTCACGGATTTCTTTATAGTCCGCAGGCAGAAATTCTCCCTTCGCTCAGCGTTCATGCTGAACGGACACACCGCTTACCGATTTACCGGCGGGTTCAACATAGTGGGTCTTATCTGCCTCGCGGCGGGTGCTGCCATATCACTGCTCATCTATGACCCGGTAAGCACAGAGATACACTGTATGCCGCTGTTTTACCTGACTCCCACCGGGGCTTCGTTCATCGGCACGGCTGTGCTTTACTTCGCACTGAGCCGCATACCCGCGATAAACCGATATCTTATGAAAGACAGAGGTGAGCTTTCCGTATGAGCGAATTATCCGCGAGAAACAAGAAATGCACAGACCCGACTCCTTTTGACCGGTTCCGCGTCCCGCCGAAACAGAACATCTTCCTGATGCCGCTTATATGGCTGTACTGCTTTTTCGCCACCCGGAGCGGTCATCTGAAGATACACCGTAAGAATATGAAGGGGCTGAAGCCGCCGTACATCGTGTTCGGCTCTCACCATGCGTGGATGGACTTCTATGTGACGCCTCTTGCGCTGTTCCCGCACCGTGCCAACTACGTTTCCGAGATGGAAGGCTTTGAGTTCTTCGGCGAATGGTTATATCGGCAGATAGGCTGTATCGGGACCCGCAAATTCATCAGTGATATCGCTCTTGTCCGCAGCATAAAGCGCTGTATTGCCCGCAAAGGAATAGTCGTGATATATCCCGAAGCCCGCTACGCAAATGTGGGAACAAGTTCGGAACTTCCGCAGTCCGTGGGCAAGCTGGCAAAAAATCTCGGAGTTCCTGTGGTCTGCATCAATATGCGCGGAAACTACCTCCAGTCTCCGATATGGAACACCCGTATGAGAAAACAGGCACGGCTTGACACCGAGATCGTGCAGCTCCTGACACCGCAAGAACTTAAAACCATGTCCCCCGAACAGATAACCCGGGCTATCTCGGAATATCTGACTTACGATGACTACAAATACCAGCTCGAAAGCCGCATGAAGATCGATGTACCCTGGCGTGCGGAGGGCCTTCACAAAGTCCTGTACCGCTGTCCCGAGTGCGGTAGCGACTTCACCATGAATAGCGGGGGCGCCGATCTGTACTGCGAAAAGTGCGGGAACCGAGTGACCATGAATATGTACGGAAGGCTTGTGCAGGGCGTTGATCCGTATAAATTCTCTCATATACCGGACTGGTATGAGTGGCAGCGCAGATGCGTCATTGATGAGATCGATCGCGGGGAATACCGTCTCGCCGCCGAGGTGCATGTGGAAGCCCTCCCCGGCGCAAAGTGCTTTCTCGACTGCGGTACCGGTCATCTCACCCATACGGCTGAAGGCTTTACTTTGACTTTCACCGATCACGGAGAGACTTCTCCGAAGACCCTCAGCTTTTCGCCCGCTTCGATGAATTCCGTCCACACCGAGTATGACTACCGGAAACACGGTGAATGTATCACCCTCTCCGTTCCCGACTGCACATACTTCCTGTTTCCGCTCACCCCCGGTTTCAATCCCACAAAGATACAGTTCGCCGCGGAATATCTTCATTCACGGGAAATATTGCGGACAAAGGCTTGATTTCCCGCCGATTATATTATATAATGTAGTCGGGGTGAGAGAAATGAGAATCATATATCTGCTGTTCGATTGTGCAGTGACCTGTGCCGTGCCGATGATCTGGCTGTTCTTCGGACTTCCTTTCGGGGCGCTCGGCTCCGGGATCCTCTTTGCAACACTGTTCCTGTATATAAATGTCATGCCCGGCATCTATACAAAGGTCAGTACAAAGTTTGCCGTACTTGCGGGCGGATCCGATCTGCTCGTTACATTCATACTGTCTGTCTGCATTCAGTCCGCTCTTCTGATATACCGTATCGTGACTTCCGGCTTTACGCCGGAGCTTGATGTACCGTATATCATTATCAGCGTGATCGTTGATTTTATAATATTCTGGAATGGCATGATACGCTGCTACGTTACTTCGTATCAGCTCGGTATAACGCTGCGTGTACTCGCGGCGGTTTTCTCGCTTATTCCCCCGGTCAATATCATTTTTCTTCTTATAATAATAGTAAAGACGCGGCAGGAATACCTGTTCGAGCGCAAATATGAGGCTCTGGAGCGTGAAAAGGCTGCTGCGCGTGTATGCGCAACACGATTCCCGATAATGCTTGTGCATGGTGTATTCTTCCGTGATACAAAGGCTTTCAATTACTGGGGACGTGTCCCGAAAGCCATAGAGCGCTGCGGCGGTACAGTGCTGTACGGAAACCAGCAGTCCGCTCTCTCGGTCGCGCAGAGCGCGTCGGAGCTTGCCGCAAAGATAGAGCAGACTGTTATGCAGCTCGGCTGCGGGAAGGTCAACATCATAGCCCACTCAAAGGGCGGGCTGGATTCGCGTTATGCGATATCACTTCTCGGCGCAGACAAATATGTGGCGACCCTTACAACAGTATGTACGCCCCACCGGGGCTGTATGTTCGTGGAAAAGATGTACGATTCCATTCCGGAACCTGCCCGCCTGAAAATGGCGGCGGCGTACAACGCGGCTGCCCGTACCGCTGGTGATACTTCTCCCGACTTTCTTTCGGCAGTGGGAGATCTGCGGGAAAGCGCCTGTGCGCGTATGAACGCCGTGACACCCGACAGCCCGCTCGTATCTTACCGGAGTATCGGTTCTTACGCGAAAAATTCACGCGGCGGTAAATTCCCGATGAACGTATCATACCCGCTCGTAAAGCAGACCGACGGCGCGAATGACGGACTTGTGTCCGTGGAGTCAATGAAGTGGGGCGAGAGCTTCAGGCTCGTTTCCCCATCCGGCAGCCGCGGTATCACCCATGCCGACATGATCGACCTCAACCGCGAAAACATCAGGGGTTTCGATATCCGTTCATTCTACATTGATCTGGTATCTGAACTCAGAAATCAGGGATATTGAAACAAAAGCCTGTCAAAGAAGCCGCTTCGCTTGAGATCGGGGGAAACCTTTCTGAAGAAAGGTTCTCCCCCGAACCCCTTTCCAAAGACTTTTGATCGCTTCGCGTTTAAATTTCAGAGTGTGTAAAAATTAAAATATTACTTTTCTGACAAAATGAAAATCCTGTCGATCCAAAATGAATTGACAGGATTTATTATTTTCCCTTATCGTTATGTAAAATGCCTTGTCATGCCGGGTTCACGGCATAGTCGCCGGAGGCGTGCGATCAAGCCATGCCGGCAGTGATGATAGCCATTTTATATACTTCGTCGGCGTTGCAGCCGCGGGAGAGGTCGTTGATAGGAGCGTTGAGACCCTGGAGGATAGGACCGTAAGCCTCATAGCCGCCGAGACGCTGTGCGATCTTGTATCCGATATTGCCGGCTTCGATGAGTGGGAATATGAATGTGTTCGCCTGACCTGCCACCTTGGAATCGGGGCACTTGGTCTTTGCGACTTCTGCGGAAACAGCTGCGTCGAACTGGAACTCTCCATCAATGGTAAGTTCGGGATCGATCTTGCGTGCTTCGATCACAGCATCGTGGGAGAGCTGAACTGTGCCGCCCTTGCCGGAGCCGTATGTGGAGAAGCTGAGGACCGCGACCTTGGGATCTATGCCGAAATATGCGGCTGTGCGGGCTGTTTCAACAGCAACTTCGGCGAGCTGCTGAGCGCCTGTGAGGATAACATTGCCGTCCTTGTCGAGCTTGTCCGGATAGCTGAGGTTGATAGCGCAGTCACCCATAGCGATCTTCTCTTCCTGACCGTCCTTTTCTCTGAACAGAATGAAGGAGGAGCTTACAAGGTTGGAGCCTTTCTTTGTCTTGACGATCTGGAGAGCGGGGCGTACTGTGTCGGCGGTGGAGTAGGTAGCGCCGCCGAGAAGCGCGTCTGCCTTGCCCATTTTAACGAGCATTGTGCCGAAATAGTTGGACTTCTTCAGAAGTCCCGCGCACTCTTCTTCTGTCATCTTGCCCTTGCGCAGCTCAGCCATTGTCTTTACCATAGCGTCGAACTCTGCGTAGTTCAGCGGATCGATGATCTCAGCCTTGTCAACGGAAAATCCGCCGTCAGCGGCAGCTTTCTTTACTTCGTCGGGATTGCCGCAGAGGATCACGCCCATAAGGTCTTCCTTTAACAGTCTGTCTGCCGCGGAGAGGATACGCGCGTCGGTGCCTTCTGTGAATACGATAGTCTTTTTGCTTGCTTTAAGGTTTGCAAGCAGCTTGTCAAACATTGCCATTTTGTTCTGACCTCCGTCTAAAATAATCTGTGTAATATTATAGCACTTTTCGCGGCGGATTGCAAGGGGTAATCGGTGATTTTGACAAACGGTCTGACAGATTTTTACTGTAAAAAAATAAATATTGAACTGGCAGAAAAAATATGTTATAATAAAGAAAAAATCCGCGCGACCTTTCGCGGATTTTTTCGTCTATATAATCAGAACGACAGTTTTACAGCTCCGAAAGTTTTTGCAGAGACCTTTTCCGAAAGTTCTGCGTCCGGGCGTAAGCGGTAAGCACAAGCGAGGTGAGGATAATGGAGGACAGTGAGATAATAGATCTGTTTGTTGCGCGGAACGAGAGCGCTCTCCGCGAGACGCAGAGCAAGTACGGCGGATATCTGTACACCATAGCCTACAATATCCTTGCAAACAATGAGGACAGCGGTGAGTGCGTGAACGATACATATATGAAGGCATGGCAGACTATACCGCCCACCATTCCCGCCAGCCTGCGTGCATACCTCGGGACCGTTGTGCGGAATATCGCCATAACTGTGTTCAGAAGAAGGGGAAATCTGTCGAACGGGGGCTCACAGTACGCACTTTCGCTGGACGAACTCGGAGAATGTGTTTCGGGCGGTGAAACGCCGCAGGAAAAAGCTGACGCGAACCTGCTCGGACAGTGCATCAGCGGTTATCTGCGCACACTACCGGTACAGACCCGTGATATTTTCGTGTGCAGATACTATTTCTGCGATCCGATAAATGACATAGCCGGGTTTTTCGGAGCGAGCGAGTCAAAGATAAAAAGTTCGCTGTACCGTACCAGAAAAGGGCTGAAAGAGTATCTGAAAAAGGAGGGCTTCGACGTATGAAGAAAGAAGATCTTTCCGACGCAATGGGTGAGATAGACAAGGAAATAATAGATGAAGCGGCTGAGAAGAGGAAAAAGGTGGCTGCGCTTCCGAAAAGAAAGCCGGTATTTGCGTGGGTGGCGGGGCTGACCGCTGCTGCCGCCGCGATCTCGGCTGTGGTTATAGTGCCGCGGCTGAATGGCGGACAAGTGGGTACCGGCGGAGAAACCTCAGCAGTGACCGTTAGTGAGACCGCGCCGCCGGAGACCGAAGAAACCCCTGCCGCTTCCACAGCCGTCTCTTCCGTGACTGAAACGACTGCCGGTATCGGCTCCGGGCCGGAGAAGGGGAACTCTTCCTTCGACCGTTCAAGACCCGAAAGTGCCATAGTTGCCGGAGTTTCGGCGGTCAATATGGTCGGAGATTTCATAGCTTCCGACTCCATGCTGAAAATAGATGTGAAAGGCGATGTATCCGAAGAAACTCTGCGCAGTCATATTTCGCTGAACGGCGGGGGAGAATTCACCCTGCACCGCAGTGAGGACAGTTCCTACCTGCTTTCCGCGGCGGAGAGATTCCCTCTCGGGGATACCGTGCGGCTTACCGTTTCGGACGACAGCGGAAATGTGTGTGACAGCTACGCTTTCGCGTCTATGAACGAATTCCTTATAAAGAGCGTCTATCCCGGTGATATGAGCGATTCCGCAGGGACGCTCGCCGGGGTGGAGATACAGTTCACCGGCGACCCGGATATCACCCGCGCCGAAGAATATTTTGAGATCTCGCCGCCGACAGAGGGTACTTTTACCAAAGCAAGGAATACCCTGATATTCAGGCATGACGAGCCGTTTATGGCGGATACCCGATACACCGTCACCTTAAAATCCGGATTTCCCGCCTGTGACGGACAGCTCCTGAAAGAAAGCAGAACATTTTCGTTCACCACGCGTACGGAATACAGCGATACATATTTCTATACGGGCAGTTCCGGGAGCGGCTTCTCCGAATCCTTCATTCCCGGTGACCGCGCCTGTGTGGAGATCTACTGCTCCGGCAGCCTGAAGAAACGGGAATATGAGCTGCATCTGTACAGCTTCGGTTCATCGGAGGACTATTACAAGGCAGTGCAGGCTCATACGCAAGGCGTAAATACCGTTGAAACGAACGGTCTGACCGAGGTGTACAGCTCCTTTGAAAAACCGTTCGTGCGCGAAGACGATGACAGTTCGGTCTATGTACTGCTGCCGGAGGAGCTGGCGGAAGGATTCTATGTCGCGGATATTTCCGTGACCGGAATGTCGGATATAAAGTACAGCCTGCAATATATGGTCGCAGTGACCCCGCTGTCCGTGTATTCGCTGAGTCTCGGAGAGGAGAACCTGTTCTACGTGAATGACCCGCAGACAGGAAAGCCCGCTGCCGGTGCTTCGGTGACCCTCGATATCTCCGGAAAAAAATACTCCGGAAGAGTCGGAGCCGACGGCCTTGTGAAGATCACAACCGGCGGGGAGCGCGGAAGAGCGGTCGTTGATATAAGATCTTCCGGCGGACGCTACATCGACGCGTACCTGCTTTCCGACGCGGAAGATGTGAAATATGACGATCTCTATTACACATATCTTTACACCGACCGTGAACAGTACCTTACCACCGATACTGTCCGTGTGTGGGGCGTGATACTCCCCAGAGCAAGAGGGACCGCGCTTCCTTCCGACCTTAGCATCGGTCTCGGGGACTATTGGCTCAGAGACGGCGAGAAGAAGCCTGTTACCGTTGCAAAGGACGGAACGTTCTCGGCAGAATTTACATTCAAAAATCACACCGGATCCTATGACGACGTTTATCTGCAAAGCGGTGACGATATCATCATATACAAGAGTGTCGGCATTTTCGACTACACAAAACCCGATTATGTACTTGATGTGAGCGTGCCGGAGTATGTGGTGCTGCCGCAGTATGAGCCTTTCACTGCGGATATCACCGCCACTTACTATGAGGGTACGCCCGCGGCAGGACTGGAATTCTCCGTCGAGAACGGCACCCCTTATCTTGTGACCACCGATGCAGAGGGTCATGCATCCTCGCAGATCAGACCTTCCGGCGACGGACAGGACGACTGGCGGGAAGGATACGCCTATGCAGATGTAAGTCTCAGCGGAATAGAGGACGTTTATATATACGGGTACAGGCATATCCCCGCGTTCTACAGGGATGTGATGCTGCGTTATGCGCTGGACGATAAAAACAATCTTGTCCTGCTTACGAATAAACTGGATTTCAGCAAGGCGGACGAGTATTTCGCAAAAAAAGACACCGATGAATACAGGGACAAGAGCGCGTACCTTATATTAAAAGGGGAACCGACAGAGACCGAGATAAGTGTACGTATCACCCATGAGTGGACGGAAGCTGAGGAGACCGGAAGCTATTACGACTACATAGAGAAAAAGACGGTCAGGCAGTACAGATATACCCTGCAATCTACACAGGTGGCGGCATACCGACTTACTACCGAGGAGGGTAAGTTCGCCCTGCGAAGCCTGCCGTTTGTGGCCGATCACGGAGTATATACCGTATATATGACATACAGCGACACCCACGGACAGCCTGTGGAGATGCAGTTCTCCGTAGTGAAGAGCGATAATGACAGATCGTCTTACTTTGTCACCGATGAAGGATTGTATGTCGAAAAAGGTTCGCATCAGACATTCTTCTCCCTTTCCCCCGGTACGCAAATGCGTACCGCAATGGAATATGCCGCGTATCATTCGTTCTCGGAAGATGAGGAAGTTGCGTTTACTCTTAAATGCAGCGACGAGGAGAAGACCCTTGACGGAAAACTGCTCCTTGCAGTGTACAGGAGCGATATAGTCGAATATAAGCTCTATGACCTTTCGGAGAACGGTGATATACTTTACCGTACAACAAAGGACTGCATACCCGATGTGAGGTTTGAGGGCGCGTATTTCGACGGCAGACACATCTACAAAGTGTTCGGCGGATCGCTGTTCTATGACCCGTCGGAGCGCGGGCTCAACATCGAAGCTTCCTCCGACAGACCGAAATATGACGCCGGCGAGACCGCAAAGATCGCGGTAAAAGCCACCGACAGAGAGGGCAATGCCGTGAGCGGCGCGACAGTACATCTGTCCGTCGTAGATGAAGCCGCATTTGCCGTTGCCGATCAGTATGCCGATATCCTCGGCGATCTGTATTCGTACATTAATTATCCCTCCGCAATATCGGCGGTAAGCTACATCCAGCACTTCTACAGTACAGCGTACGGCGGTGAGAAGGGCGGCGGAGGCGGTTCCGGTACAAGGCGTGATTTCAGGGATACCGTATATTTCGGAAGCGCGGTCACCAGCGCGGACGGGACTGCGGTATTCACCGTGAAGCTGTCGGACGATCTCACCACATGGCGAGCCACTGTCTTTGCGATGTACGATGCGCCGGACAGCAGACTGCTTGCCGGAACGAAGCTCCTGCCGGTTGTTGTGAGCCGCAGTGTGATGATAGATCCCATAATGCAGACCACATACGTCGAGGGCGACGATATAGCGGTATCGGCAAATTGCGCCGGAATGCCTGCGGACGGCAGCATAACCGTTCATATCGCCGGCGGCTCTGTGAACAAGGGGATCACCATAAAGCCGAAAGATACCGCCAATTTCGGAAAGCTTCCCGCCGGTAAGTACACCGTGACATTCACGGCGGACGGCGACGCGGTGGAAATGCCGCTGACCGTGACGGACAGTCTTCTCGAAACAAAGATAGTCCGCGGGTTCGACGCTGCCGACCTGCAAAGCGGCATTTCCCCCACCCGTTATCCCGTGACCGTGACATTCTTTGACAAGGAATACCTCTTCAGTACGCAGGTATTGCGGAAACTTGCGTTCTATTACGGCGATAACCTCGGCATGAGATTTGCGGCGGCATACGCGGAAATGAAGCTCGGCTTCATCACCGAACAGGAATTCATCGACGAGTTCCTGCCTGAGACCACCAGTACTCTTGCGAAGGCGCTTCCCGCCGCTTCCCCGGATATCGAGCTTACTGCGCTTATGTGCGCAGCGTACCCGGACGCGGTCAACCGCGACAAAGTGATACCTGTTTTTACGTCCTATATCGACTCTCTTGCGGACGATACCGACGAATGTGCGGTGCTTATGGGGCTTGCGGCACTCGGAGAGCCGGTGCTTGATGAGGTGCGTGAGAAACTCGCTTCCGATACAGGCTACAGGAATGTCGGCGGCATATATCTCTCGGCGGCGCTCGCGTTCTGCGGAGATTACAGCGGCGCTTATGACGCTTATATAAAGTATGTCCCCGATATCACCGTCAACGACAGTGACCCGGATGCGGTGACGGCATACGCGGCGGTGAAGTACGGCGACGCGCAGGTGAATACCCGTGCCGCGCTGATAACCGCGTCACTGCTGGATCTGCCCGAAGCGGAATATTTTGTAAGATACATCTCAAAATATAAGGTAAGCAATGACAGCTACGGTCTGCAATTCGTGACATATCTCGAAAACTACGTTCCCGAAGTAAAGGGCGAGGCGGTGTTCACATATAACCGTGACGGTGAGACCCATGAAGTGAAGCTCGACCGTCATTACCCGACTGTGCTTACATTCACCGAAAAACAGCTGTCCGAAGCCGGTCTCTGCGTCACTTCCGGCGCTGTGTATGCAGTTGCGGGTTATACCGGCAGGGTTGACGAAAACGAAAAGACTCCGACTGTAAGTGTCACCAAAACTGTCACAGGGAACTGCACTGCGGGAGAGAAGGTAACAGTCACTGTCAAAGGCGCTCCGGACAGCGTCATTTATGATGTGATACCCTCTTGCGGCAGACTGTACAAGACTCCCGGACGCTATTACAGAACAAACGGTCAGCAGATCATTCTGTACACCAACAGATACGGTGAGGCGACATATCAGTTCATTCCGAACGTGACGGGTGAATTCGTACTGGAGAGCGCGGTATCTGTCGCCGGCAGCGGCGAGGAATGGGGACTCAGCGAACGCAGTACCATAAAGGTGAACAATGCGCAGAACGATACTTAAATTCTTCTTGCCGATCGGGGCGGCAGCACTGATCGCGGGGTGCGGGGCGGATATTCCGGAGACTGTGCCGGTGACTTCCGGCACTGCGGATACCCCCGCTGTCTCCGTACAGGAGGACGGTTATATCCTGCGTTCCGATCTTCTGAAATGTCTGTATTATGACGAGCGTGACAGCAATATCTACGATCAGCGGAGCTGCGTTTATGAAACGGACGGCGAACTGCTCTGCGGGGTGGCTCCCCACCACCTTGCGGCGGGGCATTTTATTGCCGGACTGTACAGAACAGCCGCTGAGAGCCGCAGCGACATCGGGACGGTCGTGCTTGCCGCGCCCATGCACTATAAATCGGCGAATACGCTCTGTACGAGTGCAAGGAGCTGGGATACCGCGTACGGGGTGCTGGAGAATGACGCGGAGATCACCGCGCTATTCCATGACAGTCTCGGTGCGGCTTATGACGACGATATGACCGGATACGATCACAGCGCATCGTCACATATACCGTTCATAAAGCGGTATCTTCCCGATGCGAAAATCTCCGTGCTTCTTGTTTCCCCCGACGCCGGCAGCGACTTTCCGGAAAAGCTCGCTGAGCTTCTGTATGAAGTATCGCAGACAAAAAAATGTCTGTTTGCGTTCTCCATAGATTTCTCCCATTATCTTCAGCCCGAACAGGCTGAAAAGCACGATGCCGAGACCCTGCGGGCGGTGACTTCCGGGGATACTGCCGCTATCGGGCGGTTCACGGACGACAATGTTGACACACCGTATTGTCTCGGGGCGTTCGTGCGGCTGTCGGAGCTTATGGGCAGACAGATAACCGCTGCCGACCACGGGAATACTTACACTGTCGGTTCCGCGCCCTATGACCCTACGCAGTTTTCCGAGGGGGTCACGAGTTATTTTGTATTTCTTTCATAGAAACCTTCCGTGCGGGATACTGAACCGCCCCGCTTTGTGCGGACAGCACAAAGCGGGGCGGTTCATTATACATAAGACCGGTTTTTTTTTAAAATTTTTTAAAAAAAGTATTGACAACGGGGAGAAAAAGTGATATATTATGTTTAGCACTCAGAGGAATAGAGTGCTAACACTCGGAAGTGTGGACTGCTAAACCGCAGATGCGTCAGCACCGGGGCAGCGGGGAATATGCAAAGAAGGTGTGGGAATGGAGAAAAGAGCCTACAAAATACTCGAAACGATCGTTGACGAGTATATCCGTACGGGCGAGCCTATCGGTTCCAAGGCCGTACAGGAACTGCTCGATATAAAGGTATCCTCCGCTACCATACGCAATGAAATGGCTTCCCTCGAACAGCAGGGGCTGCTGGAACACCCCCATACCTCTGCCGGCAGAGTTCCCACATATAAGGGACTGCGGCTGTATATCAGCAGACTTGCCGAAAAGCAGATACCCGAATCCGACAAGCAGGAGATAGACCGTATCTTCGAGGAGCTCGACGGCATGACCGATGAGGTCATCATAGAAAATGCCGCAAGGGCGCTGGCGGATTTCACCAAGTGCGCCATAGTTTCCGCAAACGATACCGATAAGTTCTCGGTCATCACAAAGGTGGAAGTCATACCCACCGGACGCAGAATGTATGTCCTTATGATGATGACATCGGGCGGCGGGATAAAGAACCGCGTGTGCCGGCTTTCATTCGACCTTACGCACGAACAGATGGATTTCTTCCGGAACTTCGTTTCCGAGAATTTACAGGGCGTGAACTTGCGTGAAATGTCCGATACATTCATGGACGACCTCACGGCAGCCCTCGGAAGCTATATCGTATCGCTGTCACCGCTGCTCAAAGGTATAGCCGATCTTTCGGCGGATATGATAAACGAGAGAGTGCATATAGAGGGTGAGGAAAACCTCATAGAATGCAGTGAACTCAAAGGTACCGAGATAGCGGCGGTATTGAGACAGAAAGAAGCGCTCACGGCGGCTTTCGATAAATCCTTCTCCGGTATAAACGTAGTGTTCGGTGAAGAGAACAACACGTTCGTAATATCAAATTCAAGCATGATAACCGGTACTTTCAGCAAGGACGGCGAGAATGCGGGCGGGTTCGGAGTCATAGGACCCATGAGACTTGAATACAAGAAGATCATTCCTTATATAGAATATTTTACCGATAAAGTCAGCGATCTGCTTTCAAGAGACGCGGACGGCTCGGAGGGAGATGGTATGAATGAAATTAAGGAGGAAGAGAAAGATGAGTGATGAGAAAAATGAGAAGATCGAAAAAGATGAAGAAATAAAGGAGGAAGCGGCAGAAACAGAGAAAGAAGCCGCCGGCTCGTCCGAGCCGGAAACAGAGGTCATCACCGAAGAGAAACCGGAGAATGACGAAGCCGCAAAGCTGAAAGAACAGCTGATGCGGACTATGGCAGAGTACGACAACTACCGCAAGCGCACTGCCAAGGAAAAGACCGAGATGATGCCGGATATCACCGCGAGAGTGGTCGGGGAATTCCTTCCGGTGCTCGACAGCCTTGAAAGGGCAATGGCTGCGGAATGTTCCGACGAAGGCTATAAGAAGGGAGTGGAGATGATCCATACTTCATTCCTTGAAACACTCGAAAAACTCGGCGTCGAGAAGGTGCCGACAGAGACGTTCGATCCGTCAATGCATCAGGCTGTGCAGCAGGTGCAGAGCGAGGATCACGAGAGCGGACAGATAGTGAACGTGTTCCAGAACGGCTACCGCATCGGTACAAAGGTGCTGCGTTTCGCAATGGTAACGGTGGCACAGTAAAAATGTCAGACAAAACAAATAAATATAACAGGAGGCAATTATTATGAGCAAGATAATAGGTATCGACTTAGGTACAACAAACTCGTGCGTTTCCGTAATAGAGGGCGGCGAGGCTACAGTCATCACCAACAGTGAAGGCAGCAGAACAACACCTTCCGTAGTGGCATTCACTAAGGACGGCGAAAGACTTGTGGGGCAGCTGGCAAAGAACCAGGCTGTGACAAACCCCGAAAGAACGATCATATCCATCAAGCGCCACATGGGCAGCGATTACAAGGTGGATATCGACGGCAAGAAGTACACACCGCAGGAAATATCCGCGATGATACTCCAGAAGCTCAAGACAGAAGCCGAGAGCTACCTCGGCGAGAAGGTAACGGACGCAGTCATCACAGTCCCCGCTTACTTCACCGACTCCCAGAGACAGGCTACAAAGGACGCCGGTCAGATCGCGGGTCTGAAGGTCCACAGAATAATCAACGAACCTACAGCCGCAGCGCTTGCATACGGCATAGACAAGGAGAATGACCAGAAGATCGTCGTATATGACCTCGGCGGCGGTACATTCGATGTATCCGTTATCGAGATCGGCGACGGCGTTCAGGAAGTTCTCGCTACTGCCGGCAACAACAAGCTGGGCGGCGACGACTTCGACCAGAGAGTCATAGACTTCCTCGTAAGTGAATTCAGAAAGACCGACGGAACAGACCTGCGCAATGACAAGTTCGCTATGCAGAGACTGAAGGACGAGGCTGAAAAGGCAAAGATCGCTCTTTCAAACTCCACTTCCGTAAACGTGAATATCCCGTATATCACGGCAGACGCAACAGGTCCGAAGCATCTGAACGTCACACTTACAAGAGCAAAGTTCAACGAGCTTACCGCAGATCTCGTGGAAGCTACTATGGGACCGCTGAAACAGGCAGTAAGTGACAGCGGACTCAAGCTGAACGAAATTGATAAGATACTTCTCGTCGGCGGTTCCACAAGAATACCCGCTGTTCAGGAAGCGGTAAAGAACTACCTCGGTAAGGAACCCTTCAAGGGCATCAACCCCGATGAGTGCGTTGCGATGGGTGCGGCTCTCCAGGGCGGCGTTCTTAACAAGGAAGTCACCGGACTCCTGCTTCTCGATGTAACTCCTCTGTCCCTCGGTATCGAAACTCTCGGCGGCGTATGCACAAGAATGATCGAGAGAAACACAACTATCCCGACAAAGAAGACACAGGTTTATTCCACAGCAGTGGATAACCAGCCCAGCGTTGATATAAACATTTTACAGGGTGAACGTGAATTCGCAAAGGACAACAAGTCCATAGGCACATTCCGTCTCGACGGCATCGCTCCCGCTCCCAGAGGCGTACCGCAGATCGAGGTGACATTCGATATAGACGCGAACGGTATCGTAAATGTTTCCGCAAAGGATCTCGGCACAGGCAAGGAGCAGCATATCAGCATCACCGCTTCCACAAACATGAGCAAGGAAGATATCGACCGCGCGGTCAAGGACGCTGAAGCTTATGCGGCTGAGGACGCAAAGAAGAAAGAAGAGATCGACGCGCGCAATGAGGCAGACCAGATGGTATATCAGGTCGAGAAGTCGATGAACGATTTCGGAGACAAGGTAACACAGTCCGACAAGGACGCTGTGAACCCGAAGCTGGACGCCCTCAAGGAAGCTCTCAAGGGCAGTGACACCAACGCTATAAAGAACGCTAAGGACGAACTCCAGAAGGCATTCTATGAAGTAGCTCAGAGAGTTTACCAGCAGACAGGCGCTCAGCCCGGTGCGGCAGGCCCCGATGTTGACGTAAGCGGTCAGGGTACAAGCTCCATGGGTGGAAATCCCGATGACAACATCGTTGACGCGGATTTCAAGGACGCAAATTAAACTTATAAAGCAAAGTGCTGTCGGGATATCTGCCTGACAGCACGATGCTGTTTTATGAAAAACAGTCCTTTCTTCGGAAAGGAGGAGGTAAGATATGGCGGAAAAACGCGATTATTATGAAGTCCTCGGCATACAGAAAGGCGCAAGCGAGGACGAGATAAAAAAAGCATACCGCAAAATGGCAAAGATGTACCACCCGGACCTGCACCCGGACGATCCTGAAGCCGCCGAGAAGTTCAAGGAAGTCAATGAGGCAAATGATGTTCTCTCCGACCCTCAGAAGAGACAGCGCTATGACCAGTTCGGACACGCGGGCGTGGATCCGTCATACGGCGCAGGCGCAGGCGCAGGAGGCGGATTCGGAGGCTTCGGCGGTTTCGGCGGATTTTCCGACGGCGAGGGCATCGACCTCGGAGATATCTTCGATTCGTTCTTCGGGGGCGGCATGGGCTCAAGATCGGGCGGTTCCAATCCCAATGCCCCGAGACGCGGCGCGGATTGCAGCGTAAGCGCGACGATCTCCTTTATGGAGGCTTGCAAGGGAACCAAGCTGGATATTTCTTTCATGCGTACTGAGGTGTGCGGCATCTGCAACGGCAGCGGCGCAAAGCCCGGCACGACCCCGAGGACCTGCCCGGACTGCAACGGTTCCGGCAAGATACGCTTCAATCAGAGAACTATGTTCGGCACCATGTCTTCCACCAAGACGTGCCCGAAGTGCGGAGGCAGGGGCAAATCCATTGATTCGCCGTGCGATAACTGCCGCGGTACCGGCAGGGAGACAAAGAAAACCACTGTGACGGTAACAGTACCGGCAGGTATAGATGACGGACAGATACTCCGTGTCGCGGGACAGGGAAATGTCGGCACAAACGGCGGACAGAGGGGCGATCTCAATGTACGGATCAGCGTAAAGAAGGATCCGCTCTTCGAGAGAAAGGGCTTCGATGTATGGACGGAGATCCCGATAACATACTCACAGGCTGTCCTCGGAGATGAGATCACCGTTCCGACCATTGACGGAAACGTTACTTACACGGTTCCCGCGGGAACTCAGCCCGATACCATTTTCAGACTGCGCGGAAAGGGTATCCAGAAGCTTCAGCGCGATGGCAGAGGCGATCAGCTCGTCAAGGTCACGCTCGAAGTACCGAAGAACCTGAACAAGAAGCAGAAAGACGCGCTTATTGCATTCTCCGAACAGCTTACCGAAAAGAATTATGAGAAGCAGAGCGGATTTATGGATAAGCTGAAGAAATTCACCGATGATCTGAAAAAGAATTTCGGTATGTAATAATTTCCCCGTCGTGCGGTACGGCGGGGGAATTTTATAATAGGCAAAATCAACAAAATAAATAAGATATTTTAAGTCAAACTTACAAAATCCTGCTAAATTCTTTACAAAGAAGAAATTTTGTGATATTATATAGTAAGCGAGTATGCGTTTTTCGCTTACTATATTATAATGGAGAGTGTTCAGAACAGTATGAAGATCAAAGTGAAACTCATTATCGTTGCGGCTATTCTGCTTGTCGTTACGATCGCTGTATTCAGTGTTTTCCTGAATATCCAGCTCACATCCACAGCGGATACTATTTTCCGTACGCACCTTTCCGATATTTCCAAGCTTCAGGCTGAAAGTATCAACTACTATGTACAGGATACAGTTTCGAGATACAATGTTATCGCGTCTCTGCCCGCTGTAAAGACTTTTACTTCCGGCAGCTACAGCTCCGACAGCAGCGAGGGCAAGGCAGCAGTCGCAGAATTCCAGTCGCTGATCGACTCCGGTACTCTCACAGGCGCGGTAGTTTACAGCAGCAACGGTGATATCGTTCTTTCTGCCGGTACTGACAGTTCCGTCACCAAGGCAGACGGAGTATGCAATACAACAGCCGCCGCAAAAACTCCTGTCATCTTCACCGCGGAGGGTATGAAGTCATATCATGTCTCTGTTTCCGATAAGGTGGGAAACTATAACCTCGCTCTCTTGTTCGCGAATACCGGCGTTTCCAACGTTGTTCAGCAGGCAAAGGGTCTCGTCTTCATAGTGGATCCCCTCGGTTCCGTTGCTACCACAGGTCAGACGTACGGCGGAAACTACAACGACAATACAGCTACACAGCAGTTCAGCCCTTATAAGGAGCTTGTGTCCGGAGCTACTGCCGCTCCTTCACAGTATATCTCCGACGACGGTGCCATGATCGCGTTCGCGGCAAGTTCGGAGAGCGGCTGGAAAGCGGTTGCTTATCAGGAGACGGTCAAGTCCAGAAGTGTGGCTAACAGCGCTATTTCCACAGTTACCGGGATCGCAGTTGCTATGCTTGTTATCTGCCTTATTGCGGCTATCGTACTTATCATCATGGTCACGAAGCCGTTCTATAAGATCCAGGAAACACTGCTCAAGATCAGCCGCGGCGACCATGAAGCGCGTGTGGAGATCATGTCCCACAACGAATACGGTGATATTGCGCGAGTATTCAATGATATCGTTGACAACATCATCGTAAGTGAATCCCGTTACAGAACTATCATCGAGATGTCCGACAACATTATCTTTGAATGGAATCTCGACACCAAGCAGGTAAACTTCTCCAACAACTTCAACAAGAAGTTCAGCTACCGCGCTCCCTCCGAGCATTTCGCGGACTCTTTCCTTATCAAGTGCAAAGTTCACCCCGAAGATGCGGAAAGATATACCGCAGACCTTCAGAAACTCGAAAAGGGCGAAAACTTCAAGCACAACGAGTACCGTATCAAGAATATCTACGGCGACTATATATGGGTTCTGATCCGTACCTCGTCCATTCTTGACAGCGAGGGCAAGACAGTAAAGATCGTCGGCGTTATCGTTGATATCGACCGCGCTAAGAAGAGCGAGAATATCCTTACAGCACGTGCTTCCTTCGATTCGCTCACAAATGTATTCAACCGCGAGACAATAGAAGTTGCGATCAACAACGAGATCGAGCTTATCGCGGCGAGAAAGTCCGAGTTCGCTATCCTGTTCGTCGATATCGACGATTTCAAGTTCTACAATGACCAGTACAGCCACGCTACCGGCGACCAGGTGCTTCGTTTCACGGCAACAACTATCAAGAATGCTGTTGGCGACAAGGGCATGGTAGGACGCTACGGCGGAGATGAGTTCATCGTCTGCATCAAGGATGCCGACAGCAATGACCCTGCTGTTATCGCGGAGAATATCCTCAATACACTGAAGGCAGGCTTCGACAGCGATTCCGGCGATCATCTCACAGTCAATGTTTCTATCGGTATTTCCGTTATCAGAGACAATACCAAGCGCGTTGAAGAGATCATCGGTCAGGCGGACGACGCTATGTACAAGATCAAGAAGAGCGGTAAGTCTAACTTCGGTTTCCTTGAGACCTGATTTATATGTAGCATGGAGGGCGGTCTTCGGATCGCCCTTATTTGTTTTATGTTAATCAGAATAACGCGGTGATCTGTGATCGCTTTAATGCAGTATGAGTGAATATTTACTAATGAACGGGGAATAATACCGGTGTAAAATGACATAAATGTAGAATGTCAGAAAAGCCCTTGACAAGAGCGTGATCATGTGATATAATACAACCATTCCGCCGCAAGAAGAACCGAATGTCGGGAAATAAAATTTTTTCAAAGAAAAAA
>CAMVGH010000031.1 GCA_947166945.1 uncultured Clostridia bacterium
TCCAGCCCCCTTTTTAAAGGGGGCTGGCCGCCGGAGGCACTTGAGCGCAGCGACCACTCAAGCGCAGCGACCTCTCTCCCCTCGTCCGCCGGAGGCACACTCACTCTTTATGCTGCTGAACGAAGTTCCAAGCGTCGCGGCACATCTGTTCAAGACCGCGCTCGGCTTTCCAGCCCAGTTCCCTGAACGCCTTATCGGGAACGGAGTAGCACTCTGCGGCATCTCCGGGACGGCGTTCACCGATAACATACGGGATCCTGATATTGTTGACGCGCTCGAATGTATTGATGATGTCAAGCACCGAATATCCGTTGCCGGTGCCGAGATTGTACGGAATAGCCCCCTTCTTCTCGCGGACGCTCTTCAATGCCGCAAGATGGCCGAGAGCAAGATCGACAACGTGGATATAATCGCGCACACAAGTGCCGTCGGGAGTGGGATAGTCATTGCCGAACACGGTAAGCTTCTCCTGCTTACCGGTGCAGACATTGATGATTATGGGCATGAGATTGTTCGGTATGCCATTCGGATCTTCGCCGATCTTGCCGCTCTCATGTGCGCCTATCGGGTTGAAATAGCGCAGCAGAGCCGCGGAGAAATCCTTGTCTGCGTGACATATATCACGGAGCATATCCTCGATTATAAGCTTTGTGTTTCCGTAGGGATTGATCGCAGACAGGGGGAATGTCTCATCGACCGGCACCTTTTCGGGTATTCCGTAAACCGTTGCGGACGAACTGAATATGAACTTCTTGCAGCCGTGCTTCTTCATAGCTTCAAGTATGCAGAACGTACCAGTGAGGTTGTTGCGGTAGTACATGAGCGGTTCACGAACGCTCTCACCTACCGCCTTATAGCCTGCGAAATGGATAACCGCTTCAATGTCGTTCTCGCCGAATATGTCATCGACAGCTTCCTGGTCGCACATATCCGCATGGTAGAATCTGAAGTCCTTGCCGCTGATCTCGCTTATAAGCTCGACGGCGGACGGCTTGGAATTGTAGAAATTATCAAGAACTACGATCTCCTCGCCCGCTCTGAGCAGTTCGATACAGGTGTGGGAACCGATATAGCCGGCTCCGCCGGTAACTAAAATTGCCATGGTATATTTCTCCTTATATTATTATTTCCTTGTGTCTTGTGACGTGACAGCCGACATTGACCGCCACCGGCAGCCCCGCGATATGAGTGGGTGCCTGCTCGATATTTACGTACAGCGCTGTTACGGTGCCGCCGAACCCCTGTGAACCTATGCCGGTCTTGTTCGCTTCGTCCAGCATTCTCTGCTCCAGTTCCGCATAGAACGGGTCGGGATTGCGCACCGCAAGATCCCGGCAGAGTGCCTTCTTCGCAAGAAACGCACATTGCTCGAAATCCCCGCCTATACCTACGCCGAGAGTTATGGGCGGGCAGGGATTGCTTCCCGCCACGCTTACCGTTTCGGTCACGAATGCCACGATATCATCGACCGAAGCGGACGGTGTGAACATCTTCATTCTGCTCATATTCTCGCTTCCGAAGCCCTTCGGCGCCACCATTATACGTACCCTGTCGCCGTCGGTGATACTCGTGTGTATGACTGCGGGGGTGTTGTCATTGGTATTCCCGCGGCGTATAGGGTCTTTTACTACGGACAGACGGAGTTTTCCGTCAACATACCCTTTTGCAACGCCCTTGTTCACAGCCTCATACAGACTGCCGCCGGTAAAATGCACGTCCTGCCCTGTTTCAAGGAATATCACTGCCATTCCCGTGTCCTGGCATATCGGAACATTAAGTTCCGCCGCGCAGTCGATATTACGGACTATATCACCGAGAACTTCCCGGCATACCTGACTTTCCTCGCATGGTACAGCCGACTCTATCTTCTCACGCATACCTGCCGGCAGATGCAGATTGGCGTCTTCACAAAGTTTTGCGACGGCATCGGTAATAATCGAAACATCAATCTCCCTCATCGGTCATGACCCCGCTTTCATCGGTATTGTCGGGCTTGTCCCGTATCACACGGTACAGCTCCTCGCGCAGTATCCTTACTTTCTCACGGTCAAGCTCCACCAGCGAAACGCAGATGAATACCCGCACTATGCTTACACAGCAGGATATCACCAACCCGTTTATCAGATCGAATCCCGCCACGAACAGAAGGGAGTAGGATATTATGAGAAAGTCGATGAACAGTGACGCTATGACTCCGATAAACACCGCCCATATAGCCGGCGGCTTGTGGATAAAGCCGAACAGACTGCACCGCTCCATACCTTTTTCGATATCCACGGTCATCATAGTGTCGCACATATCCTCGCGGTATGAATGGTAGTATTTCAGCTTGTAGCAGTCCTCGCCCGCCTTTGACCAAAGAAGCGCGGGTGAGCCTTTCAGCTTGTTCAGGTTTTTACGGTACTGCTTGTCTATGATACTGTCGAGCTTGTTTACGAGGGCGTCGCGGCTCATTGCCGCTTCCTCCTCGACCCGCATTTTTATGAATTTTCGTTTCAGTTTGTTTGCCATATCGGTCGCTTACGCTCGAGCCGGCGCTTACGCGCTTTGGTCGCTTGCGCTCGAGACTGGGGGAAATCTTTTTTGAGAAAAAGTTTCCCCCAGACCCCCTTTCAAAAAACTTTAATATGCTTCGCAATAGATATGTTACATTCTGCGCTGTCAGTTATTGTCGTCAAATATGTTATAATTGCCGCTGCGAAGTATCTCAATGAAGTGCCGGATATCGCGGATAGTTTCGTCGGTCCCGATGCCGGACAGGCGGGACTGGTCCGCGTGGTGGTTGTCGCTTCCCGCTGTGTATATCAGTCCGTATTCATCGGCGTACAGTTTCGCCATCTCATTCTCGATGGGCTTGCGGCAGGAATTTATTATCTCGCAGCCGTCACACTTGCGCGGGAAAAGATGTATGTGGTCGATATACCAGTCCTCACGGAACGGGTGGGCATGACTGATGAAACCGCCCTCGGAATGGACGAAATCAAAGTATTCATTCGGCGTCATATCCATTACCTCGGGGTGCTTCAGAAGCCACTGTTCATCAAACCCGTATGTGAGAAAATCAGCGCCGAGATAACCGTATTCCCAACCGAAAAATACATCAAGCCCGATCTTGTCCCCTTCTTTTTTAGCATTCTCATAGCCGGAACAGAGTATATTCACCCTGTCAGCCCACGGAAGATCCGCGGAAGCCCTTGTGTTTCCGTTAAGGAAATGGTCGGTGACTATTATACCTTTGAATCCGCGCTCCTTGTAAAACCTCGCCTGCCGCTCTCCGGGAGCGCTTGCGCAGGCACTTGCCTCTGCGGTATGGCAGTGCGTTTCATATCTGTTCATATATAATTCCTTACCTCCGCTATCTCTCCCCCGCGCATTGCCACACGCGGTACGCGCTTGCTTACGAGACACAGAAGTTCATAGCCTATTGTCCCGAGCATATCGGCGATGTTATCCACCTTTATCTCATCTATAGTGTCGGAATACAGCTCCGCGGCATCACCGACCTTCACGGGAATGCCTGTAACATCCGCCATCATCTGATCCATGCAGACGCGTCCCACGATCGGGGCGCGGTGTCCGTTGATATATACGGCTCCTTTATTGGACAGTCCACGGGAATATCCGTCCGCATAACCTGCGGGGATCACCGCGAGGACCGTCTCACGGGAAGTAACGAAGGTCCTGCCGTAGCTTACCGCTGTACCGGCGGGGACTGTCTTGAGCTGACATACCGCAGCCCGGAGCCGCATGACGGGACGTATGCCTATCGGCACCGCGAGCGCGGTATTGGGCATACAGCCGTAGGTGATTATTCCGCTTCTCACCATATCTCCGCCGAGATCGCCGTGGTAGAGGATACCCCCGCTGTTGCGGGAATAAACGGGTATTCCCGCGGCTTTTGCCCCGGCTGCTACCTCGTTCAGCTTACGCTGCTGAATACGGGTGTACTCTATATCGGAAGGGTCCGCGCTGTCGGCAACGGAAAAGTGGGTATATACGCCCTTTACCTCCAGCCCCGGCATATCCATTATTTCCCGCAGTTCGGAGGCTGTATCTATCCCGACACGGTTCATACCGGTATTTACCTTGATATGTACCTTCATTTTAACGCCCTTTGCGGTACCCGTACCGGATATCATGCGGGCGTGCTCCACATTTGCGGCGGTCTGTTCCAGATCCCCGGCGATGATGTCTTCCTGCCATTCGGGGTCACAGTAGCCGAATATGACTATCTGCGCTTCCGGAAGCGTTCTGCGCAGGTCTATGGCTTCCAGCACATTCGACACCGCGTAGCTCCGCACTCCCTCTTTCCACAGCTCGGCAGCCACCATTTCCGCACAGTGTCCGTAGGCATCTGCTTTCACCACCGCCATTACCGGCTTTCCCTCCGCGCTCTGCTTTATCAGCCGTATGTTGTTATCGAGCGCGTCAAGGTCTATTTCCGCCCATACTCTGCGCAGCAATTTCTCCATTTGTCCTACCCCTTTTATTGGTACAAACGGACAGATTATTCCCCGCCCGTCCGGAATTTTTTGTTATATCATTGCAAAAAATTCTATTGTATTTTATGACGATTTGTGTTAAAATATATATCGTATATGGGTTACTATATTATTATATACTTTTCTTGCGACAATTTCAACTGTTTTTTTAAAAAAACGATCGCTCTTTTGAAAAAGACGACAGGAGAATATAAATGGCAGTAAAAAGAAAAAGCAACTGGTACATATACCTGATCGCTCTTATCGCCTCGTTTGCGGTGCTGGGGCTGTTCGTCAGCAGTATATGGAACAGACTTATGCCGGAGGACGACGAGAACAATATCTACAAGGTCTCAAAGAATGATTTCCGTCCCAGCGCGGAGATCAATCTCACTTCGCTTATAATGCTTTCCGATATGAAGGCGGCAACTCCGAAATACTATATGCTGATGAACTATCAGCCCCGCAATGAGGTCATAGTGTTCGTTCCCCTCCGTGAAAATATGAAGGTGAACTACGGCGGCAACAGCGGCAGCCTGTACGAAATGTACGATAACTACGGCGCGTCTGCCGTTTGCAGAGGGATCGAGGATCTCACAGGCATAGAGATCGTCCACTATGTGAAATTCGACAGGCTCTCATTCATAGACTTCATAAATATGGCAGGCGAGGTATATGTCAATGTTCCGTCAGATGTGGTGGAAAAGGAAGTAAAGAACGTCCTGAAAAAAGAAATGATAGACGTTGACGGTGAGATGCAGGAAGTCACCAGGCAGGTCAAGGAGACTATTGAAAACGTGATATACAAGGAGGGCGTCCACAATATGGACGGCGAGACTCTCTACGGATACCTCACCTACGATTTCGGCCGCGGCGTTGATTATACACTTGCAGTTCAGGGCTCTGCGGCTATGAATATGATAAACAAGAACTTCCGCGGTATTTCCGACACACAGACACAAAGCCTTGCGGAAGCTATCATAAAGAGTACCGAGACCGATATCGTGATCAAGGACTACACCACGATACAGCCTGTTCTCAACTACACGACAGCAAACAGCATCAGCCCGTGTGAATACTACATCACATACGGAGACACCGAGGGCGGTTACTTCATTCTTTCGGAGAACTGTAAAAAGACACTGCTCGACCGGTTGGACATAAGGAAAACGGACAACAATGAGAAATAGCAGGAAATACCGTCTGCGCATCGCCGCCGGCAGGTTCGCGGGAACCATACTGTTCCTGCTTACCGCCTGCTATATCTTCATATCGCTGGGAGTACTCTCACTCGGTCTGATAGTATTCCCGTCGGCAATGCTCGGACAGCTCGGTTTTCTCACCGTGACAAGAGACATTTCACAGCCGGCTCTGCTGCTGTTATGCGGAGGCGCTCTTCTGTTGGGTACGGGTATGAGCCTTTGCATCATACCGATATGCGCTTCCCTGATCGAAAAGCTGAAAAAAACAGGCAGGACCGCCTCGATACTCGGCAAAAAGGCTGCTTATGAAGAGAATAAAATTTCTTAAAATACTCGGCATAATTGCCGTTACAGCAGGTCTTATGCTGATAGCGGCAGGCATAACGGTGCAGTATATGCAGTCGCGGTACGGTTACACAGGAAATGTCATAACCGCGTCGGAGGAGTTTGAAACTCCGCGGGAACTGGTGGTGATAACCACCTCGATGCCGGTGACTGTGGAATACGGAGACGTGACTGCCGTGAAAGTTGACTATACCGGCGCACTCCCGCTGATCTTCACCGAGGACAAGGGAACTCTCCGCATCACACAGAACGACACGTTCACTATAAACCTGTTCTCCCGTGAAGCGCTTTCCGCGGGCATAAAGATAACACTTCCCCATAAAACCTACGAGCGCATCAGCCTCTCCAGTTCGGGCGGCTCGATAACCTCGAAATACCTCAGCGCGGGGACAACAGAATACAGCACCAAAGGCGGGGATATGGCACTCTACGGTATAGACGAACGCGCATACGTACGTACCGAGAGCGGCAGGATACACGCCGAATTTTCTTCATACAGCGCCGATATGACTATCAACGCGGGTGCGGGAGATGTGGAACTTCTCATGTCCCCCGAAAGCTCGATATATCTCGAATATTTCACAGAAAGCGGCACTTTCACATCACACTCTCCCGACAGATCGGACGAGTCCCGCTACGGCGATTATGTCGCCATGTACAACGGAGCCGAGCATAAGCTCAATGTAAAAACGACATCCGGCTGTCTCGACCTGTATCTGTACTGACAAGACACACGCTGTCCTTTAAACGGAATATAAAAGTGCGGCATATAAAGTTTTTTGAAAGGGGGTCCGGGGTGGTCTCCCCGCCGGGGAGGTGTCACCGAAGGTGACAGAGGGGGCTGACCGACAGACAGACTTTTTGAAAAAGTTCTCCTCCGGTCCCGGACGTAAGCAACAGATGGTATCAGTGATAATCCCCGCGTACAACGAGCGGGAAAATATAGAAAACACGGCAAAAGTTATAGGAAATATACTGAAAAATTACGGAACGGAATACGAACTTCTGTTCGTGGACGACGGTTCAAAGGACGATACATGGGATATTATCAGCAGATTGTCGGAAAATGACGGATCGGTCCGAGGTCTGAAATTCTCCCGTAACTTCGGCAAAGAAGGCGCAATATTCGCGGGACTCAGGAAATGCACCGGAGAATGTGCCGTCGTCATCGACTGCGACCTCCAGCACCCGCCGGAGCTTATCCCGAAAATGCTGGAACTGCACAGGCAGGGCGCTGAAATCGTTGAAGCAGTCAAGGCAGACCGTGGCAAGGAAAGCCTTTTTTACAAGTTATTTGCCAAAACTTTCTATCGCATAATGGAAAGGTCTTCAAGCGTTGATCTGGACCGGGCGAGTGATTTCAAGCTCATGGACAGGAAAGTCATAGACGCGCTTAATGAGATGCCGGAGCGTATCACTTTCTTCCGCGCCCTGTCAAGCTGGGTCGGGTTCAGGACGGAGAAGATCGAATTTGAAGTGGCTCCGAGAAATGCCGGACAAAGCAAATGGAATTTCAGGAAGCTCGTCAGATTTGCGGTGGACAACATTACCAGCTTCACTAATTTTCCGATGCAGCTTGTGACGGGTATGGGAGTGATTTTCCTGATCTTCGCGCTCATACTCGGCATACAGAGCCTTGTACGGTTCTTCTCGGGAACCGCTCAGGAGGGCTTCACAACCGTTTATCTGATAGTGCTTCTCGCCGCTTCGATGATAATGATAGGGCTCGGCATCATCGGGTACTATATGTCAAAAATATATGAAGAGATAAAATTCAGACCAAGATATATAATTTCGGTAGATACAAAGGACAGAAAGGAACAAGACACTGACAATGGCAGCAACGTTTGATATAAGAGAGTATTTCGGTTACGCGAAAAGCGGCATAAAACGCTTCTTCACGACCGACAGGCAGCTTTGGATATCCTTCGCGGTACCATGCCTGACACTCCTTATCTCATACTTTATTTTCGGAGTATTCCCGTTCGGAGAACGCTCCGTGCTCTCTCTCGACCTTAACGGACAGTATGTCTATTATTTTGACCACATGTATGACGTCCTCGCTGGGAAAGAGAGTGTATTCTATTCGTGGAACCGGAACCTCTCCGGTGAATTCATGGGGATAATCGGGTATTACCTCGCAAGCCCGTTCAACATTCTGGTATGGATATGGCCGCGGGAATGTATAACCGAAGGTCTGCTCACCATGATGGTGACAAAGGTGGGCGCTATCGGGCTGTGCATGGCGATATACCTCAGCCGGGGAAAAGGATACGGACGGTTTACCACCATAATCTTCTCGTCCTGTTACGCACTGTGCGCCTACACCCTCGAACAGACCATGAACCCTATGTGGCTGGACGGAGTAATGATACTCCCGATAGTCATTTACGGCATAGAAAAGCTGATAGATGAAGGAAAATTCATAATGGTGACCATAGCGCTGACATACGCGTTCGTTACCTGCTTCTACATCGGCTTTATGATCGGGATCTTCTCGGCGATATACTTTCTGTATTATTGCTGCGTTACCCACAAGAAAGATTTTTACAGATCGTTTATATGGCGGGGACTCACCTTTACCGGTGTGGCGATCGTATCGGTAATGATGTCGGCATTCATGCTGCTGCCGGTTTATCATTCCCTCTCCAACGGAAAGTTTGAATTCTCCTCGAACGTGACGGAAGCTACCACCATCGACAGGAATTTCCATTTCATCGAGATGCTGGACAAGATGTTCCCCGGCACATACGATACCTGCCGCATGAGCGGTCTGCCGTTCCTGTACTGCGGTACTATAGTGCTGATACTGGTGCCGTGCTTCTTCTTCATGAAGAAGATACGCGGACGTGACCGGATAGGAGCCGCGGTGATAATATCCGTGCTGTGCCTGTCAATGTTCGTGAAGCAGGTGGATATGATATGGCACGGAGGACAGCTCCCGAACTGGCTGCCGTACAGATACAGCTTCATGCTCTCGTTCCTGCTGGTGTCGTTCGCCGCAAAAGCATTCGACAACATCGGGGAGATCACAAAGAAACGGCTCACAATCAGCGCTTTGTTATGGTTCGTGATACTGCTGATGATAGAGAAGTCCGACACAGTAAACACCGATGTCAACCGCGATGTTATGGACAGCATAACCGTTGTGCTGCCTGCTCTGCTGATACTGATACTTGTTTCGGCAGCGATAGTTCAGCTCAAGGACAGGATCGCGGCGAAAAAGACGGTATGGTGCGTCATGCTGTGCGTGATACTGCTCGGAGAGGGGTTCTACAACACCATTTCCCAGCTTTACAAGCAGCACGGCGATATCGTATATTCCACCCGCCCTTCCTATACCGAAGTCATACTGCCGCTCCGTGAAGCTGTGAACGACATAAAGGCAAAGGACGACGGTTTCTACCGTATTGAAAAGACATTCTACCGTACAGTCAACGACCCTATGGCAGTAAATATGTACGGTATCTCACACAGCTCAAGTACCCTCAACGCAAAACCAATAGAACTGCTCGCAAAGCTCGGATTCACTTCCCGCAGCCACTACACCCGTTATTCGGGAGCTACCGAGATCACAAAAAGCCTGTTTGGGGTTAAATATGAGCTGTCATGCCCGGACAATCAGACAAAGAATATCAAATCGGCAGCGGATATAACAGTCACCGAGAATGAGCTTGCCCTGCCTATGGCTTACCTTGTGAACTCCGACCTGATGACGGCGGAGCTGACCGAAACCAAGCCTTTTGAGAACCAGAACAGACTGCTCACGGCAATGCTCGGAAAAGACCAGGCTTCGGAATACTTCGTGCGGATAATCAACAGTGCCGATACCCCGGTAGATCTTGAAAAGACAAATGTAACACAGGGCAAGACCACCGACGGTCACCACAGCTTTAAAGTGATAGACAGCAAGAAGAACGCCGAACTGGTATATACCCTCACGATGCCGGAGACTTCTCCGCTGTATATGTTCCTGCCTTCCAAATATGAGCGTACCGTAAACGTATGGCTCAACAGGGAAAAATTCCTCGGCACTTACTTTGAAGGCGACAACAACAGTATCATGAAGATCGGCGATTTCAAGAAGGGCGAGCAGATAAAGATCGGGCTTACACTGACTAAAGACGACCTTTACTTCAAGGAAGCACAGTTCGTATATGTCGATAACGACGCGATAGAACGCGACCTGAAGGCGCTGAAGAATATGAATACCGGGACATTTGCGGAGCGCCCCACACCCACTTCGATGAAAGTCACGGTGAATGCCGGGAAAGATCAGTATCTGTTCACTTCCATACCGGAAGAAAAGGGCTGGGAGGTATTCATAGACGGTAAGAAAGCAGAATTCAAGGATCCCGACGATCCGCTCGGGACCGTCAACTACTATACCGCTCTTGATTCGCTTTTAACCGTTCCGCTCACCGAGGGCGCACACACAATAGAGTTCAGATTTACCACCGCAGGATATCCGATAGCGGTATTCGCAACTATAGGCGGACTGATACTGTTCATCGCAGCGATCGTCATTTACCGGAAATTCTTCGCGGACAGAATCGCAGAAGCTGAAGATGATGAGGGATATGAGACAGCACCTGAGGAAGCGGAAAGTGATGATGAGCCGGCGCAGGAAGAAACAGCCCCCGCAGAAATGCACAGTGAAATAACGGACGATGATGATGAATTTCCCATTTTTCACCCACATGAGGACTGAACACACAGCAGAATGTAAAATACAAACAGAAGAGGTACAACAGTTATGCTGATGACAATTGATGTAGGCAACACAAACACGGTGTTCGGCGTATTCGACAAAAACGACGAGCTTGTATTCGGAATGAGGATACAGACGAACGCATCGAGAATGGCGGACGAATATACGGCGCTTATCGCCGGTCATCTCCGTCTCGGCAGCCTTGATCCGAAAGAAATAAACTGCGCGATCATATCCTCCGTAGTGCCGCCCGTTACCGAGCAGATACGCACTTCCCTGCGCAGATTTTTCGGTATCGACAGCATGATAGTGGGTCCCGGCGTAAAGACCGGACTCAATATAAGGATAGATGACCCCGCAACTCTGGGCGCGGATATGTGCTGTGCGGGGGTGGCAGCAAAGAATTACTATACCCTCCCGTGCATCATCATAGATCTCGGTACCGCAAGCAAGGTATTTGCGGTGAACGAACGCGGGGATTTCCTAGGCGGTGTCATCTCCGTCGGCGTGGAAATGGCATTTTCGGCTCTTTCGTCCGGCACGGCAGCTTTGCCGCTGATCACCGGCGGAGAAGTGGATCACGCTATCGGCACCAACACTGTGGACAGTATGCGGGCAGGCGTAATAGTCGGTATGGCTTCCATGATGGACGGATTTATTGAGCGTTTTACCGAGGAAATGGGCGGCGATATAAAGACCATAGTTGCTACCGGCGGCTATTCCCCGCTTGTGCTCCCCTATTGCCGGACAAAGAACATCATATACGATGCAGACCTTCTGCTGAAAGGTATGCTGGCAATATACAAGAAAAATAAATAATGTGTCCTCAATAACTGCCTTTTGGCAGTTATTGACTGAAAATCTGCAAAACAGATTTTCAGATGTTGTTTAAATGCGCCTGCGGTGCATTTAAACAACGGACACATTCCTTGATGAGCAGACATTAAATAGTTACTGATCTATACGAGAGGTTGTGATAGATGTGAGATCGCCCGACGATTTCATTTGCTATGGAGATATGGCAGTATGATAAGATTTGCTGATATGAATGACCTGAAAGGGATAAATGTACTGCATGAACAGCTCCACGTACAGCATATCGGGTACAGACCGGATATATTTGCACCCATAGAGCAGCCGGTTTTCGACAGACTTATGATACCATACCTTACCGAAGAGAAAAAGCGTATCATAATATCGGAAAACAACGGTATCATTGACGGTTACGCTGCCTGCTCGATATGCGATACATCAAAGGGAGCGGGCGAGATACTGCCGTTTGCCTTTGTTGAGGTGAATGAACTGTGCGTCGCGGAAAATGCGCAGGGCAAAGGTATCGGGACAGCGGTCATGAACGCCGTGAAGGCTTTTGCAAAGGATATAGGCGCAAAATTCGTTGAGCTGGGCGTAAATGCGCAGAATACTACTGCTCAGGAATTTTACAAGGCTAACGGTATGTTCGTAAAGAGCATGAAAATGCAATATAAGATACAATAAGAAAGGAATACTGAAAAAATGACAGTTTATGAAGAACTTCAGCGCCGCGGGCTGCTGGCTCAGCTCACGGACGAAAAGGAAATAGCCGATCTGATCAACAACGGAAAAGCCACATTCTACATTGGCTTCGACCCCACCGCCGACAGCCTCCATGTGGGACATTTCATGGCGCTCTGCCTCATGAAGCGTATGCAGCTTGCCGGCAACCGCCCGATAGCACTGCTCGGCGGCGGTACAGGACTTATCGGAGACCCCTCCGGCAAGACCGATATGCGCAAGGTCCTCACAAAAGAGACCGTTGACCACAACATAGAGTGCTTCAAGAAGCAGATGAGCCGTTTCATTGACTTCGGCGAAGGCAAGGCTATGATGGTAAACAATGCCGACTGGCTCCTTGACCTCAATTATATGGAGCTGCTCCGCGAAGTGGGAGCGTGCTTCTCTGTCAACAGAATGCTCGCAGCGGAATGTTACAAACAGCGTATGGAGCGCGGACTTACATTCCTTGAGTTCAACTACATGATAATGCAGAGCTACGATTTCTATATGCTTTACAAGAAGTATGGCTGCAATATGCAGTTCGGCGGCGATGACCAGTGGAGCAATATGCTCGGCGGCACCGAGCTTATCAGAAGAAAGCTCGGCAAGGACGCTTACGCTATGACTATAACGCTCCTGCTGAACTCCGAAGGCAAGAAGATGGGCAAGACCGAAAAGGGCGCTGTATGGCTCGACGCGGACAAGACCAGCCCCTATGAATTCTTCCAGTACTGGAGAAATATCGCCGACGCGGACGTTGTCAAGTGCCTGAAGCTCCTCACATTCATTCCGATCGAGGAAATAGAGGAAATGGAGCAGCATCTTGAAGGCGCAGCATTCAACCAGGCAAAGGAGCGTCTCGCGTTCGAGCTGACCAAGATGATTCACGGCGAGGACGAAGCGAACAAGGCTCTAGCGGCTGCAAAGAGTGTGTTCGGCGGTACAGGCGTTTCCGATGATATGCCTACCACCGAGATACCTGCTGACAAGTTTACAGACGGGAAGATCGGAATACGCGAGCTACCGACCCTTACAGGACTCGCCCCCTCCAAGCGAGGAGAAAGTAACCTCACCGCACGAGGCGGAGTGCTGGTAGATGATGTGAAGATAGCCGACCCCAACGAAATGATAGCAGTGGAAGACTTCGTTGTAATCAAGAAAGGCAAAAAAGTGTTCCATAAGGCAAAAAAATCCTGAGAAAGTCAAATGCCCCCCGATACGACATCGGGGGGCATCGTTTATAGCGTCTTGTAATAGAGTGTAATATCATCATACGACCCGTCGGGCAACAGATATCCTTCCGGGATAGTTCCGAGACGATTGAACCCAAGTTTCTCGTAAAGCGCCTGCGCAACACTGTTGCCGCCGGTCACGGCGTTGAACTGCATAATGTGAAATCCGCGTTCCTTGCCCTTCGCAAGTGAATGTTCGACTACCTGCCGCCCTATGCCCGTTCCGCGTACCGATTTCTTCACAGCATAGCTTGCATTGCAGATGTGACTGCACCGCCCCACATTGTTCGGGTGCAGGATATACAATGCAACGATCTCGTGGGTATCTGTATCTTCTGCCACCCCGGTGAACGTCTGCTCACCGAAGAACCTGACTCCGGAAGCCGCGTCAAGCTTGTTGCTCTGCGGAAATGCGTTTGCCTCATCGACCACAGTGTTCCATATATCGCACATTGCATTGACATCTTTTGGTTCAAATTCTCTGATCTTTATTTCCATTATGATACCTCTCTTTTAGGCAAAAAGCCCCGCAAACGCGGGGCTTTCTGTATAAGTCGGTAATTAATTACTTTCTCTTCTTAGCTACTACGATCACACCGGCAGCAACTACTGCAATACCTGCAGCAGCAGCAACATCAGCAACACCTGTAGCAGGATTCTCCTTGGAAGAATCTGCAACAGCAGCCACATCACCTGTAGTAGTTACCTCAGCAGAATCTGAATATACGAGTTCCTTTATAACTGTACCGTCAGCAGCGATAAATCTGAGCGCTGCGACCTTAGCATTTGCCTCTGTACCGTTCCACCAGTTCTGAACCTGAAGTTCGCCGAAAGAAGATGTTCCATCATCATTTACGGCCGCGATAGTTGCAAGAGTCTCACCGTTCATGTCGATAATGGTCTGTGTAGCCTTACCGTCATTTACAACGCCTTCGTTTGCATTAGCAGCACCAAATTCCGGACCTGCGATCCAAGATGTTCCGTCAGCAAGTGTTGCGCCGCCGCCGATACCGGCACCACCGCACCAACCTGTTCCTGCGTCCCATGTAAAGTCTGCCTCTACCTTGGTGAAATCATCCCATCCTTCGCCGACAGCAGCCAAAATATCGATCTTACCGCCGAGCTGGAACTCAAGGTTGTTCTTTGTTGCGGCAGCTTCATCCCACTGAGACCAGTCAACTTCTGCTTCGTCAACGGATACCTCAGCCTCTGCGGGAGTATCAACTTCAAAAGTGATCTCGATAGTCTGGAACTTTTCAGGCAGATCATCTGTATTCAGAGGCTGTTCAGTGATCTTATCATTCCACTTGTTGAGGATCGTAAGACGAAGACCGCCGTCTATACCCTCTTCGTTGAGGTAAACATCACCAAGCTTGATCTCCTTGCCGTCGAGCTTGAAGGACTTGATCGCTGCTGTGGAGACACCCTCAACATACGGAGCATCTGTATTTATTGCGATATAGTTGCCGCCGAATGCAACTTCAGAACCCATATCGAGCTTGATCGTGCATTCCTTGTCATAGTCGAACTTGACTGTCTTGTCTGCAAAACTCGGCCACTCGTCACCAAGCTTGCTGTCGAACTGTGCGCCGAATTCAGCAGTGTATGTGCCGGTCTGAGGATTAGCCTCGAGAACTTCTTCTTCAACTTCTTCCGCAGCAGCGGCTGTTTCTTCAGCCTTTGTCTCTTCTTCAGCCTTCTCCTCGGTCTTTTCCTCAGCCTTTGTCTCTTCTTCAGCCTTCTCCTCGGTCTTTTCCTCAGTCTTTGTCTCTTCTTCAGCCTTCTCCTCGATAGGCTTGAGGTCGAGGTTTGCCTTACCGTTGGAATCGAACGAGATAAGTTCGTTTCCGGAAGCGTCCTTCATAACAATGGACTTGATAGCAACATTGTCCTGTCCCCAATCCTGAACAGCGAACTGAACGAAGTTATAGTCTTCAATTACCTTTGTCTTCTTATCATCTGTAAGCTTAACAACGCATACATATTCGCCGTCTGCTACTTTAGTGAACTGAACATCCTTGGAAGCTTCAGCGGTATAACCGAAATCAGGATCCTCAACTCCCCAGAACTGAAGAGCGTTCCAGTTGTGCGAGCTTGCGTCGGAAGCAGACTTGGACGACATTACGATACCGCCGCCGAAGTTATTGCTGAAAGTGCCTGCATTGGAGCTGCCCATGGAAGCCTTCTTGACATCACATGTAATTGTAACCTCTACTGTATCGATAGCTCTGCAGTCGATACCATAGTTTGTAATGTCCTTGTCGCTCTTATCGTATGTACCGTCAGAATAGAGCATTACAAGGAACTGACCGGTAGTGCTCTTTACAAAACCGCTTTCAGCTACAGTAGCAAGGGTAGCGGATGCCGGAACAGTTGTGATTGCAGCAGCGCACATAATTGCAGCGGCGCAAGCTGCGAGCTTTCTTAATCTCATTGTTTTAATCCTCCTGAATTGATTCCTTCGGCGCGTAAATACACCGTTTAATTAACTTTTTTAAAAAACAGCCGGGGCTTTGAATTCCCCGGCTGAAATTTCCGGGACAAAAAGTGAAGTGCTTACTTTCTCTTCTTGGCTACTACTACAGCACCTGCTGCTACTACTGCGATACCTGCGATTGCCGCAACATCGGCAATACCTGTATCAGGGGAACCCTTGGAAGAAGTAACTGCCGCTGTTGTGTCGCCTGCCGCAGCAGCTGCGTCAACCGCTGCATCTGCGGGAGCCGCATTGAGACCGGAGATAGTGAATGTTACTGCGAGTGTGTCATCGAACGAGATAGCGGTGCTGTCGAGCGGAGCATCGTTCTTTGTATCGCCGTATTCGTTGTAAACTTCTATTCTGAGCTTACCGTTGCCCTCGATATCGCCGAAGAGCACCTTCGAGCTGTCAACGGGGTAATCGGTAGTTGTGCCGTCGGAATTTGTTGCTGTTACCTTGATATCTGTTACATTGATACCGGCAGCCTTGGCATAAGCCATCTTGTCAGCACCTGTTTCAAGGCCGTCAACACCTGCGGAAGCGAAACCGTAAGCATCGGCAACGCCTGCGATATCAACGCAGAATACTGTTGCGCCTGTTGCTGTCGCGGGAACGAGATCACCTGTTTCTTCGTCTTCCCATGTGAAGCCGCCGGTCTTTACAGTATAAGTGCCGTCTTCTGTGATGTCGATGTTACCATCCGGGTAAGCAGCTGTATCCATAGCGGAAACGGACCAGTCACCCGCCGCATACATAAGGAATCCCTCGTATGCGCCTGCTGCAGCAGCCATAGCGGTTGCAGCCACCGCCGATGCCATAACACCGGCAAATATCTTATTTGTCTTCATTTCTATTTTCCTCCGAAATTCTGCTTTAGCGTGTAATCGTTAAAAAACGCTTTACGTTTACATTATAACTCATTGCTAAAAATATTACAATCCGCATTTTGCACAAAATTTGAAAAAGCATTTGTTGTTTTTGTTCAAGTTGTATAGAGTTTTTTACAGAAAAGGAAAATCCCTCGCCGAAAAGGGAGGGATTTTTAACTTTTGTAACCGAAATGTAACTTTGTGTGCCGATGTATATAGTTAAACTATTTATAACGATCAGCCGATTACTTTCTCTTTCTTGTGAGAGCTATGCCGGCACCGGCTGCAAGAGCGAGACCTGCGATAACCGCAACGTCCTCAACGCCTGTGTCCGGAGAACCCTTGGAAGAAGTTACAGCAGCTGTTGTATCGCCTGCTGTTGCCGCAGGAGCAGCTTCTGCGGGAGCAGCTTCTTCTGCAGCAGCATCTACTGCACCGCCGCTGAGACCCTCAACGTCGAACTGGATTGCGAGAGAAGCTGTCGGATAAGCTCCGCTGTAGCGGTCAGTCATATCTGTGTTCCAGATGTTTTCGAGAAGAACGCTCACATATTCCTTCTCATCGGGGTTTACCCAAGGCTCTGCGATAGTCTGAGCTTCAGCACCGTCAACGAGTACCTTTGCGTTCTTGATAACAGCGCCGGAGTCGATCGGGATATCGGTGTTGATATAGAGGAGGTTGAAGGAGTTTGCTCCGTCAAGAGTCCAGTCAAATCCGTCAAGGGCTACGGTGTATGTACCGTCTTCTGTGATGCTTGCATCTGTGTAGGTAACATCGAGCAGATAAGCCTCAATATCATAATCGAAATTGTCCTCATAATCCGGGAAAGTCTCGGGATCCTTGTTGCCCCATACAACAACGTGAGAGAACGCGTCATTGCCGGAATTCAGGCCATAGGTGCCGTCATTCCATGCGTTACGGAACGAATATACTGTGTTCTGGAATCCGAGATAGCCGGTGTATGCGCCTGCGGAAACAGCAAGTGCAGATGCAGTAACTACCGATGCAGCAACTGCTGCGATCATTCTGCTTTTTTTCATTTTTTTATCCTCCGTTAATTCTTGGTGAATCGGCAGATATTCTTATCTGCCTATTAACTCCTACAGTATATCACACTTTTGCCGTGATTTCAATAGGTTTTATAAATATTTTTCAATTTTCTTGCATATTTACCGAAATGTGAACGTTTTTTTTGGTATAATCGTCGATATCAAGATGCCATATCGTATTGCCGGAGTCGTCCTCACTCACCTTTTCAAATCCGAACTTTCCGTAAAGCTCACGTACCATTGAATTCTTTGCGGTGGGATAATAGTATCCTACTATCTTTTTTATGCTCTTTTCCTTTGCTCGGCGCACAAGTTCGTCGAGCATCGCGAATTCCATATCCCGTTTCAGGACACGGCAGCTCATTATCCACAGATCCATGTGAAGCTCCGCTCCTTTTATATTCCCTATCACCACGGATACAACGCCGTTGTCGCCGAATTTGTCCGAAAGTCTGCCGTACAGCGGTATATAACCCGGGTCGCGGCTGATATTGGCGATCTCGCCCTCGGTGTACCGGCGGGTGGTAACATTGAACTGATTGCTCTTGTTGGTGAGCTGCGCTATACGTGCGATATAAAGCGGTTCAAAAGGTCTGATGTCCGCTTTCATATCAAGACTGTCCAGATACTCGCCGTAATCGGCGATACTTGACCGTACGGCTGCTCTGGCAGCATTTGCCCTGTACATCTCCGCACGGTTCAGATCATCTGCGGTGAGCTTTCCCGTCACCTCAAAATAACGGTTCCTGTCCAGTATCCTTATATAATTCTCCGCCCCGTCCATTTCGGGAACAGCCGCTCCCTTTATCCTGTCACGCACGATCTGGCGCTCGGCAGGATTGTCGTCCGCGAACACAAAGCTCTCCGGCAGCAGCGACATCATATCGGCTGTCCGCAGGATATTCTCGTCCTTGTTGTCCCAGTTCGCCTTTATGACGGTGAAATCGTCGGGGGTAAGGGTGCTGTCGGGGTGATTGAGTCCGGCGTAAGCGTTGTCCTCATCGTTCTTCGAGCATACTGTCAGCATCACGCCGATATCCCGGTGCCGCTTCACATACTCCTGGAATTCCGAATAGACCTGTCCGCTGGGAAGATCCCTGCCGATCTTCAGTCCCTCGACGCCGTCATCACCTACGATACCGCCCCAGAGCGTATTGTCAAGATCCAGCGCGAGCACTTTCTTGTTCTTGCCGAACATCGCCTTTATCATAGCCGCAAGGTTCGCCGCGATGTACGGTACAGCCTTCATCGGGAACGCGTACTTATACATATACCACTGTGCCCCGTCATGCCATTCGTCCAGTCCGTAGCACGAAGCCACATAGTTCAGGTCGCAGATATGCAGATACCCGCGCCCGTAAGCTTCCTGCGCAAACAGACAGTTCACCTCTCTCACGAACCGCACCGCTCCGTGTACGTCAACGCCGTCAAAATTCCCAAGCAGCCTGTACGGCGGAAGTTCAAAGTTATTCTGAATTATCGGGCAGCCGAATGTCTCGTTCAGCTTTTCCCAGCGCTCCCGGAAAAATCCGAGATACTCCTCCGGCATCTTCTCCGCCGTCTCTTCGTCGTCCGTCACCGCCGGCAGCCTGTCTATATTGCGAAAGCTTGTGTGTATATATATGATATCCGGCTTGAAATCAATGAACTCCTCCGACGGGAACAGCGCCTCATTGCCGAACTGTCCGTATTCGCTCGTCCAGAATTCCGGCTCTATGCCGTAGTCCAGCAGGAACAGCTCCAGCACGTCGCGTACCGCGTCCACCGTAGAACCACCCAGAATCGCTATCTTCTTCTTTATCCTGCTTGTACCGTCCTCAAGCATCTCTCTGCGCAGCCGCTTCTGTTTTTTCATTATCTCCGCGGCATCGAACGGATAGGCAAATATTTCATTCATAGATCAAGTCCCCTCCCATTTTGAAGCGGCACCGCTGCCGCCTTCATACTATACGGCAAGTATGTACTCAAGGTACTTGCCGGCATTTCCCGCGATCATCATAACACAGTCGGTGAAGAGAAGATCCGTGGCACCGACGTCTTTGCAGAACTGCACGCCGTTGAGATCAAAATAGCGCATATCGCACACGTAGATATCCTCAAATCCCGAAGTAAGGAACGGTATCAGAGCGTTCCCGTAGCTCATCTTGAATACCACCAGCGTCCTGCCGTTTCCGACGTCCGTTTTTATATGGGATATACGGTCATCGGAACCGATGAACGAGCAGTAATACGAACCCGCGCTGCGGCTCACGAACAGATCGCCCGACCAGCCGTTCCTGTAATACGAATTATAATAGGTGGTCGTGAGAGCGTCCGCGTTCGGAGAAAGGTACATAGTGAACGTCTCCGGGTCATTGTACAGATGATAGTCCTTTGAATATGTGTACATCGAACCCACATATCCTCCTCTTGAAACGGGGGTGTAACTGTCCAGCGCAGGGAATTCCACACCTGCCGTCTCCGCGAAAGCCTCCGCAGCGTAGTATGCCCCGAGAGGGTTCCAGTGGTGGTCGGTGCGGGAATAGATATCCTCGTCGGTATGCGCCGCGAGCGCAGAATACGCGTCAACATGGGTGACACCGGACAACCCCTCGCGTATGCGCTCACATTTGTTGTACTGACTCACCGTGAAACCGCTGTCCCAGTATTTCTGAGGCGTGTAGAACTCGCTGGCTATCGGCGCGGCAAGACTGTACACCTTCGTGTCCGGCAGCTTCTCCGCAAATTTGTTCAGCGCAGCCGTCCACCTGTCGCACATTCCGTATGTGCCGAAGCAAGCCATGATCCCACGGTAATGCCCGTTCTGGTAGGAAACGAGTATGCCGTTCTCACCTATGGCATTGTAATTTACACTCCGGCTTACCACGGCGGTCTGTGCCGCAGTCGCCGCCGTTTCAGCAGGTGCTGCCGGTGCGGCAGCTGAAACGGGAACGGGAGCGGCGGTCGTTTCTGCCGGAGCGGTCGTTTCTGCCGGAGCAGTCGTTTCTGCCGGAGCGGAGGACACAGCGGAAGTTTCCGGCGCAGATGTCGTTTCCGGGAGCGCCGCAGCCTCCGCTTCGGTGGCCGTCGTAGTCTCCGCTGCCGTCATTATCGTGATATCTGTCTCCGGGGCGGTCATATATCCGTGTTCCGGAGACTTTTCCTCCGGCAGCGCGGTATCGCTTTCTTCCGCCGGATCCTCTTCGCTGCCGGTGTCGTCCTCCGGTCCGTCAGGAGTAACATCGTCTTCTGCTGTCTGCTCTTCCGGCGGTTCAGTCAGCACATTCTCAACAGACAGTCCGGTCGGCGGGGTGTGTGCCTGTATCGCTTCCGGCGTGGATATATTATTGCAGGAGCCGGAAACGAGCAGCGCGGCCGCAAGTACCGGTAATACAAGTTTTTTTCGTTTATCGGACATTTTCATCAACGGTTCAAAGGCTCCGTTATGCCTGTCACAGGATTGTTCAGTATGGTCTGAAGGTGATTTGCGTTTGTTCCGACCGCCGAGAAGGTACACATAGTGAACAGCAGATCGGTAGCACCGGTGAATTCCACGAATTCCACCGCGTTAAGATCGAAATACCGCATATCGCAGACCCATATCTCATCGAAGGAGCCGAAATAGAAAGGTATCTCCGCATTGCCGTAGCTGTCCTTGAACACGACGAGCTTTCTGCCGGTCCCGGCATCGGTGGTTATACGCACTATCTTGTCATCGCCGCCCATAAACGTAGAATAAGAACCGTTTTTAGGCATCTTGACAAAGAAAGGCAGCTGATAATCAAATTCGTAAGACCTGTTATAATAGTAAGTGGTATAGTTGTTTGAGGGCTTGTAATATGTGAACGTCTCCGGATCGGACAACAGGTTCGCGCTCTCGGTGAAGCTGTACATCGTCCCCATATAATCCGGGACATCGACCTGCTCCATTGTTGATATATCCGCAAAGGGAACTCCCGCGGCCTCGGCAAAGCTCTGCGCCGCGTAATAAGCGCCGAGGGGCTGCCAGTGATGATCGGTGCGTGTATAGATAGGTTCCGCGGTATGCTTCCAGAGTGCCATTGAAGCGGGGACATCTATCACTCCGCTGAGCTGCGACGCTATGCTGTCGATGCTCTTCTGGTGGCTTGCGCTGTATGCCGAGTAGGTATCCGGCAGATAATACTCGCCCGCTGTCGGCACAACCATGCTGTACACCGTGACATTTTCACCGAGAGCCTCACGGAAAGCGTTAAGAGCCGCAGCATAGGCTGTACCCTTTCCGCCGCCGAACAGTGACATAGCCCACCAGTGACCGTCGGAGAGCTTGGTAACTACCTGCCCGTTGGTGATGACGCCTTCGGCTATCTCATTCACATTCTTCGTTGTTTCCACGGGAGCCGCAGTCGTCTCGGGAGGAGTTGTTTCCGGTGCCGCGGCAGTCTCCTCGGCGGAAGTCGTCACCGGTATCTCCGTGACAGGCTTCTTTTCCGTCACGGGGGCAGTGGTGACTGCCTGCGTTGTTGTGACGATCACAGGCTCTTCCGGTTCCTCTTCCTCGGTTATGACCGCGATAGGACCCGATACCTCGTCTATGCCGGCTTTTCCGCCGCTGATGCCGAACAGTCCACGCACCTGCGCAGCTGCCTTTTTCAGTTCGTCACGGAAAGGCACCGTATCGTTGAAGAACTCTGTTATGCCGTTGGTATATTCCCCGTTCAGCAGACTGTCCGCGGAAAATTCCGGGAACTTCGCCAACGCGCGCTGCTCTGTCTCGGACATATCAGGTCTCGGCAAGGCTATGAAAAGCACTGCCGTGACCGCGAATACCGCCGCAGGATACACGATGTTCGCTATTTTGAAAATAGATTTCAGCGGCTTGACTTCCGTTTTTTTCGATTTTTTCTTTTTCTCCGGCTTATCGGCGGACTTTGTGCCAGCCGCAGCAGCTTTATGTGAGGAAGAGGAACGGTGCGTATGCTCGCCGGAACTTTCGGAGCTGTGGTGATGATGATGCGTGTGCTCGCCGGTGCTTTCGGAGCTGTGGTGGTGATGATGCGTGTGCTCCCCGGAACTTTCGGAGCTGTGGTGGTGATGATGCGTGTGCCCGCCGGTGCTTTCCGAGCTGTGGTGATGATGATGCGTATGCTCGCCGGAACTTTCCGAGCTGTGGTGGTGGTGATGCGTATGCTCCCCCTGCTCCTTTTCGCTCCCCTCCGCACTCGTATGAGTCGGGCGGGACGACTTTTTCGGCTTTCCCAGGCTGTCCGGGGAATACGGTTCATCGCTTTCTTCTTCCTGCACCGTACCTATCGTTCCAAGCTCCGACAGCGGCACCTGCGTCATTTCAAGCGGCTTGCCGATATTATCCGATATCTGTATGGTCTTGTGCGCCGGATCCGTCATTTCGAGATTTTCCGTGCGGTCATATTTCGATATATCGATCTCTATCGGCTTTTCCGCTTCCGCAGCCGCCGCAACAGCCTGTATATTTATGGCAGTACTGTCTTTGCTGCTGTTATTTCTTTTTTTATTTGCCATTTCTCTCCGCCTAAGAATTGTATTTGTTCATTGCTTCGTCGGTATTTCCCGACACTATCAGCTTTGCCGCCTCGGCAGCATCTGCGAAGGTCTTCTCCAGCAGTTCGCCCTGTTCTTTCGGGAACTGCCCCAGCACCCACGCCGCAAGATCATAGTCGGGGTGAGGCTTGGCTCCCACTCCGAGCTTTATTCTCGGAAATTTGTCGCTTCCGGTAAGATAGATTATGCTCTTGAGCCCGTTGTGACCGCCGTCACTGCCCTTTCTGCGGATCCTTATGCGCCCCACGTCGAGGGATATGTCGTCCACCAGAACCAGCAGATTTTCCGGCGGCACCTTGTAGAAATTCATTGCTTCCACGACCGCCTCGCCGCTGTTGTTCATGAATGTGGTGGGTTTCATCAGCAGACAGTGTTTCCCGCCTATGACCGCGTCACCGGTCAGGGACTTGAATTTCAGCTTCTTCACCGGAACATCAAGTCCCTCCGCCAGCGTGTCGAGCGCCATAAATCCCATATTGTGACGGGTATTCTCATACTGTGTCCCCGGGTTTCCCAGTCCGCACACGATGAATTCCACGGCACCCGCCGGAGTTTCCGCTGCACGCTGCTCGTCCAGCTTCTTAAAAATATCGAATACAGACATCACTTATTGTCCTTGTTCTCTTTGCCCGCATTGTAGCCTGTCTGAAAATTCTTAACGCCTTCATCGAGCTTATCCGCCACGATATCCAGCTTGTCTTCCACAAACTGCACGCCCTTGTCGAATTTTTCCTTTATCTCGGCACGCTTTTCGGGAGTCACCTTTTCTTCATACTTGTTCTTTGCCAGTTCTACCGCTTCGTCGGCAGCATTTCCCAGTTCGTTCGCCGCTCTTCCGAGCTTTTCCATTATACTCATAACTGTCTCCTTTATTATTTCAGGCGGTCTTTCCGCTGTATCCGTCAACTATCATCTTTATGACCGCAAGAGGCTTTTCGCCTTTCTCCGGCATTATCCTGAAACAGGTCTTTCCCATAAGGTCAAGGCTTATCCTGCCGTCGAGACGCGAGTTCAGCCTTGCGATGTTCTCCATATCCAGGTCATCGGTGTAGAACGCGATACCTTCCTTGCCCTGCACTATCTCGGAGATGCCGAGATCCTGCGCGGTACTGCGTATCTGAGCCACCTCGATAAGTCCCTCCACCGGCGCGGGTATCTCCCCGTAACGGTCGATAAGCTCGTCGGTCACATCGTAGGCGTCGTCTTCCGTCCGTATCAGAGCTATCCGCTTGTAGCAGCTTATTCTCTGTGCCTGATTGGATATGTAATCCTCCGGTATGAACGCGTCCACCTTGACGTC
>CAMVGH010000032.1 GCA_947166945.1 uncultured Clostridia bacterium
ACGGAAAGAAGCTGCATGAGGGATATGACCAGCTGTATGGTCTGGAGAGCTACTGTGAATACTGTTATAAGACGCTGAAAAAATCACAATTTGATAATTAAACTTTTTCCAATTTGTAGCAAAAATTTAAAAAAATGCGAAAAAAGCCAAGAAAACACTATGATTTTGGTACTTTTTCAATAATTTTATAAAAAAAGTTGCTACAAAAAATGGTTATCAGCTATCCTGTTTTCCCTGATGCTGTTCCTGAGTATCACATTCTTTTTTTCTTTCCCGGGAGAGCCTTGTATATTCAGCACTGGCGCATTTTTTACAGCAACAACCTGCATTTTCATGCGATTTCTTATCTAAGAAAAACCTACCACATTTTTCCCTCTTGCATTTCCTGAACATTTGAGTTCCAGGGTCAAAAGTTGCCAGTGCCAGGTACATGGCTGTTAAAAGATCCTTAACATAAACGAATGAACGCTTAGTTTCAGCATTAAAGCAAATATGTGTACCCGAAAGACAATGATTGATCTCATCAGCTATAGTTTGATTTGTGACCTGCATAAGTAATGAGACAGCTTGTTCATCCCCATTAATTTTTATGGTGCTGATCTCATCTATGAGTTTCTTTTTATACGCTTCATCATCAGGCTTATTGTAAATATCAGGATCTGCATTTTTTAGAAATACTTTTGCAAAGTTATTTACTGCTTTTTCATTGTCATAAGCGCTTATGGGTTTATTATTCTTTAAAATATGATATAAAAGATCAACAGTATTTCTAAGCCTTATGTCACTGTCATTCAATGTATCATATAAAGCTTTAAGCCTTCCGTAAACGGTATCGCTGTTCCGGAAATCCTCAGGATTTTCCGGATTTTCTTCCGCTTGCTTTGTTGAAGTATAGTAATACTTTATTGATTTATTCAGATACGTGTCATTAATATCATATACATATCTCCACCCCTCTAAATACCTGTTGTTCTGAGCATCATGCTGTGGTAAAACAGTTCCCGTATAAGGATTTTTGAGATATCCGGCAAATGTATGCACACATGTTGAATATAAGATATTGTTATCAGCCGAAATCGAGTGTTCATCCGAGTCTATGAGTATATTTACGGTATGAATCAGGATATAACTATAATCATGATCATTTTGATTGACAGAATAATACAAGTCAAACAATTCCTTGTATTTTTTCAGAATAGCACACAGCTCTGTGTGCTTTATTAAGACCTCTTTACTATCTGGCAAGACGAAGAAAAAACCATATTTACTGATATATTTAAATAGTTGTTTTGCGCTTTCCTCATTATTTTCAAAGGTCAGCTTCATAAAATCACCGATCACATTGTAATCATCCTGCAATTCTCCCCTGTTACCAACGCGAAATAGACCTTTATTAATATTATAAGCATAGCGATTTTCTTCTTTTTTACTCATATTTGGGCACAAGGTATATGAGTATTCCGGAACCCCGTTGCTGTAAAGAATATTTAGGTCACACTTCACAGCAGGTACAAGTACACAATACCTCCATTCATCATTTTGCACAATTATGTTTCCTGAAAATAAAGCTTTTTTGGCAGACATGCTTATACCCCCTGACAGTTTAAAAAATGTTATATGAAATTCTACATTTTTATATTACTATTTCATTACGATATCTATTATATACTCATATTATCATTATATTAAATTTATGTGATTTTGTCAACCCAAATTTTATATTACATTTTATACATGTGTGACTATTTTATGCATCATTTACTTATTATATTTTTTATGATATTATATTATCAACGAGAAAAAACTCATAGTCCGTCATGCGCAGGCGGCATATTCGTACAGATTTTTCGTGTTCCGGAGACGGTACCGACATAGAACGGAGGAAAAAATGGATACAGAAGTTGAAATTGACAGATATACACATTTAATAATGCAAGAACTTGTTGAAAATATGCAAAAAGAGACAATTATGTCTTTAAATAACATACCTGACGGACAAATTCAATGCAATACATCTGTCCAGTTTAATACACAAATACAAAAGGCAGAGGCACCCTCAACTTTCCCTTCGGCTCTCGAAAAGTCTTCAGTGGGAGGTTCTATAACATCTCTCGCATTCTCAGAGAGACCGGTTAACTTTCTACCTGCCCAACCCCCGAATTACACTGCCACACAGGTTGCGGCGCTTGAGTTTGCAGGTGCATGGGAAGTTGATCAAGAAAGCAAGGCGGGCGTGATACGCATAAAGTTCTGCTCGGAAATACGAAGTGCCTCGACTGATCTGTATCGGAACAGCAGAAAACTAAAGAAGTACAAGGAAAAATTTGTCGAGATTGCTTCCGGCAATATCTCTGCAAGCGGAATAAAAACTGTAAATATGCCCAACGGAAACAAATCTGAAACATTTATCGTAAAAGTACAGCCTGCCGATCCTGTGATAACTGCTGATCCAGTTGAAGTTGAGCTTGACAAAACAAAGCTGTATAATAACCCAAGGGGCGAAATAAGAAAAGTGATAGATGCAGGCATCAGTCCTAATTATATGGTACCTTCTGTAGAGAAAAAGCTTGCGGCAGTTGTGTTAAAATTGTTTTCGGAAACGGTCCCGATAACGAAAGTACATCGGCTGCCATACCCTGGCGATAGCGGCACAATTGTTATACCTGATTGCAGCGGTGAGGGAATGAGCGATGATGCTTTTGCAACATTGCTAATCGCTCCGGGGTCATTCGACACTCTGGGAGCGTTGTCCCTGAGCATCGCAGCACAAATCCTTCACATTCTTGATTTTCAAGAAGTGAAACCCGTTATTGCCACGGGATTGACGCAGGAACAGAAAATGACACTTGCGGAACTCTGCGGAATGGAAAAACCCGTTAAACTGACCAAAGATACCCTCCGCATGGCTGATGATGTACCTCTCGTTATCGATATTGACAGCGCAAGCAGGGAAATTCAGCAAAGATCCGTTCGAGAGGCAGCTGCAAGTGACAGAAGGTGCGGGATCATTTTCATAACTTCTGACATTACTGTTTCCCTACCGAATCTCACCGAATGGAACTATACACAGATCTCCCTGCGAGGCTTTTCAATAGCATCTCCTCATCTCGTGAGGAACAAAATCAGCGAACTGCTGTCGCGAAGCGCTATTACTTCATACATAAAAGGCGCCTGGCAGTTCATTGAAGCTGCAGATTTTGATACAGGTGAACGCAAATTCGCCAGTATCATGATCGGGGCGGCATTATTCCTACTATGTTCGACTATTCCCGATAAAGTTCAAATAGCCGAGATTATTGAAAACTTTGTAAAAGCGGTGGACAGAAAGCTGACAGGCTTTACTGTTGACGCAGGCGAATTTGTCAGAAAGGCTGCTGTCAGCGGTACATACCCGCTTTATCATTCAGACCGCCTGCTCGAATCTGACCTCGAAGGATTCTGCTTCTCATATAATGATAATGAACTGCGTATCAGTGCGAAAATGATGACAGAATTAAGCCGGGCAGCAGGTTTTTGCAGTCGTTTGCAGTTCGTTAAAGCCCTTGACAGCGAGAAACTTTTAGATTACGGCAGGGTGACCGGCAAACAACGTGCTTGTCGATTCGGATACGGATCCACATCAGGAATCGCGAACTTCTATATAGTCCCATTGGATCGCTTGTTCTCTTTTGGTGAGATCGGACTCAACGCAACCGAATTCGACATCGGTAAGCCTGAAATACACATTCCTCTTGCAAAATGCGACGATACGAAGATATTCTTTTCTCTGAAAAGAGCCGATGGCAGCGAAAACGGGCACATTTATATCTGCGGAAAGACACGCTCGGGTAAAACGACTCTTGGCATACACTTTGCGCTGGAATGTATGAAGGCAAATATTCCGGTGATATCATTTGGTCTGCATACTCCAGGAAGTGATGACACGGCGGTAAATCTCCCGGGTGTACGCAAGATCTATGTCGGATCCGAGGAACAGCAGCAAACATGGCAGTTCAGAGTATCGAGCGTGGTTATGAAAGGGAAATTTGCTGATGAGTTCACAGCAGAGGAACAGTATCTGCTTTCAAAATTTGAAAATGACAGCTCCCTTTTCTTACAATTTGATGAACTTCTGGCATATATAAGCCATGGTCTTGATGATATCCCGGAGCGTACTGTTCTTCTGGACAAGCTGCGTTATCTTTATGATAAGGGAATTTTCACCGAGAAATTCGAATGGGCAAAGTTTGTCAGACCCGGAGAAGGGGTTGTTGTTGTCAGTGAGGACGATGAAACTCTTGTAAATTCCCTCCTGAAGCATTTTTATATGTTTCAGCGCAATCAGCGACATATTCAGCCGTGTCTGTTCATGTGCGATGAGTGCGACCGCTTGAACATCTCCCAGTCCGGCGTTGTGGTCGATGATTATATAAGACGCGGAGCAAAATATGGAATAATGCTTATTATCCTGTCACAGTACTTAAACTCACAGAACGCGGCTAATCTAACAAATACACTAAAGGAATTCGGAACAATAATTGCGTTTGACCCTATTGCTGACGCTCTCAGGTATATGGGGATAAGCATAAACGACCCAGGAGTGCGGGCTGCAATCCGCGGGATCGGCAAGCACAGTTTCCTCGCTGTCGGCAGCCTTGCGACTGACAATTGTTTCCTGACAAAGCCAGTCATCGCACGTCTCGAACTTAATGATGAACAGCGTTTGAAATAGTTTTATATTTTAAATATATATTATATCAGTGTTCCACGCATAAACAGCGCTGCAACTGTCAATAATCCAGCAAAGGGGGGATCGGTATGTGTGAGAACAAAAAAGAAATGACGCTTCGGAACTGCTACGACAAGAACGAACAGCTTATCGAAGCCAACACGCCGATCGAAGATTATGTCCCCTTGCAGGAACTGCTCGATCTATATGAGAGCCTGAGACAGGCAAATACTTCCGCCCCACTTGAAAAGGCGGGTTAAGTGTGATATAATAAAGGCAAGCCCTGTGCTTGCCTTATTTTTTGAGGAAGGAGCTGACTCTATGCATACCGCACTTTATATAAGAGTTTCCACAGATGCACAGTATGAGGAAGGATATTCTGTCGATGCACAGAAGGAAAAACTTAAACAATACTGCAAGCTGAAAGACATTTCAGACTATGAGTTCTACATCGACGGCGGCTGGTCCGGCAGTAATATTGAACGTCCCGAGATGAAACGAATGATAGACAATATCAGAAAACGACAAGTCTCTGCTGTTGTGGTATATAAGCTGGACAGACTTTCCCGTTCGCAGAAAGATACTGTATTTCTGCTTGAAGATGTATTTATCCCGAACGGCTGCAATTTCATAAGCCTTAATGAAAATTTCGATACAACTACCCCATACGGAAAAGCTATGATCGGCATACTCTCTGTATTCGCTCAACTTGAGAGAGAGAATATACGTGAAAGAACGCGAATGGGTATGCAGGAGCGGGTCAAATCAGGACTGTGGATGGGTGGAGGAAGAGTGCCTTTCGGATATTCCTATGATCCCTCAAAGGATATACTTGTACCTGACAAGCATGCGGAAGATGTAAAGCGGATATTTGAGCTTTACCTGCAAGGATATTCGACCACGCAGCTTGCCGATATGTTCGAGGTATCGGAGGATAAACAGATCACCGATATTCTGGGTAGAATCACATATCTCGGGAAAATAAAGTTCCGGGGTGAAATATTCGATGCACGGCATGAGCCTATAATCAGCCAGGAGCTATGGGACAAGGTACAGCGTGAACGCGAACGTCGTTCCACCAAAAAAGCCGTTCCGAATACTTATCTTCTGACAGGATTAGTATACTGTGCCCGCTGCGGAGCAAAAATGAGATATCAGAAATGGGGCAGAGACAGCGTAAAGATCTACTGCTACTCCCAGCAAAGCTCCAAAAAGTACCTCATTAAAGACAGCAACTGCGATAACGAAAAGGCAGATGCTTCACAAGTTGAACAGATCGTCCTCGATGATCTGTTCAACAGAACGGAGAACATAATCCCAAGCGGCGAGATCACAACAGTGACTGCCGCGGCTGCCAGAATATTAAAGCAGAGATACAATGAAATATCCGAAAAGATCAAAAGACTTTATAATCTCTATGCTTCATCGGGCGATGAACTTCTACTTGAAACTATAGAGGAGAATAAAGCCGAGCTTGGATCGGTACGCAGACAGATAGAGGACGAAGAAAAGAACCGAAGCACAGCCGCCGAGATCAATGAACGCATTAATACAGTCCGAAATCTCAGGGAGCAATGGAACAGCCTTACGATGAAGGAGAGACAACACGCGATAAATACCTGTGTAAACAAGATCGTGATCGACGGGTCATTGATAGACATTTATTATAAATTCTGAAGACAAAATATCATGTACCTCTTGATAAAAAACTGAAAATATGTTATAATGAATAAAATCAAAGCTTTTCATCATTTTGTATCTTATGCAAAGCTTTGACGTAAGTACCAAATAATTTTCGACTGCTTTACGCTGTTCCAATGATAGAAGGCGAAGTAAAACGCCACATAAGAGACAGCGGGCAGATACGGGTAAGCCGTTCACTGCGCGATATAGCATATAAAGCCATGCAGGCGAAAGAAAAGCTGACCGCAAAACTGAAAAGAGATCCTACTATTGAGGAGATCTCCGATAAAATCGATTGCAGACGTGAAGATGTCGTCATAGCCCTTGAAGCTATAAGCGAGCCGATCTCACTATATGAGCCGGTTTTCTCCGACGCGGGAGACACGGTTTACGTAATGGATCAGATAGGCGACAATAACGATGACCGAAACTGGCTGAACGAGATCGCATTGAAAGATGCCATTTCTTCGCTTGGAAGCAGAGAGAAAAAAATACTGAATCTGCGTTTTCTGCAAGGTAAAACACAGGTAGAAGTAGCCAATGAGATCGGTATAAGTCAGGCACAGGTCTCACGTCTCGAAAAAGGCGCACTGAATAAGATCAAGAATGAGATATAGATAAAACCGGACTGTTATGATGATAACATACAGTCCGGTTATTATATTACCACTGAAGTCCCACGGTTTTATTGACTGCCATTGAGAACGCTATCCCCTGCCCTGCTGTATTCATACCTGCGGAGTGGTATATTGCGCTCAACACTTTATCTTTGATCTCTTTCGGCACAAGGATCATTATCACTTCCTTATCGGGATGAACAGTGATCTTGAACAGTTCCTCGGCTTCTTTTCCGGCGGTTCCTCTTGCGCGGATAACTGTTCCTCCGCGAGCGCCGGCTTCGCGTGCCGCGTCCATCACCGTCTCGGAAAATCCGGAATTGATTATACAGAATATCATTTCATAATTGCTTTTTTCAGCCATTTAACTATTCCCCCTCATATTGTCCGCTGCATTGCACAGGAACGCATATACTGTTGTTCCTATCATGCTTGTAAACGGTACAGATACTGCAACACCTTTCCCGCCTCTTATAGTACGGAATTTTTCCCCGAGTACATAGATAAGATCATCAAGCTTATCGGCTCTTACTACACTGAATATAACCGTTTTGTCATTTTCTGTAAGGCCGAGATAATCAAGGATATCGGCTTTTGCGGTTCCTTTTGCAAGTGCTGTAAACTGAAAATTCACCTCATAGGACTGTATAAGATCCACATAGAATTCAGCCTTGTTCTTGTCAACAATAGTTATCAGCAGTTCCAATCCTATCGGAGCTACATTGTTGGTTTCCGGAGTTTTATTATTATCCAAAGCAATGCCTCCTTATTCAAAGTAAATGATCTGCTCATCGTCCGCGGCAAGTATGCGGGCCATAGCGGCACGCCTGCGAACTCTTTCCGAAACTACCGCTCTGAAACCAAGTGCCTGTATCGTGATAAGCGGAGTCATTGCAACCATTGCCACAACTCCGAACGCACTGTATAAAACATTATCCGCGCCGTTAAGCCCGACACACGCTCCGATAGCGAGCGGAAGTATGAAACTTGATGTAAGCGGACCGCTGGCAACTCCGCCGGAATCAAACGCAATGGCAGTATAAAGCTTCGGCACAAAGAATGAAAGGCCGAGAGAGATCAGGTAACCGGGTATCAGATAATAAAGCACCGAGAAATTGAATATGATACGTATTACAGACAAGCCTATAGAAACACCCACGCCTATCGACAGAGCGATCATCATCGAGCGTTTTGTGACAGAGCCTCCGGTCACATCTTCGACCTGCTTGTTCAGTACATGGACGGCAGGCTCGGCGAGTACGACGACCATTCCTATGATAAAGGCAAAAACTATCAGTCCCGTATTTCCGTTCTCAGCAAGCTGAGTTCCGAGACTGTACCCGATGGGCATAAATCCGATAGCCGCGGAAGCAAGAAATATCACAAGACCCACGAAGGTGTATATTATTCCGGCCATTATCTGTATCAGCTTTTTTTTCGGAAGTTTCAGTATGACGAACTGAAGAATACCGAACGATACGACTATCAGCAGTAAGGAGCGTCCCACATCAGCCATCACCTCGGATATAGTATGCCAGAATTCATCACCAAGGTGCGCATCTATCGAATAATCCGGAAGCTCATAAAAAAGATCATTGCCGCCCGACATAAGCGAGAGCAGCATGACCGCAAGCACGGGACCTACCGAACAGAGAGCGATAAGTCCGAAACTGTTCTCATCGGCATTTCTGCCCCCTACAGTCATAGCTATACCTACACCGAGAGACATAATGAACGGGACTGTTATCGGACCGGTTGTAACACCGCCGGAGTCAAAGCCGAGCGGAAGGAGATCCCCCTTCCCCTGCTCAAGGAGCAATGCTGCTGCGGCAAACAGCATCATATAGAAGAACATCAGTATCGGCGCAATATCTTTCTGAAGCACGATCTTGAATACACCGATCAGCAGAAAGATCCCCACTCCTATCCCGACGAACCATATCAATGTAGTGCCGTCCATTACAGCGCTGACCTGTTCGGCAAGAACGGAAAGATCCGGCTCGGCAATGGTTATCAGCAGACCCATCACAAAGCTCACAGCAAGAAGTATGCCGATCCTCCGGGATTTGGTAAGGCCCTCTCCTATATGCTCGCCCATAGGCGTCATAGCCATATCTGCACCGACATTGAACAATGCAATACCAAGTATGAGAAACACCGCAGAGATGACAAATACCCACATCTCATGCTGTGAAAGCGTTACGAGAGGTGTGGCTGTTGCCGCAAGCACTATAAGTGTTATCGGCACTACAGAGACAAGAGCCTCGTGTATCTTTATCATAAGTGCTCTTACCATTTTTTACCTCCAATAAAAATATACCTATTTATTATATCATATACTGCCGCAGATTACAATAGGGTATTTTTAACGAAAAAACCGTCTTTCATTTGTTGAAAGACGGTCATTCAAAGATAAAACAATAGCGGGATCACCTTACAAACACGAATTCCTCGAGTTCAAAAAGAGTGCGTCCTTTGAAGTAATCGGCAGCCCAGCCCTCATACCCGGCATTTGCCCTGAGATATACCGCGTGACGTCCGGTGATACCGGTAAGTCCGGCGGAAATAACTCCTCCGTTTTCTGTAAATTCCACTGTACCGACCGGCTCACTCTCATAACTGTCCAGATGTACGCTTATGGTACCGCGGCATCCCATACCGCGGACTTTAAGCTTTACAGAGAACGGATCAGTATCACTTCCGAAATCATAGTATTTCCAGCCCATGACACAACCGTCCGTAACTGAAGTTATCACACGTTCAAAAATGTTTCTTTCGGTAATAAAGCAGCCGCCTTTCAGTACACAAGCTGTGTCCGCTTTTGTTACCGCAAACGGATTCAGACTTTCTTCAAAACCGAGAGAAGTCATTTCCACCTGCGGAATAGTACCGTCCGGAAGTATCTCGATACGCTCGGCACAGCCGCGTCTTGACATTATGGTATTATTTGTCATTCTGTGATAGAATATGTACCACTGACCGTTTACGCACATAACAGATCCGTGATCGTTGCCGCCGGGATAATCAACGGAATTGTCAATGATCGTCCCCTTGAATTCAAACGGTCCTGTCGGAGAGTCGCTGACGGCATAAACAAGCCGGCTTCCCTGTTTCGGAGAGTAGATAAGATAATATTTCCCGTTGATTTTGCGCGGCGAACACGCCTCGAAGAAATTGAAAGGCTCCTCTGTAGGTATTATGTCTGTTTTGTAGGTACCGTCAAGTACCGTTACCATATCCGACCCGTCGATCTCAGCCATATAAGAACCAAGATATCCGCAATATACGTACACCCTGCCGTCATCGTCCACGAGAACTCCCGGATCTATGAAGGTTCCGTCATCATAATGTTTTTCGATATTATATTTATACTGCGAAATAAGTCTGAAAGGACCCTCGGGTCTGTCGCTTACGGCAACACACCCCTTTGCTCCGACAATATATGCGTACAGATAGTATTTACCGTCCTTCTCAACAACGTCCGGAGCATACAGTTCGTTATCTGTCCAGTCTGTATCGCTTTCATGATCTCTGAGATCACGGGTAGAAAACGCCGTTCCGTGACACACCCAGTTATTGAGATCACTGAGCGGCGCCGACCATACTTTAAGCCTGTAGTCACAGAATTTATCACAGCCTGCGCGGTCATGTGAGCCGTAAATATAAAGTCTGTCCCCGAATACACGCGGCTCACCGTCCGGAATATATTCCCACGACGGAAGATATGGATTTGACATAATTATTTTTCTCCTTTTCAAAAAGTTGTAATCGTTTACGAAATTTATTATAACACATAAATTCCATTATCTCAATATAATAATCAACAAATTTTACAAATATTTTTTGATTATTCTGCCGAATAAGTTGCGCTTTTTTCTGAAATGTGATATAATATATCAAATACTTGATATCATATAAAACAATGGCTGCGTCATTTTTGTTTGATTTTAATACGACAAATCGTGATTCAGCATTGGAGAGTAACAGTGGATTTTACTGAAGAATATATAGCTATAAAAAATATCCTGACGATGTTAAAGAGCCGCATTAATCAATGCCGATAACGGAGAAAACTGCTATGAAAAAGGATAAAATGACTCCCGGACAGCTTGCATACGAGAAAAAAGAACTTCACCTGTTCTTTATCATCCTTACGGTATTTCTCGCAGTATGTGCCGGTATCTATATTTTCTATGACAATACCGGCAGGGCGCAGTATTCATCTATGACTCCCATAATCAGACATTCGGACGCCGATGATATACCGGAGTCCGAAAAAGTAAACATAAACACTGCTTCCAAAGAAGAGCTGATGACTGTAAACGGCATCGGAAGTGTAACCGCGGACAATATTATAGATTACCGTGAACACAACAACGGTTTTCTCGATGTTGACGAACTCCTGCAAGTACATGGTATCGGCGAGAAATCACTCGATAAAATGCGGCCGTACCTTATCGCGTAAAATATGAACAAAACGGCAGAAATGTAAGATTTTTTCTCAAAAAATCATTGAAAAACACTTGCATTTATCTGCACTATATTGTATAATATTATTTATCTGCCAAAGAAATATAAGGGCAGTTCCACAAATGAAAGGAATGGTAACTATGGCGGTATCTGCCGGCACAAAACATAAACTTCCCATGATAACCATGCGCGGGCTGGTCGTATTTCCGGGAATGGTCCTGAATTTCGACGTGACAAGACCGAAATTCATTGAGGCAGTACAGACTGCAAGCCTCACAGATAAGCGTGTTTTTCTCGTAACACAGCGCGAATACGAAAACGACGATCCGCATATCGTGGATCTTTTCGGCATCGGAGTCGTGGCTGAGATAAGACAGATCCTCAAGACTCCCGATAAAGTCACAAGAGTTCTTGTACAGGGGCTTTACAGGGCTAAGATCAACAGCGTATCGGAATTTGACACCTATGACCTTGCCGAAGTGACGGAACTGAAGGAATCGGATCCCAAACTGAACAACAAGCTTTCTTACGCTTATGAGAGGACGCTTAAAATGCTGTTCTCCGATTACTCCTCACTTGTTCCGAAGATCCCCGACGAACTCACGGCAATGATAAACAATGAGCACGATCTCAGCAAACTGTTCGAGCTTATCATATTCAATATATTCCTCCGCACCGAGAACAAACAGGAGCTTCTTGAAACAAACAACTTTGAAAAAAGGCTGAAACTGTTGATAGAGATGCTCACAGAAGAGATAAAGGTACTCAAGTTTGAGGCGGAGATCAATGAACAGATCAGAGACTCCATAGACAGTAATCAGCGTGAATACATACTGCGCGAACAGATGAGAGCGATCTCCCGTCAGCTTGGCGGCAGCGATGAATATGATGAAGAGTCTGATGAATATACCGAAAAGATACAGGCGATAGGCTTTCCGGAAGAGACCGAGGAAAAGCTTCTCCGTGAAGTCGGCAAGATGATGAAGGTATCACAGTCTTCACAGGAATACGGGCTTATCAAGACATACCTCGACTCTGTTCTTGAAATGCCATGGAATACTTATACCGAAGATACCATAGATATTGATAAAGCTGAAAAACAGCTCGAAAAAGACCACTACGGTCTGAAAAAAGTCAAGGAACGTATCCTTGAGATCATTTCGGTACGAAAACTCAACCCCGAAGTCAAAAGCCAGATAATCTGCCTTGTGGGACCTCCCGGAGTCGGCAAAACTTCCGTCGGACGTTCTATAGCCGCTGCTCTCGGAAGGAATTACGCCCGTGTTTCTCTCGGAGGTGTGCGTGATGAAGCTGAGATACGCGGTCACAGAAAAACTTACGTCGGAGCTATGCCCGGACGTATAGTAAACGCTATCAAACAGGCAAAGTGCATGAATCCTGTCATACTGTTTGATGAAATAGACAAAATGGGCATGGACTATAAGGGCGACCCTGCTTCGGCAATGCTCGAAGTACTCGATCCAGAACAGAATTCCACATTTACGGATCATTATTTTGAGATCCCGATAGATCTGAGCAACGTGCTTTTCATTACGACAGCAAACACCACCGATACTATCCCCGCTCCCCTGCTGGATCGTATGGAAGTCATTGAACTTTCCAGCTACACCCGCGAGGAAAAGTTCAACATCGCCAAAAAGCACCTGCTTCCCAAACAGCTCAAAAAACACGGTGAATCCCGCAAGACTCTGAAGATCAACAATAAGGCTATCTATGCCATGATCGACGGCTATACCCGTGAAGCAGGAGTCCGCGGTCTCGAAAAGAAGATCGCGTCGGTTTGCAGGAAGGCCGCCAAGAAGATCGTAAGCGGCGAGGAATGTGTTTCTGTTACAGATGCCAATATCAAGGAATTCCTCGGCACCCCCAAATATCTGGACGACATCATCTCCAAAAAGGATGAGATCGGTATTGTCACCGGACTTGCGTGGACATCTGTCGGCGGCGTGACTATGCCGCTTGAGGTGATCGTGCTGGAAGGAAGCGGAAAGATCGAAGTTACCGGTTCACTTGGCGATGTAATGAAGGAATCCAGCAAGATAGCCGTGAGCCTTGTAAGAAATATAGCCTCCAATTACGGTATAGATCCCGATTTCTACAAGAATAAGGATCTTCATATCCATGCTCCCGAAGGTGCTGTCCCGAAAGACGGTCCCTCGGCAGGCGTAACTATGACCACCGCTCTTGTATCCGCACTTTCAGGCATGCCGGTCAAGCACGACGTTGCTATGACGGGCGAGATCACCCTTCACGGTAAAGTACTTCCTATCGGAGGTCTTAAAGAAAAATCAATGGCTGCCTATAAAGCGGGCATAAAGACTGTCATTATCCCTAAGGACAATGAAGCGGATCTTGATGAGATAGATGTAACGGTCAAGGATAATGTATGCTTCGTACCCGCCGAGAAGATACAGACTGTTCTTGATACAGCACTTGTATTCCCGAAAACAAAGAACAGCAAAAAAACCCCTTCCAGAAGAGGCAGACCCGCTAAAACTGCCGCACGCAGAAAGAAAGGTACTGCCCCCTCCGCAACAATATCAACTTCAGAACAGTGATGATTTCCCCTGCGCGTGTTAAACGTTCAGGGGAAATTATAAAACCGGGAGAAAATATGAATTACAATATATCGGAATTTTCCGCTTCTTACGGACTTTTTAACCAGATCCCGAGATCGGACAGGCTCGAATTTGCTTTTTCCGGTCATTCAAATGTCGGTAAATCATCTCTTATAAACAAACTGCTGAACAGGAAATCTCTCGCAAGAGTAAGCGCAACACCCGGAAAAACATCCACGATCAATTTCTTCGCTGTCGATAGTATTTATTTTGTGGATCTTCCCGGCTACGGTTACGCCAAGGTCAGCAAAAACGAGAAAAAACGCTGGGCTGACCTCATAGAAGGCTACCTGCACGACGAGAGAGACCTTGCACTTGTTTTCCAGCTTATCGACTTCCGTCATAAGCCTACGGACGATGATATTATGATGATAAATTTCCTGATAGACAGTGAGATACCATTCGTTGTTGTCCTAACAAAAGCGGACAAACTCAGGAAGAAAGAACGTGAAGCCCGGCTGGAAGCCTTCAGGACAGAAATACCATGTTTTGAGGATATAACTACGGTCGAGTTTTCAGCCGAAACAGGCGAAGGCGTGGAAGAACTGCGGGCTATCATAACTGATGTTGCCGAGGGAGAATAAAATAATGTCCGATAAAATTGAAAAAGCTGTAAACAATCATAAAAATTTCTATCCGTGTTCTGCCGCCGTGATGTGCGCTTTCTGTGAAGACGCAGGCATGGACGAAAAAACTGCAAGGGCTGCCGCTATGCCGTTTGCAGGCGGAAAAATGGGAAAGTGCGGCGCGGTACTCGCAGCCGAATACATTCTCGATAAAAAGTTCGGAAGCAGATCGGATGAGCTCAAACAAAGATTTGAAGAAGAGTTCAGCGGTATGAACTCTTCACTTATGTGCGCTGAACTAAAAGGAAGATCCACCGGAAAACCTCTGCGTTCATGCAGAGGCTGCGTAACTGATGCGGCAGAGATCCTCGACCATATTCTTGAAAGCACGGAATAAAGTTGTGAAAATCACTTTTTTCTTATACATTCAGTAACATTATACTGTATGTTTGCACAAAAAAACGTAAAACTTGTCATTTTCTGGCAGTTATCTGCAACCAAGTATGGCATTATTTCGTTTTTATATATAGAAAGAAACAGAAAGAGGGTGAGATATTGGCTTTTATCAATGTGAAAAATCTTCGCAAAGTGTACAGGATCGGCAATGAAAAGGTGTATGCGCTGCGAAAGATAGACCTCGATATCGAACAGGGAGAGATATGCTGTATTCTCGGAACATCAGGCTCCGGTAAATCAACGCTTCTGAATATGCTCGCCGGTCTTGAAAAACCGACAAGAGGGGATATTTTCATAAACGGCGTGAATATAGCAAAGCTGTCGGAGAGAAAACTTGCCAAATTCAGGCAGGAGAACACAGGATTCATATTCCAGTCATACAATCTGATCTCACAATTCAATGCGATCGAAAACGTCGGTATGCCTCTGATGTTCAAAGGAATGCCGCGGAGCAAACGCGATAAGCTGTCTGCAAAAATGCTGAAACTTGTCGGACTGGGAGAAAGGCTTAAACACAGACCAAACCAGATGTCCGGCGGTCAGCAGCAGCGTGTCGGCATTGCAAGAGCCTTTGTGGCGAAACCGAAAGTCGTATTTGCGGACGAACCTACCGGAAACCTTGACACCAAGACAACAGATGATGTTATGCGGCTGATGGTGAGAATGTGCAGAAAATACAACATCACGCTTGTACTTGTAACACACGATCTTGAAATAGCAGAATATGCCGACAGGATAGTACATATTATCGACGGTGAGATAACAAGCATCGAAAACAATGTTTCCATTTATTCTCCGGACGCCGAGGAAAAGGAACAGCAACAGTCGCAAAACAATAACATTCAGGAAAACAGAGAGGATTCAGAACAATGATATCATTCAGAAAAATAATCGCAGGTCTGCTTGCAGCAGCAATAACGGCATTCTCCTGCCCCGCAGCCGTGTTTGCGGAAGATGATACTTCAGCCGAACAGGAAATAACCACACCGAAATTTGTTACTTTTGGCTCTACCGACTTTACTATGAGAGCAGGCACACGTGTAGCTATGCCTGTAAGCATAGTTGAAAAAGAACGTGGAAGCTTTTCGTTTATTCAGATGTCTGTCAGCTGTGATTCAAAAGAAATTACAATAGACACCACGACACATAAGGTTGAAGGAGAAGAAGACGTGTCACTTTATACATCTTCATTTGATATAACAGCTCCGCTTACTGCGACACCGGAAAAATACGATATTTCCGTGAAGGTCGATGTATATGACATGAACCATATTCTTAACGATACCTACACTTTTGATTATTCAATGAAGGTAACAAGTGATCTTGATGTCGCGGGACTTACTATCGTTTCATGCGTACCAAGCAAAGACCTTATAAAGCCCGGTGATGCATTCGATCTCGTTGTTACTCTGAAAAATGCTACCGGTGTCGATATCAAGGATGCCGAAGTGGAACTTACAGATATTGACAAATCAAAGTTTGTTCTCGATAAAGGATTTACAAAACAGTATGTCAATGTAGAAAACGGAAGAACAGGGACCGTAAAATTCTCACTTATCGCTCAGAACGGTCTTCAATATATCCGTGAGACACTCGGTCTTACCCTCACCTACACGCTCGACAAGAACAAGGAGGGGCTCAGGCGCTCATCCAGTACTTCAATTATTCTTAAATGCCAGCCTGATGCAGAAAAAGAAGAGATAACCTACGGCGTTCACGATCTTACAATGACCGGCTATAATGTGAGCAGTTCTGAGATAAAGGACGGAACAAAGTTCACACTTACTGTAGAGGTCAAGAACGCAGGCAGCAATAATATCTCTTCCGCAAGAGTAAGTATTTCCGCGGACGGAACGAAATTCGCCCTTGATAAAGGTCTCGGATATAATGATTTCAGTATAAAAAGCGGAGAATCAAAGAAATTCAGCTTTTCGCTCATAGGTACTCCCGGTATATCATCGGTAAGAGAATCTGTTCCGGTCATTCTGGAATTCGGAAGCCAGTCATCGACCGTGTATGCTTCTGTGATCTGCGTGCCTTCCAATTCCAAAACTTCCGAAAGCGCGGGAAAATATGATCTTACCATGAGCGGTTATTCTGTAAGCGTACCGGCTGTCGGAGAGAATACTGTTTTTGATCTTACCCTTTCATTAAAAAATACAAGTAATAAGAATATCGAAAAGGCACGTATCAGCCTTCAGAATCTCGACGGACAGAAATTTGCAGCCAATGGAGGACTTACATATACCGACATGGATCTTGCGGCCGGCGAAACAAAGACCGCGACATTCTCTATTATCGGATGCAAGGGTATTTCTTCCGTAAGAGAAGTCATTCCGATAGAACTGAACTTCGGTGAGATCTCCTCGACGGTTTATGCTACGATCACATGTGTTCCCAAAGCAAGTGAAGGCACCGATGAAAAGGGAGAAAAGGTATTCGCCCCCAACATCATAATTGAAAACTACACCTTCGGCGGAGAGTATGTTACAGCCGGTCAGCAGTTCCCGCTCTTCCTCACCATAAAGAACACATCGTCTTCGGCTACCATAGAAAACCTCAAGGTCACGATCAACGGCGGCGCGTCTGTTGTTGACGGAAGCAGAGCGTTCTCCCCTGCCAATTCTTCCAACTCCTTCTTCTTTGAAAAACTCGGTATGAAACAGACCGAAAATATAAACATTGACCTCCTCGCAAAAGCAGATGCGGCACCTAACAGTTATCCTGTCGAGATATCATTCTCTTATGAATATTCCGTGGGAAAAGAAAGATATGAAGCACCCGGCAATACAGAAACCCTTACGATCCCGCTCAGACAGGAAGACAGACTGTCTGTGAACGATCCGGAACTTCCCGGCTGGTCGGTAAATGTCGGTGAAATGGTCACTCTAAACACCAGTGCGGTAAACAAGGGAAAGAGCAGCGTCTATAATGTTACTGTAACTGTAGAGGGCGACGGTTTTACCTGCGAAACGCCTTCATACTATATAGGCAATATTGCCAGCGGTACGGAAGAATACTATGACGCGAAACTTACTCCCATCTCGGAAGGTGATGTATCCGGTGAACTTGTATTCACTTACGAGGATGCCAACGGTGAGGCGAAAGAGATACGCAAGCCCTTTACCTTCAGCGCCATGAGCTTCGATTACAGCAACATGGGAGATTTCGGCGACGGTATGTTTGGTGAAGACGGAATGATGCCGGAAGCGGAAGCTCCGCAGGAAGGATTCCCGCTGTGGGCATGGTTCGCTATCGGCGGCGGAGCTGCTGTTATCATTGTTGTAGTTATAATCATTATTGTAAAGGCTAAAAAGAAAAAGGCAGCAGAATTAGAGGACGACGATGAAGATCTTTGATATGATTTCTATATGTCTCCGTAATCTATGGAGACGCAAAGGAAGAACTCTTCTTACCATTGTCGGTGTTGTGATCGGATCCTGCGCGGTAATTGTCATGATCTCGCTCGGTCTCGGCATGAATCAGGCTATGGACGGTATGCTTGCTTCCTGGGGTGACCTTACAGCCGTAACGATATATAACGGCGGCGGCGGAATGTATATGGAAATGTCATCTCAGAACAGCAACACCGATAAACCAAAGCTTGATGATGCAGCACTTGCTACGCTCGGTGCAATTGACCATGTATCATATATGGTCCCGAAAATGGAAGTAAGTTCCGACAAGGTAACAGTTGTATCCGGCAGAAATGACAGATACAGACTTTCATGGGCAAGTATAATAGGCGTTGACTTCTCCCTTTTCGATAAGCTTGGATATACTGCCGAAGAAGGAACTTTACCCAATGAAAACAACAAGAACGATTCTATTGTATTCGGCAATGAAATTGCATATCAGTTCACCGATACAAAAAAGCACGGAAACGCGGCTCATACATACAAGCAGCAGCTTCCGGACGGTACCTTTACCAAACCTTTTGTAGAACCTGTCGGATCCACCATAACAATAGGCATCAATAATACCAAAAAACCTAATGATGACGGTACATACCAATACGGCGGCAAAGGCTATGAATATAAACTGAACGGTACCGCCGTACTTGCTCAGGATCCTCAGTGGGAAACTCCTTACAGTATCTTTGTCGATATCAGTCTCGCAAAACAGATCATACTTGATTATAATAAGCTCAACAGTATAAAAAGCACCGGAGATCCTGAATATTCGCAGGTCAAAATAGTGTGTGATGATATAAACAACGTTGACTATGTCCAGAAACAAGTCGAAGAACTGGGTTTCAGTGCATCGAGCATGGCTCAGGTACGTAACGAAATGCAGGGACAACTTGGCGTAATACAGATGGTTCTCGGCGGACTCGCTGCGATCAGTCTGCTTGTAGCCGCTATCAGTATCACAAATACGATGATAATGTCAATATACGAACGTACACGCGAGATCGGTATTATGAAAGTACTCGGCTGCTTTATAGGCAATATCCGCGTTATTTTCCTCGTGGAAGCCGGTATGATCGGTCTGCTGGGCGGTATAGTCGGCACTGTTATAAGCTACATAATATCAGCAATAATGAATTCTCTCGGGGGATCCGAAGCAATGTCGCAGATGTTCGGCATCTATACCGACGGCGGCGGTGCCGTTTCAATAATCCCGTTGTGGCTTGTACTGCTTGCGCTGGTATTCTCCACAATTATCGGTCTGATTTCCGGTTATTATCCCGCAAACCGTGCTGTAAAGATCAGCGCTCTCGAAGCTATAAAGAATGAATGATAAAAAATAAGATCCTGATAATCTGCAAATGTTATCAGGATCTTATTTTTATTATGTTTTCTTAAAGCCGTTGAACCATACCCGTTCTTCAAATTCCATTTTCTTCGGCGCCGTAATTTTTTCTTCCGCTGTGCCGACAGGCAGAAAACAGACCAGATCATATTCCTCAGGTACATTCAGTATTTTCGCAATTTTACGCCCTATATTATCATCATCTGTAATATGTCCTTCATACCAGCAGCTCTGATAACCCAGTGCAACAATAGCGAGAAGCATATTTTCAATAGCAGCGGAATAATCCTGCACCGCAAAACACTTGTCCCGATAAGCACATATCTTTCGGCTCAGCACACATATCGCAGCCGGAGCAGTTTCTCCGACCGGCGGGTCTATTGCATTTTTCACCCGCTCCAGAACCGTCGGATCATCAACAATGATAAAGCTTGCAGTCTGTTTATTACAGCCTGACGGAGCTGAGAGTCCGGCATTGATTATTGTGATCAGATCTTCTCTCGGCACAGGATCGGATCTGTATTTCCCCCGATAGCTGTGCCTTGTGGTGATAGCTTCGAAAAGCTCCATTTACTATGCCTCCAGAATACCGACAACACAGTCAAAAGCTTTTTCAGCCGTTATATCGGTAAGGTCGGCAAACAGTTTATCGGAAAACAGCTTGAATGCCGCCGAAGCCCCAAGCGGATACATCTCCATAAAGCTCTTGTAAACTTCGCTCCGTGTTCCGTTGTTACGAAGTTCTACACTTCCCTGCAAAGCTATCTGAACATTTGCAAGGAGATCATCGGCAAACTCCACTTCCACACGTTTCTTCTGAGCATAAGAATTTTGTATGCAGATATCAGCGGCACCTGCCCACGCATCATGCGCGGCAACTTTCACTTTTCTGAGATTGCTCATAATAATTGTGCCAATACACATCGGGCATGGCTCCATTGAAGTATAGAGAGTATAGTTTTTCAGATCCGGATATTTCTCAATATCCAGCTCCTGAATACATTCAGTCTCGGCATGATCCACTTTACAGTTCGGAAAACGCTTGCTTACAATATACCGGTTTCTTCCGCAGGAAAGAAAATTGCCGTCCTGATCCACAATTACCGCTCCGATAGGCAGGTTTCCTTCCCACGCCAGTTCAAATACCTTTTTCCATGTTTTATCAAGCTCACTGAACGTCATAGGATTACTTCCTTCCTGTCATATTCATTTTTGGGGTTATAATTCAGCAAGCTCGGCAAATGTCTGCTTCATTCTGGGATACAGTCTGCGGTAAAGCTCATATACTTTCTCATATTTTTCACTGTTCTCTGTAATAGGATTCTGTATCTTGTCTTCCTTGATAACAGCCCTGCAAGCCTCGGGCACAGAATTATATATTCCTGTTCCTACCGCAGCAAGAAGAGCGACTCCGAGGGCAGGGCCCTCTTTATTCTGAGTTGTCTTTACCGGACAGCCGTAGAGATCGGCAAGCATCTGTCTCCACAAGGGTGAAGTTCCGCCGCCGCCGCACGCCATCATATCACTTACGTTTATACGCATTTCACGCATAACTTCCACACAGTCACGAAGCGAATAAGACACACCTTCCATGACCGCTCTGATCATATCCTTCTTTTTGTGCATGGTTGAAAGACCTATGAACGCGCCGCGTGCGTTAGGGTCAAGATGAGGTGTACGCTCACCGTTCAGATACGGCATATAGAGCAGACGATTAGCGCCGATCGGCACTTCCATGGCTGCCTTGTCTGTAAGATAATACGGATCAACACCCATATTGATCGCAGTTTCCATTTCGCTCCAGCACAGATTATCTCTGAACCATTTCAGCGACAGCCCCGCACTCTGGGTAACTCCCATAACATGCCAGCAGCCCGGCACAGCACAGCAGAATGTATGGACTCTGCCCTTCTTGTCTATCGAGATATCCGAAGTATGTGCGAATACAACACCGCTCGAACCTATGGTGGTAAAAGCTGTACCGTCCTCAACAACACCGGTGCCTACAGCCGCGGCAGCATTGTCGCCGGCGCCTCCGACAACAGGTGTCCCCTCGGCAAGTCCCGTCATCTCCGCAACTGCCTTTGTAACTGTGCCTGTGATCTCCGGACTTTCATAAACCTTCGCGAGAAGCGACTTATCTATCCCAAGCTTTTCAAGTACCTCATCGGACCACTGTCTCTTCGGAATATCGAGCAGCTGCATTCCGGAAGCATCGGAGACCTCGGTTGCAAATTCGCCTGTAAGCATGAATCTGATATAATCCTTAGGCAGAAGGATATGACGGCAGCGTTCATAATTGTGCGGTTCATTATTCTTCACCCACATGATCTTAGCGGCGGTAAAGCCGGTGATCGCGGGATTTGCCGTTATCTCCACCAGCCTGTCATGTCCGACTTTCGAGGTGATCTCCTCAACTTCCTTTGATGTTCTCTGATCGCACCAGATAATGCTCTTGCGTATCACTTTACATTCGGCATCAAGCATTACCAGACCGTGCATCTGTCCAGAAAGCCCTATTCCCTTTATATCAGCGGAAGAGATACCGCTCTCTGCAATAACATCGGAAATACTTCCGACAACTGCTCTCCACCAGTCTTCGGGATCCTGCTCGGCATAGCCGTTCTGCGGAGTATAGAGAGGATACTCATAAGTCGCGGAAGCAAGTGCGGTGCCGTTCTCATCAAAAAGAACCGTTTTGGTTCCGGAAGTTCCGATGTCAACGCCCAGAATATAAGCCATAGTTATCAATTCCTTTCATAGTACAAATGAAGATTATAACTTCACTAAAATTATTATAATACATCGAGGTCAATTTGTCAACAGTTACCAAATATTTATCCCGGGTAAAAGATAACAAAATAATCAATCACAGTATATAATGCTGTATTTGAAATGTCAGAAAATTATCAATTTAGTAAAAATGCAAAAAAACTTGACTTTTCTATAAAAAAATGATATTATAAGAATGTAAAAATTATCACTTTTTATTAAACATATCAAATATGGAGGAAAACGATGAGGAAAAAGATCTCATTTGTTCTCGCATTTATTCTTGCTGCGGTAATGCTGTTCAGTGTTTCGGCGGCTGCTTTTGATGCAAACGACTATGATTACAGCTATGATTATGACAGCGGCGGAAGCAGTTGGGACAGCGACGATTACAGCGGCGGAAGTACATATTATTACGATGATTACGATGACGACGGCAGCGGAGGCGGCGGAGGCATCGGGATCGGCTCAATTATCGTTATAGTCATCATAGTTATCATAATATTCTCTGTAATGAGAAATAAAAATGGTGGTTCCGGTGACGGTTCCACGACGACTCCTGTCGGCGGCGGAGTACGCCCGGCAAACGGCGGTCAGGGACTGAATGTTACACTTCCCGACAGAACTTCACAGATCGAACAGATCATCAAACAGGACGACCCGAACTTCTCGGCAGACGATTTCAATGCATTCGTAAAGGAAGTCTATATGGATATCCAGAATGCATGGTGCAAACGTGATCTTACTCCCGTAAGACCGGTTATGCATAATAATCTCTACAATACAACAGCTAAACAGGTGCAGTCCAAGATCGACCAGGGCGTTACATACCATTATGAGAGCATTGCGATAAATACCGCATATCTCACCAGTTTTGTACGCGATAATGAATACGAATACCTTACAGCTTACCTCAACGCACGTTTCATTGATTATCAGACAGACGACAAGACCGGTAATATAGTCCGCGGCGACAAGAATACACGCTGGGATTTCCGCTACAAGATGAAATTCGTTCGTTCTGTCGGCTCCAAGACAAAGAGCGCAGACGATAACAACATGGTCGGACACAACTGCCCGAACTGCGGCGCTCCGCTTGAGATCTCCAGTACAGGCGTATGCGCGTACTGCGGCTCCACAGTAACAACAGGTCAGTACAGCTGGGTACTTACCGGATTCGATACCGTCCGCAACGATACACAGGATGACGGTATCAGGATCCCCACGCCCCCGCAGAACAATAACAGCGGCAATAACACATAATTATGGGACCTATTTTAACAACACTGATCGTTATAGGCATCATCGTTCTCGCTATTGCTCTCGGAGTGTTATTTATCAGACATAAACTGAGCAAAGTTACAAGAGATTACCTCGGTATGGATCTTAAACAGACCTCGGAACTCATAAAAAACGGTCTTAAAGATGAAGTCACAACTCCTAAATCCATATCGAATGTGTCGGCAATGTATCAGCCCAAGCTTATGAGGGATTTCCCCGATATGAGCTACGACAGATTTCTTGAAATGGCCAATACCGCACTTATGTCGATATTAACAGCGATAGAAAAGGAAAACACTTCCGAACTGAAACTCGCTACCGATACTCTGAAAGAAAAGGTCTGTAACATTATCAGCGATAACCACAACAAAGGACTTGTAGAGCATTTCGACAACATCAGGATACACCGTACCGCAATAGCGGACTATAAAAGCACTTCCGATGTTGCGACGGCAGTATTCGAGATATCCTTTGAGAGCCTTCATTACTTTTCCGGAAAAAAGAACAAGATCCCGGAGAATGTAACACAGATGGCTGCAAGTGTAACGCTGAGCTACGGCAAACAATTCACCGAAGACAGCACTTCCCTCACCTTCTCTCATAACTGTCCCAACTGCGGCGCTCCGGTCTATTCGGTCGGCGGCAGAATGATGCAGTGCAGATTCTGCGGCTCCGGAGTTACACAGGATATTCACAGAAGCTGGCTTGTCAGCGGATATAAATTCATTAAATAAACAGAAATGTT
>CAMVGH010000033.1 GCA_947166945.1 uncultured Clostridia bacterium
TGCTTCAAGCTGCGCTATGAAGCAATTTGTTGGCTGATGAGCAGACATTAAATAAAAGAACTGCCATATCAGCATGATATGGCAGTTTCAGTTTGTTAAAAAGTAATATTAAATTTAAACGCGAAGCAGTCAAAAGTCTTTGGAAAGGGGGTTGGGGGAAATCTTTCTTCAGAAAGGTTTCCCCCGATCTCAAGCAAAGCGGTCTCGTTTCACTGTGCCGCCAGCTGCTCCATTTCGTCGAGCAGCGAACCGAACAGGGCAAGAGCATCGTTTACCACCTTGGTATCGGTCATATCCACGCCGGCACCTTTCAGCAGGTCTATCGGTGTCTTTGAGCAGCCTCCGCGAAGGAATCCGAGATAATCATTCACTTCCTGCTCACCGCCGTTCAGTACACGCTGTGAGAGCGCTATCGCGGCAGCAAATCCGGTGGCGTACTGATAAACATAGTAATCATAGTAGAAATGCGGGATACGCTGCCACTCGTGGTCTATTTCCGGGTCATGAACTATGCCGTCTCCGAAATACAGATCATTCAGCTCGCCATATACTCTGCACAGCTCATCGGAAGTTACCGCTTCACCCCGTGCCTGCATTTCATTTATCTTCAGCTCGAATTCCGCAAACATTGTCTGGCGGTAGATAGTTGTACGGAACTGTTCGAGGAAGTAATTTATCAGATATGCGCGGCGCTTTTTGTCCGTGGTGGTTTTCAGAAGATGCTGCATCAGCAGGGACTCGTTGAATGTCGATGCCACCTCCGCTACGAATATCTTGTAATCCGCGTAGGCAACGGGCTGGTATTTGTTGGAGAAATAGGAGTGCATAGCGTGTCCCATTTCATGCGCTATTGTGAATTCCGACTGGAGATCGTCCGTATGGTTGAGCAGTACGAACGGGTGAACACGCGCTCCGGCAGAGTAAGCGCCGCTGCATTTGTTCTCGTTCTCGTAAACATCTACCCAGCCGCTGTCAAATCCGCCGCGCATAAGGGAAACATATTCCCCGCCGAGAGGCTTTACGGCTTCGAGGACAGTCTCTTTTGCCTGCTCGTAGGGTATCTTGTCCTCAATATTGCCCACCATTGGTGCGTAAAGGTCGTAGTAATGCAGTTCGTCAACTCCGAGCAGCTTCTTGCGGAGCGCCACATAGCGGTACATCTTGTCGAGATTGGCATGGACAGCGTCTATCAGCTTGTAATATACGCCGGACGGTACTTCGGTGCTGTCAAGGGCAGCTTCGAGAGTATTCGGGTATTTGTGGACATCGGCGCTGAATGCCAGCGTTTTCAGGTGTGCAGCGAGAATAGCGGAGTATGTGTTCTCGAATCCCGCGTATGTGTGGTAAAGATTTTCAAAAGCAGACTTGCGCAGCACTCTGTCGTCACTCTGCATAAGCGGGATATAGCTTCCGTGGGTGATCTGGCGTTTGTTGCCGTCCTTGTCGGCAGCGTCCGGGAATTTTATATCCGCGTTGTCGAGCATTGAGAATACAGTGGAGGGGGAAGCGGACATCTCGCCTGCCATTGCCGCAATGCGTTCTTCCTCGGGGGAGAGTATATGATCGCGCTTATGTCTTATGCGGGTGAGAGCGAGCCTGTAATGCTCCAGTCCGGGTTCTTCCTTATAGAACCTTTCCATGTTCTCATCATCTATCGAGATCATCTCCGGCACAGCAAACGCAGCGGCACTTCCTATTGCGACAAGCAGTGCGTTCACGCGGTCACAATACCCGGAATACAGGCTCACCGCGGTATCTTCGTCGCTTTTGCGGTTAGCGTAGTTGATGAGATCCTCGGCGATCACGGTAAGCTCGTCGTCCAGCCGGAAGTATTCCAGAAGCGCTTTTGGCGAGGCACAGAGCTTTCCCGCATATCCCGCGAGTATATCCGGGTACTTTCCCGCGTCTGTGAGAGCCTTCTCAAAATCTGCGTCAGAAGCGTAGATATCTTCGATATGCCACTTATATTCGGCCGGTATTTCACTGCGTTTTGGTATTCTTTTTTCTTCCATTTATCTGTCCTGTCCTCTCTTATTCTTTGATGCCTGATAAGACCGCGGTATCCTTGTCTATCTGAAGCAGATCGTAATCTATGGTATATGGGAAACGCTCCAGCCATTCGGTATAGGCGGCGTTCTGAGCGCTCTGTGCGGCATAATCTTTCAGATAGCTGCGCATACTTTCTCTGATCTGTTCCGTTTCCTCAGCCGTGACTTCCGCATCCTGCGCATACTGTATAAAGTAAATACCGTTGCTGTAATTTACAGGTTCCGATACATCGCCTATGTTTTCGAGGGAGTAGAGGGCTGTACGGTATTCTTCAAAGAATGAGGGGGAATTTTTCAGAACGATCATAGCTTCGCTGCTGGCAGAGTTATATTCACTCTGAAGTTCTGCAAAATCCGTGCCTTCGGCAAGTTTTCTGCTCACTTCCTCTACCTTTGCTCTGATATCTTCCGTGTAGGCTGCTTCAACGAGCTTATCGGTTTCTTCTTCTTTGCCGTCACTTTTTGCCTGTGCTATCTTCGTAAGATCCTCATCGGAGAAACTGATGAAAATATGGTTTGCGACACGGGTACCCTCGGGGATATATACCATGGGGTACGCGGTAAGTGACTCATAGTCTGCCGGTGAATTCTCCGCCTTGTCCTTGGCCTCTTCAATGAATTCATCAAGCATTTTTGTGACATCGTCCTCTGAAATGTCGCCGGCATTTTCAGCGAGTTTTTCTATTACCTTCTCCTGAATGTAGTGACTGAGTTCCCAATTGTAGAAAATGTTCTCGTCGAGTCCGCATTTTGTAAGGACAATATGAAGCACATCCATGCACATTTGTTCCTTGTCTTCCTCGGAAGCATCCTCGCCGAGTTTTTCCGTAACGGCTGCGTAGAAATTCGCAGCCCAGTCCTTCTTGACATTGTCGGCGTTTGTACGCACCTCGTCCAGTTGTTCCTGCGTAAGGGTACTTTCGCTGATGCCGTATTCTTTATCTGCGATATACAGGTACATTCTCTCGAATGTCATATAGCTGATTATATTATCGCGGTAGCCTGCGCATTTCTCCTTGTTTTCCTCAGACATATCATCTGTGATCTGGTAGGAAATGAGGTAGTACATATATTCACTGAAAAACTCACTGAAGGGTATGTCAAAGAACTCCTTGTCTGCTGTTCCGTCTGCTGTCTGCGCTATGATCCTGCCGGGGTCGATATCCGCCCATGCGGGGAAATCCGATCTGGTTTTCGGGAAATATTCCTCCGCTATTTCCGAAGCGGTGGTGCTGCCGGCTGAAACGGCGTTATTCGTATCCGTCCCGGACGGCTGTCCTTCGGCATTATTATTGTTATTGCAGCCCGTGAGCAGCAACGCTGCCGCAATAAATGCCGCACAGCCGGCTGTGATCCTTTTTTTCATTCTCTTATTCCTTTCTTTTTATCTGTCTTTTATATGGTTTCTTATACACAGTGTTTTCACACTAAATGATAGTATATCATATTTCTCTGAAAAAAGCAAAATATTTTTATAAATTTTCTGTGAATTTTAAAAAAAGTGATGATTTTTTCGGAAAAATATGCTATAATAAGATGATAATATGGCAGACTATGCGGTTATATACAAAAAAGGAGAAAGTTTATGACTGCTTTTAAGAGAAAAATCAGGAATTTTGCCGCGATATTTGCCGCCGCGGCCGCAGTATTTGCGTTCGGAGGCTGTAACCCCGAGGAGGAAGACCCCGTTCCGATGAAAACGGTGGAAGTCACCAATGAATTCGGAGAGGCGGTCACCGACGCGGACGGAAATCCCACATATACCGACGTACCGCTTGAAACTGTGGTAGTCACAGGCGAAGACGGCAGCATAGTAACGGACGATAGTGGCAATCCGCAGTTCGAGTATGAGAAGCCCCCCGAACCCGAAAAGATCGTCTGGAAGGTTGGATTTGTGTACAGCGGTCCGGTCGAAGGAAGCACAACGAACTATGTGTTTGAAGCCGCGCGCGCACAGATAAAGAAATCCCTCGGTCTGGAGACCTGCTATGTCGAGAATGTACTGGTGGCGGATTTTCCCGAGGCGGTAAACGTGCTGCGGGACGACGGCTGCAATATAATAGTTTCGTGCAGTCCGAGATTTGCAAATTCGGTGGAACGTGAGGCGCGTACACTCGACGGCACATACTATATCAGCTTCGGCGGCGAAAAGTCCTCATCGAACACCACCTGCTTCGGCGGTGAACTGTATCAGACAGCCGCGGTATGCGGAATGGCCGCGGCGTACAATCTTGATCCGAATTCCAACAAGATAGGGATAATAGCGGATCCCGGCGAATACAACGTCTATGGTGTCCTGGACGCGTTCTGCCTCGGTGCGGCGGAGATCACCCTTGCACAGACCGACGTCCGTGTGAACTGGGCATGGTCGAACAACACCTCGGAGATAGAAGCCGCCGCCGACGATCTTATAGCGCAGGGCTGTGACGTGATAATGTCCTATATGGAAACAGACTATCCTGTCCGTTACTGTGAGAATAAGGGCGTAAAGCTCATAGCCAACGCGGCAAACATTCCAGAGCTTGCCCCGGACGCGTATATCACAGGCTTCAACTTCAATTTCAGCACCCACGTAGTTGACAAGGTACGTTCTATAATGAACGACAATTTCAATCCCACTGTGTTCCGCGGAGATATATCTTCCGGTATGGTGCGGCTGGTGACTTTCTCTCTTGACTCAAAAGTCGGCACAGAGACTATCTGCTCGAAATATTACGATTATATCAAATCCGGCAGTGCAAAGATATTCACCGGTGAGATCAAGAATGCCAACGGGGTCGTGACTGTCGAAAAGGGACAATCCCTCAGCGCGGATAATGTTTTCGATATCAACTGGCTGGTCAATACCGTCCGCCGGACAAACTCGTTTACCGAGATCAACGAAAATCCGCAAAGCTCCGATTTCCTTATCCACCGTTTCCCCGATGAGACCACGGTGCCGCCGGAGACCACCGAGGAGCCGGATGTCGTGGTTGTCGCGGAGTAGAGCCGCCGGCTGACAAAAAGTATGATATAACAGAATAACAAAGAAAACCTGTCAGTTCATGATCGGACTGACAGGTTCTTTTTATTCAGTGAAATATATGTTCAGCCGTACCCGGTAAGAAAGAGAAGTGTGGAATGTCCATTTTCACCTGCTGTCTGTGAACGAGTCTATCTGTTCGAGACGGGAGCTGTCCGGTACAGAACCGCCGTAGCGGACGCTGTCATAGACGGCTGTTATCTCGTTCATGGGCTGTTCGCCGAAGAGACCGGAGCCGCGCTGTGCCTGCACGGAAACTGTATCGGACGGGGAAAGGCGCTGATTGACTGCTTTTATACGGAACAGCATGATCTGATAGCCATAACGGAATTTCTTCACCGGGTCTTTTTCGGCAGCGTATTTTCTGCGTACAGCGTAAATATTGTCGTTATCTGTCCTGCGGCGGTGTTTTGAATTGTAGCTTTCAAACACGTCAATGAAATCCGGACGCAGTGATTCTTCGGGGTGTCCGCTCAAAAGATTTCCGAGTGCGGAGAAGAATGATCTTATCGCTTTTAACAGTTTCTCACGGAAAACTATGACGAGTATGACCATTATGATGATAACGAGTGCTTCGAGAACGTATGAGAAGCTTGACTGAGCGTAGCTCATCTCCGGAGCTTCACCCTGTTCTCCGTATTGAGTGGAGAAGGGCATGGCATTGAACAGCTGCGCGATCCAGAAAGCTACGCGCATGAAGATGATCCCCGTCTGTTCGAGCAGCCATGCGAGCGGTTTGCGGAATATGAGCAGCACCAGAGCTGTCACAGTGAACCCGAGTATGAGCGCGGCATTGTATGCCGACAGACCTTTCGGAAGTGCTGTGCGCGTCTCCTTGCGCATATTGGCGCGTTCAAATATACCGCTCTGGTTCACGAGAAGCGCTGCCGCCACGAACTCAAAGGCGAACGCCCCTACCACGATATCCGAGGCTGTTTCGTTAATAGCCTCTTCTGCGGCAACTCTTACAAAGATATAGCACCCCACAGTCAGAACTATATAGAACGCGAATGACGACAGCGGGAACATATCCGCGAAATTCTTGTACCCGAACCGTTCTCCGATGAAGAACATGAAAACACACAGAACACCCAGGGCGAACACTGTTACCCCGTCTCCGTGAATGGGCAGGGAAAGAAATCCCGCGCTCCATGTAAGCACACCGAAAATGCGCAGGGGGATCCGGACTTTCGGGTGTTTTTTTGATATGACAGTCCCGAGAAATCCGAGAAAGAATATCACAGTTCCTATGCCGTAGCAGTACAGCAGCCGCAGCACACTTATATTTCCGTAGGTATTGATGTCACAGCTGAACATGAACGGGAAAACTACCGCCGCGAATGCCAGCGTGGATACAGCTTTGAGTATGCTTCCTCTCATTCCTGTTCACCTCCCGGAGTCAGTCATTCATAAAGTAATACCTGTTTACTCTGCCTACGCGGAGTATGCGCGGGTCGTTCACCGAATCATCGTTGCAGTAGAATATCACATTCTTGCCGCGTCTTCTCATGACCGACGCAAGATCGGTCATATAGTCATCTATATAAGCGGTTATTATGAAAATGTCGGTACGGTCTTTGAGATAGTTCCCATATTCCTCCATCTGCCGCAGAAATTCGGAAAACTCTATGGAGCAGGTATTTTCTATCTCCGAAAGCTCCCGCAGCAGCCGCATATAGTCTTCCTTTTCGCTGCCGCCTTTTGCGTGAACACCTCCGGAACCGTTGGTGTAGAAATCCGTATCTACGGCATTTGCGGCAAGTGTGTCGAAAATAAACGCCGCCGCCTTTATATAGGTCTCCGTGTCTCCGACAATGAGCGGACGGGGATCGCCTATGGGACTTTTCTGCATATTCATGATGACTGCCGCCCGGTTCAGTGTGGTATAGTCGTTGTTGAATACCATCATGCTGCCTGTACGCGCAGTGCTGTTCCAGTGTATGCGGTTCATCGGCTCTCTGCCGGTATATTCTCTGGCTCCGGAGATAAGGAACGGGTCATCACAGATAAACCGCCGTGCGGTCATCTCTCCGTACAGTTCCTCCTGTGACAGGTCGCCCTCGCGTATCTCGTAAGGGGCGGGCAGGATCCTGATACTTTCGTTGATATTCAGCCTGCGGGAAACGGAAACGAGTCCGAGCAGATCGCTCCCGACGATATTTGCGCTTTCGAGTGTGAAATTTCCTCGTTTCAGCGCTGTGACCTGTCTTGTACGTGTGCATTTCTGTCTCGGCCGCAGCGAAAATACGCTCGGAACGAACCGGGTATCCGACCCGCGTGCAGCCTGCGTCCCTGAAAACTCAAGCCAGCGGCTTGTATTCAGCTCGGTCTTGACCCACGGCACCGGAAGCCCCTTGTCATTGATTATTTCTTCAACGATCTCAAAGGTATCGCCCTCCATAGCCTCATTTCGGCTGAAGCGTACTGTGTATGTCACGTTTTTCAGCACCAGCCGCAGGAATATCTGCTGCTCGGCTATTATAACTATCCCTGCTATTATAAGTATAGCCAGTATCTCCAAATCCCTGCGTCCCCCCTTTTGGCGCCTGCGGGCGCGAGCCGGCCGCTTACGCTTGAGACTGGGGGAAGCTCTTTTCTGAAGAAAAGGGATTTCCCCCAGACCCCCTTCCCAAAAGACATTAATATGCTTCGCGCTGATATACGGAAGCTGTCAGCGTTTATTCAAAATGTTCCGTCGGCACCGGAGTATCGTCGAGTATCTGTTTTACTATTTCATCGGCAGTGTTTCCCGTGCGGCTCACAGCGTATTCCTTACAGATAAGGCGGTGCGGGATAACGTAGGGCGCAACGGCTTTGATATGGTCGGGTGTGACGAAAGAGCTGCCTTTCAGTGCCGCATAAGCCTGCGACATCTTCTTCAGGGCGAGAAGTCCGCGCGGACTTAATCCGAGACGGACTTTTTCATTGCGGCGGGTAGCCTCTCCTATTTCGCAGATATAGTCAGCAGAAGCTTCTCCGAGCTTTACATTCAGCGCTTCTCCCGATGCTTCCGATACATTCTCCTTTGTAAGGACAGCACTGAGGGAGTCTATCGGGTGATGCTCACCGATAGCGGAGAGCATTTCCAGTTCGGCTCTTCTCGGGCTGTAACCGAGGTGCAGACGGACGATAAACCGGTCAAGCTGTGCTTCCGGCAGGGGATAGGTGCCGGCTGTTTCCACAGGGTTCTGCGTTGCTATAACGAAGAAAGGCGCTGACATCTTATAGGTCTCCCCGTCAACGGTAGTCTGTTTTTCCTCCATACATTCGAGGAGCGCAGACTGCGTTCTCGGTGTGGCACGGTTTATTTCGTCGGCAAGCAGTATATTTGTGAATACCGCCCCCTTGCGGAATACAAACTCCTGCGTTTTCATATTGAAGAAGTTGATCCCTGTGATATCGGAGGGCAGCAGATCCGGCGTGAACTGTATGCGGCGGAATTCGCAGTCCAGCGATCTTGCGGCGGCTCTTGCGAGCATAGTCTTGCCCGTGCCGGGGACGTCCTCAAGCAGCACATGACCGCCCGCGAGCAATGCCGCGGTTATTATTCCGGTCTCCCGCTCCTTGCCCTTTATAACCTTTGCTATATTGTCGTTCAGTATTTTTCCGAATTCCTGTGCGGTCATAATACCCTCCGATTTAAAAAATCCCCCGTCAGACGCAGGGGAAATTGTGTTTTATTGCGAAGCTGCGGAAGTTTTTTGAAAGGGTGTCCGGGGGAAATTTTTTTCAAAAAAGTTTCCCCCGGTCTTAAGTGCCTTACTTCTCGCCATAGTACTTGTCGTAGTTCACAAGCTCGTCGAGCATCTTGTCGAGCTTTTCGGGGATCTCACTGTCCTTGAACTGGCAGGTGCCGACTTTGCGGTGACCGCCGCCGCCGTATTTGAGCATGAGGCTGCCGACATCGACATGGCTGGTCTTGTTCATAACGGAGTAACCTACAGCAGCAGAGCAGCCTACGCCGCCCTTTCCGGAGACTATCCATGCGGATATGTTCTGTTCGGGATACAGGCTGTAGATCATAAATCTGTTGCCGGTGTAGATCGGGTCAACTCCGCGGAGGTCAGTGATTATCACATCGCCCTTTATAACGGTGTGAGCATGCACCATTTCCTTGAACAGCTCGCTCTGCTCGTTATAGACTGCGATACGCTCCTTTATATCGGGCATATCGAGGATCTCCTGTGTCGTCATGCTGCGGCAGCAGGTGAGCAGTTTTTCCATGAGCTGATAGTTGCTTATCGTGAAGTTCCTGAATCTTCCGAGACCTGTCCGGGGGTCCATAAGGAATCCGACAAGGATCCAGCCCTGCGGATGGAGCACCTCGTCAATGGTGAGATTGCCGCTGTCCACCTTGTCAACAGCCTCCATGAGGTCATCGAACTGCGGGAAGCGCTCTCTTCCGCCGTAGTATTCGTATATGATACGCGCACAGCTTGGTGTGATGCGGCTTTCGCCCTTGTACTTGCCTTCAAGCTGCTGGCGTTCAAACTCACTGGAATGGTGGTCGAACCACAGGCCGCAGCCTTCCACGAAAGGCACATTTGCGAGAACATCGTTCTCGGTGACCGGTACAAGACCGTCCTGGATATCCTTGGGGTGCTTGAATGTGAAGGTATCTATAATGCCTGCCTCATAGAGCAGGGCGCCGCAGGCAAGTCCGTCGAAATCCGAGCGGGTTATAAGATTCATATATCATTTCTCCTGTCTGTAGAAAATTAATTACGCTTATACATTGATTATATCAAAATCTGAAAAATATTGCAACTGTTTTTTATAAAAATAATGAAATTTTCACAAAAAATCTTTTCAGTCCCGAGTAATCCGCCATTACTTTGTTATATACCGCCATAGTGAAGCGGTAAACGGCTGCTCTTTCTTCTTCGGTGACGGGAGAGATCTCGGCGTTGCCGAACTCGCACTTCTCGAAAACAGGCATAACGTCCATCATGAACATATTCAGACCTTTCATCTCGATACTGCCGTCAACGCGCTCGGCAAAATCGTAGAACTGCTCATACTCGGGTTTAAGCCCTTTCTTTTCCAGCAGCACGAGAACAAACCGGTACATGATCGCGGCAGCCTCGGCGGGCGGCAGTTTTCTGAAACTCTGTATGACCTGTTTTTCGCTGCGTTTCAGGCTTGCGCCGAACATTATCGTTATCACCGCGAGCGCAATGATTATTGTGACTGCCACCAGATACGGGAGCAGGAATACGAAGATATCTTTGCCTCCGGAAGCCGCAGTGCTGCTGGGATCACTTCCGGGAGCGTCTTCCTCCTCAGGCGGAGCGGTTGTGTCCGCGCCTTCCGTTATTTCGGGTGTCGGGCGTTCGGAGATCTCCGTTTCGGAAGGTTCGGGATTGGTCGTCTCTATCGGCGGGGCGGTCTCCGCAGGGGTGGTAGCCTTGCCGTAATCGTGGTCGCCGGTGCCGTCCCATTCGCCCGCCACAAGCTCCGCGTATCCGGGAACACCCGCCGTGGGATCGAACGCTACCCAGCCGATGCCGTTGAAATATACCTCCGTCCACGCATGGAGCTGTTTTTCGGTGAGGACATATCTGAAACCGTCCTTTATCGGTTCGCCGGGTCCCTCCGCGACATAGCCTGTCACATAGCGGGCGGGTATGCCCATTTCTCTTAGTGCCAGTGTCATAGCCGTGGCGAACAGCGCACAGTGACCGCTGCGGGTATCGTACAGAAATCCGCTCAGCTGATCGGCACCGTTGTCCGTATCGAGCGAGTAGGTGAAATTCTTTGCGAAATAGTCGCATATCTTTTTCGCGGTATCATATCTGTAATAGCCGTAATATACGCCGTATTCCGCGGTAAGCTTCGCATAGTCCTCAGGGATCCCCAGTTCTTCGATAAATTGTTTTATCTCCGGAGAAGAAACGCGGAATGTGTCCATGATATACTGCTTATAACCGTCCATTGCGTCGGCATATTCAGCAGGGGTCATTCCCTCCGGCGGTTCGATGATACCCATGGTCCAGTATGAGTTCATAGTTCTCGGAGATCCGCTGCCGTCGGTGAAGATAAGGTCAGCGTATTTTTCAATGTTCGGTGTGAGCGAGAGGGTGTTGTAGTTTTTGACATATCCCTGTTTTGCCCGGAGAATGAAGTCGGAATAACACTCATACTGCGGATTGGTACGGTAGTTCAGCTCATAGGCGGCAAGAGGCTGGAAGATCACCTTCGTGCTGCGAAGATACCGCAGGGAAACCATCTGGAGCGGCATTACCTCGTCCGGCATATCTATGGAAAAAGTATATGCAAGGTACTTTCTGAACATCTGGTATTCGTTTTCGGGGTAGAAATTCTCCGGGACGGCTGCACGGTACTGTGCGTCAACGGTCTTGATGCCGCTCCACGCGTTATTGTGGTAATCCACGCCGATGTCGCCCCTAAGGTACACCGGAACATCATTGCGGGAAAGCTGTACTTCAAGCACCGGCAGGTCACTGTTGCCGGGGGGCGCTATGCTTATGCTGCTTCCTATATCATTGTATCCCGAAGAACTGAAATACCCCCTGTCGTCGGAGGTGCCGAATGTGGTCCCGAATATGCTGCCCACTGCGTCGGCTGCCTGATAACCGAGCCGTTCGACGATATTGAACACCTGTTGATAGCTGATGCCTTTTCCGTCCGGAACAGCGGCGGCAACGCCGAAGAATACCAGAGCTGCCGCGACAGCCAAAGCCGCCGAGTTTGCAGCGTGTTTGTGGTACCTGTCAGCGTCAAGTTCCAGTTTCTTTCCGAACAGCAGGAACCTTGTGCGCCTGTGATATGCTGCGTCACTGCGGTGTTCGGACATACGGGCGGCGGGAAGATGACCGAAAGTGAACCCGAGATTCAGCTCTTCACTGGAAGTCACGATCTCTAACCCGAAAATGCATACGATATACACAAAGAATGAAGGTATATATCCGGCACGTTCCGCTGCTATGCAGGGGGCTATGGCAGCGGTTGCGAGCAATACGGGGGCGGTAAGGCGGAAGCGCGTCCGCACGGAAGAAGTGAATATCACCGCGATCAGCACTATCGCCAGACGCATTATTATCAGGAATGACGTCTCCATTTCAGAATTCACGGCTTCCAGCCCGCTTTTCATTCTTACCGGGTCATGAATGAACATACGGGTGGTATCAACAAGCCTGCTGTCCAGCCGCACCATGAGGAGATCCCAGAAATATTGCAGATAATGAAAAACGCGTTCCCGGAACAGCCATATCACGCCGGCTTCCGCCGCGATTATACCTCCGTAAACGATCCCTGAGGGCAGCAGAGAAGCAAGTATGAAAACAATACCGGAAACGCCGGCAGAGAGCCATGTCAATCCCCAGCGGTCGCCGGTGAACTCGTAAAGTTCACATATCATCATCACGAACGAGCCCGACATAAGACACAGCAAAAGAAGCCGCACCGCAGGGAGAAAGTATGCGCCGGGCTTTTTTCCGAAAAAATCGTCATTCTGTATCTTGTCGTTTTCGTTCTGTATTTCCATTTTGGTCTGTCTTATTTCACTTTAAGGAATTCCGCAGGGACACCGATACATCTTCGGGATCCAGACGGTGAATGGAGGCATTTCTTACGGAACCTGCCGCCGCCGCAAGCTCGTCCGACGGGTGCGGGTCGGTGGTGTATATGCGTATCTCTCCGCAGGAAGCTCCGACGCGGTCAACTATCGCCGAAAAGACCTTTGCGTCAAGTTTCGGGGTTATTATGAACAGCGGTTCCGTTCCGTTCAGCAGTTCTGCGGCACGCGGTATCAGCGTTTCCACACCGTTCTTTTCACCCGTTATCGGAAGCACCGCAAACAGTGCCACAAGTCTTTCGTAGTCCTCCGGTTTTTCGGCGGACAGAACGCCCACGCTTTTGTCATTGGTACGATATACATTGACTGCCGAACGCCCGTCGCTGATTATCTTCCGGGTAATTGCAAGAGCGGCTTCGACGCAGGCGTCTGCGGCTCTCATATTCTCGTCCTCGTCCTTTGATACAGGGTGCATATCTGTAACGATAAGTGCGCTGGAGCCGAGGTTCTGTTCCATTTCCTTCACCATCAGCTCGTCATGTTTTGCGGAGAGCTTCCAGTGGACACGCTTCATCAGGTCGCCGTCCGCGTATTTGCGCACCGACGCGAACGATCCGCTGTCCATGAATGAAGTGTTCGTGATACTGCTGTCATAGTCGTCTGCGCAGAGTGCGTTTGTCTCGTCAAGCATTATCCGTCTCGGCGTCACGACCACATCGCAGCCGGGATTGTTTCTCAGTCTGAACCTGAAGATACGGAGAAAGTCATATATCACGGTGCTTTCTATTCCCAGATGGTATTCTCCCCGGTATCGTATGCAGCCGCCGAATACATATTCGCATTTTCTCAGCGGTCCCGCGTTCAGGACGAGATGCCGTCCCGTAAGCACCGTACCGTCCGCCTTCTGGAAAGTTCCGGTTATCATTATCGGGGCGACCGGAGCGATGAAACGGTTGGTGACTTTTATAGTAACATCAAAGTCCTGCATCTTGCCGACATAGGCTGTATCTGGTATGACTTCCACTTTCAGCAGCATTCCCGACAGCACCATTATTATAAGCGTGACTATCGGCAGTATCGCCACTCCGAGGAACAGCACCAATGTCAGCTTGCTCTCGTAAGCGAGTGCGAATGCGGCAGAACCGACATATATCAGCGCGTACAGAAATCTGTATTTTGCCATAGGGGTGTCAGTTTCCTCTCGTAAACGGCGGTTTTACCGCCTTTATCACATCACGGAGTATATCCATTGTTTCAATATGCTTGACCTTGGCTTCCTGCGTGAGCCTTATCCTGTGCGGAAGCACATACGGCGTCATGCGAAGCACATCTTCCGGTACAACGTAGGCTCTGCTGTTCAGGAAGGCGTAGCTCTGAGCCGCCCTCATCAGTGCGAGGGAAGCTCTCGGGCTTGCTCCCAGCTCCACGGCAGGGTGATTGCGTGTACCTGCGACTATCTCGACGATATAGCGGTACACCGACGGTTCTATATTGGTCTCTTTTACCTCATTCTTTGCCGCGGTCACATCTTCTTTTGTGCAGGCGGGGATAAGGTTCTCAAGAGGGTCTGTCTTCTGTCTGCTTGCGATTATCCCTATTTCCTGTTCAATAGTGGGATATCCCATTGAAATTTTCATCATAAAACGGTCGAGCTGTGCTTCCGGAAGCGGGAATGTACCCACATAACCGAGTTCATTCTGTGTAGCTATGACCATGAAAGGGGAGGGGAGCCTGTGGGAAACGCCGTCCACAGTGACAGTCTGTTCTTCCATAGCTTCGAGCAGAGCCGACTGGGTCTTTGGTGTGGCTCTGTTTATCTCGTCCGCCAGAAGTATATTTGTCATGACAAGTCCGCTGCGGTATTCAAACGCGTTGGTCTCTTTATTGAACATAGTAAAGCCGGTTATATCGGAGGCAGTGACATCGGGAGTGAACTGCGCACGCCGGCTCATAAGTCCGGCGGATCTTCCCATAGCGGCAGCCAGGGTCGTCTTGCCTGTCCCGGGGACGTCCTCCACCAGTACATGACCGCCCGACAGCAGTGCGATCAGCAGCATCGTGACCACATCGCGCTTACCGACGATCACCTTTTCCACTTCATCGGCTATCTGTTGTATCTTTCTGTTGTGAACCATTTTTTGTCCTTTTCCTGCCGCGGCACACGGCGGCAACATATTATATATAAATATATTATAGCACTATTCAAAGATTAAATCAACCTTTTTTAATATTTGTAATCATTTTGTAATATTTGCGGATACAAGCCCCATACACAGAAAAACTCCTCCGTTCGTCCGGACGGAGGAGTTTCGGTTATCAGTCATTCTTGCGGATAGCTTTTGCAAGCGGTTTATAGATGAAGAACACTATCATCGAATCAAGCAGGAACTTCACGAACGTGAAGGGCGCATTGAACCAGATAAGAGCGTCCCACAGCGAGCCGACGCCGCCGTTGAGCTCCCTGTACATACCGATGATCGCGTCTATCGGCAGGTGAAAAGCTTCCTGATAGAAAGGATATGTGATGTAGTAGTTGATGAATATGCTTACGACTGCGGTTATCAGGGAACCGATGACCATAGCCGCCGCTGCCATGCCTTTCGACGGTTTTATCTTGTAGATGAGCCATGCGGGGACCACCATTGCGGCACCGAGAATGAAGTTGCAGAGTTCGCCGACGCCCGCGGACTGTGATACTGCCATGTGTATAACATTTTTGAGCAGGCATACGGATACGCCGGAAACAGGAGACACAAGGAATGCCGCGAGTATTGCGGGAAGATCGGAGAAATCGAACTTCACGAACGCCGGAATGAACATCGGCACCGGAAATTCGAGATACTGGAGAACCACCGCGATAGCTGTCAGTATTGCGGTGAGGGTGAGAAATCTCACACTGTGAAGGCTGGTTTTCTTTGCTGTGTTGGTTGTCATAATGAACTCCTTACCTTCGGAGGGAACAAAAAGCCCCATTGAGCGGAAAACTCAATGGGGCGGTACTTTTTGGAGTACGCTTTTCTTGTTTCTTTCATCCGGACTATACCGTCGGTACCGGGATCTCACCGGTTCGGCGCTCACCTGAGAGCGTTCGCGGACTGAAGTTACCGTTCTGGGAAACTAACACCGCCGGTGGGGAATCACACCCCGCCCCGAAACATTGTATTGATTTTTTATTTTATGCGGTAGCTCCGCATAATGACACTGTTATTCCTCGTCGTTATCGAGAGCGCTGAGATCAAATTCAAGCTCTGCGCCGCAGTTGGGGCATTTGATGCCGCCGTCCGCGATAACATCGAAGTCTGTGGTTATGGTCTCGCCGCAGTCCGGGCAGGTTATCTCATAGATATCCTCTTCGTCATCGACTTCGCCGTTATAATCCGAATCTTCGTCATATACGGTGTCTTCGAGGTCAATGAGGCTGTCCTCAACGTCGTTTACCACATCTGTGAGATCTGCAAGATCGCTGTCTATATCCTCGATATTGATAGCGATATCACCGAGCACATCGATGATCGCGGAAAGGATCCTGCCTTCGCTTGTCTCTGTATCGAGTTTCATGCCCTCTGCGAGTCCCTTGATATACGAAACCTTTTCGGCAATAGTCATGTTTTCCATAATATTACCTCCGTTTTTAATGTTATTCTGTTACTTGTTTGCTCTTTCCATGTATTCACCGGTTCTTGTGTCGATGCGGATAACATCGCCGATATCGATGAACAGCGGTACACGGATCTCCGCGCCTGTTTCGAGAGTTGCGGGCTTTGTAGCGTTTGTTGCTGTATCTCCCTTGAAGCCGGGGTCTGTCTGTGTTACTTCGAGTTCAACGAAGTTAGGCGGCTCAACGCCGAATACCTTACCCTTATAGGAAAGCACCTTGCACACCATGTTTTCCTTGACGAACTTGAAGTTATCGCCTACTTCGGAAGCGTTAATCGGGATATCCTCGTATGTTTCGCTGTCCATGAAGTGGTAAAGCTCGCCGTCGGAGTAGGTATATTCCATATCTTTTCTTTCAACGAAAGCTGTGGGGAACTTTGCTGTGGGGTTGTAGGACTTTTCTACAACTGCGCCTGTGATGACGTTCTTTGTCTTTGTTCTTACGAAAGCGGCACCTTTGCCGGGCTTGACGTGCTGGAATTCAACTACCTGCATTACCTGTCCGTCTTCCTCGAAGGTCATTCCGTTTCTGAAATCGCCTGCTGTGATCATACTTTAATCCTCCTGAATAATGCCGCAATAAAATTATGTGCGAAATGTTATCTTATATATTGTACTATATTTTTCTGCAAATTGCAATAGTTTTTTTGAAATTTCCTTATAAATGCCAGTTTTTTTATACTTTTATGAGTGTTTTCTGTGCGTTTGTGAGCAGTCTGAAACCGTCGGCGGTCACAACTACCATATCTTCGATACGTACACCGAACTTTCCGGGAATATATACGCCGGGTTCAATGGTGATTATCATACCCTCATGGAGGGTGTAATGGCTCTTGGCGGAGACGGTAGGAGCTTCATGGATCTCAAGCCCCACGCCGTGGCCGAGACCGTGGGTGAAGTATTCCTCATAGCCCCACGCGGAGAGTGTGGTGCGTGCCACGCTGTCAACTACCTTTCCGGTGATATCGGCGCGCACTGCCTTCATAGCGTCGGTATTTGCGCTCCACACCGCGTTATAGACATTCTTCATCTCCTCGGTAGCCTCGCCGATAACGACTGTGCGGGTCATATCGGAGTGATAGCCGTCAACTATCGCGCCGAAATCGAGTGTAAGGAAGTCTCCCTTCTGGAGCTGCTTTTCCGTGGGTACTGCGTGCGGGCATGCGGAATTGATTCCCGATGCCGCGATCGTATCGAAGGAAAGCCCGTCGGCACCCATATCCATCATGAAGAAGTTCAGTACGGAAGCGATCTGTTTTTCGGTCATGCCCACCCGCAGCTGTCCGAGCAGCTTCGAGAATGCGGCTTCCGCTATTCTCTGCGCGGCTTCAACTTTTTGTATCTCGTCTTCGCTCTTTATCATTCTCATTTTTTCGAGAGTATTTGAGAGCCAGTCGGAATCGTCAACTTCGAGCGTGCTGAACAGTTTTTTGTAATCGTTCAGCTCATTTACCGTCACATATTTGCTCTCTATTGAGACGGATCTGATGCCGTGTTCCTCAATGATCGAATAGAGCTGTTTGCGCGTATCGCTCAGCAGCAGCACTTCAACTCCCTGTGCCTGCTGAACTGCGTGTTCATAATATCTTCCGTCAATAAGGAAATAGCACTTTTCCTTTGTGATGAACACAACGCCCGCAGATGAATGAAATCCTGTCGCATACTGTCTTGAGACGGGGCTTGTGAGCATTGCCGCATGTTCGCTGTCTTTCAGTTCCGCGGCAATTCTTTCCGTAGTTGTCATAAATTTCTGTTCTCTCCTTTGTTCCGTTTATTGTAAAAGCGCTTCTATCGCAAGTCTGTACACTTTTTTGCCGAACCCGCATATCACACCGGTGCAGACCGCCGAGATCATGGATACATGCCGGAAATCCTCTCTTTTATGCACATTTGATAGGTGTACCTCCACACACGGCAGATCTGTCGAGGCGATAGCGTCACGTATCGCTATGCTGTAGTGGGTGTACGCGCCGGCGTTTATTACTATCCCGTCGGCATTGTCTCTTGCCGAGTGTATAATATCTATCAGCGTACCTTCTGAGTTTGACTGATAGAATTCCGGCTCTGCCCCTACTGTTTTGCAGTATTCGGCGAGTTCCGCGTTTATGCTTTCGAGGGTGTCGCTGCCGTATATATGGGGTTCCCGTTTGCCGAGCATATCGAGGTTGGGTCCGTTTATAACAAAAATTTTCATTTCAGAAGTCCCTCATAGTATCTTTTCATTTCCGCCGCGTCTTCCGCCTGAGTTCCTGCGCTTTCGCAGACGACCGACGGTTCAAGCCCGCGCTTTGCGAACTGCTCCATAAGCGGTTCATACTGCGGTCCATATTCGTTGTCCTCAAAAGTAAGGTGCATTTTCTCTCCGCCGGAGGTGTACATTATCCTGCTGAAATGCACATGGAAATGTTTCAGCCTGTCATGACCGAGCCTGTTTTCTATCTCATCGAGTATCGCCGCGTAGTCGGCTTCGCTTTTTATGCCGCCGTGGGTACGGGCGTTCAGGTGTCCGAAATCCACGCAGGGCAGGAACCGTTCTTCCGCGGAGCATAACTCCAGCACTTCCGACAGTGTCCCGAGCTGGTTTATTTTTCCCATAGTTTCGGGGCAGAGGATAATTTCTCCCAGTCCCGCATCATCGAGAGCTGCCTGTGCTTTTTTCAGAGTATCTCCGGCGAGCATCAGCGCCGTTTTCCTTGCCATTTTGGAGCAGGAGCCGGAGTGTACGACTATCTTTCTTATTCCGAGCCTGTGTGCGGCGCGTGCGCTTTCGAGTATGTAGCCGACGCTTTTCGTACGTGTCTCTTCTTCCGCTCCCGAAAGGGAAATATAGTATGGCGCGTGCAGGGTGAGGTAAATGCCGTTGTCCGCAGCGAGCTTCGGAAGCAGTTCATACGTCCGTTCCGCAATACGCACTCCGCGTCCGCATTCCACCTCATAGCCGTTCAGTCCCAGTCCCGCGAGATATTCCGGGAGCTGTTCGGGAAATTTCCGTTTCCCGAAGCTTTCCGAGTTGCCGCCGGGTGCGAATGTTATCATGTTTTGTCCTTTGTTGTCATTTTATCCGGGTCACGTTTGAAAACCACGTTTTCAGCGACTCGCTTGATCCTGAAGAATATATTTTTTTCCGGGTGGAACGGCTCGACGAGTATAGTGGGCATACGGGCGATATTTCCGCCCATGACGTCGGTGAATATCTGATCTCCTACCACGGCGGTGCGTTTTCTGTCCGTCCCCATGAATTTCAGTGCGCGGTTTATCCCGATAGTGAGCGGTTTGGCTCCGTTGGCGATGAACGGCAGTCCGAGCTTTCTGGCAAGCGGTGCGACGCGGCGGTTGGTGTTGTTTGATACCACCGTCATAGGCACCTTCATTGCCCGCATCATGTCCAGCCATTCCGGTATGCCCTCTTCCGCGGCGGGGTCTCCGTGCATCGAGAGTGTATTGTCAAGGTCGAGGATAAGCGCGTCTATACCGTATTTATCGAGGAATTCCCGGTCTATATCGAGTACATTCTTTATCCAGTATTTTGGTTTGAATAACATGACTTATCTCACATACAACAAATTAAGCGGTCTGTCCGAGACCGCTTAAATCCTGTGTAATAGCATTACTTAAACTTACGCTTGCGTGCAGCTTCGGACTTTTTCTTACGCTTCACAGAAGGCTTTTCGTAATGTTCTCTTTTACGAACTTCAGCAAGTACGCCGTCTCTTGCGCACGAACGCTTGAAACGCTTCAGAGCGGTATCCAGCGACTCGTTTTTGCCAAGACGAATTTCTGCCATTCCAATTTCCCTCCCTTTGCCTTACGGTACAGGATAAAATATCAAAACTATTCGTTATGATCGTAATAAATGCGGGTAAAACTCAAACCCACGTGTTATTATACATTATATAACAAAATTTGTCAAGTATTATTTGCTTCAAAAAACGCATTTTCGGCATATCAAACAAAATACGGGGCGTTTTTTCGGCGCAAAAAGCACTTTATCGGACCAAAACCGGGTCGTTTTTTGTGATATTCACCAAATCAATCTTTGAGAAATTCCTCCGCGCTGATCTCCTCACCGTCGCTCCAGAGTTTCTCAAGTCCGTAGAATTCACGGGTCTCATTGAGGAATACATGCACTACCACGTCGATGTAGTCAAGGGTTATCCAGTTTGTACCCTGCTGATTTATGGAGCACTTGGGCTGAACTCCCTTCTCCCCCATCTGATACTCCACTTCATCCGCGAGAGCCTTCACCTGTGTGGAGCTTGTGCCTTCCGCTATAACGAAATAATTGGCGAGTATCGTGATGTCTCCTATGCGGATAACACGTATATTTCCGGCTTTCTTTGAATCGAGAGCCTTCACCGCCGTCTTTACTTCTTCTGTATCAGTCATATTTTCTCCTTATTTTCTGCGTTTGTCCATGTAATAGTTGAATGCTTCTATCGTGCAGACGGGTATCTTCTTGTCGCCGGCGCTGAGATTGCCTATCGACCATTTCAGCGCTCTGTACATACCGTCGTCCAGGTCTTTCAGAGCGTATGCCCTGTACTTCTCCACATCGGGGTAATCCCTCTCCGCGGACACCAGATCTCCGAGGTACACTATTTTTTCGAGTTTCGTCATAGCGGCGTGAGCAACAGTATGATACCGTATCGCGCTGCATATATCGTCGTCCTCTATCCCCAGCTCATGTCTCACATAGTACGCCGCGGCGATACCGTGCCATGTGCTTTTCGAGGCAAGTTCGGCGGGATCGACATAGAATCCGCTTGCCATCATTTCCCTGCGCTGCACTTCCGCGTCCGCCTCTTTCCGGCAGTCATGGAGTATCCCCGCAAGGTATGCCTTTTCCGTATCTCCGCCGTGTATCTGCGCGAGTTTAACGCACATATCCGCAACATTGCAGCTGTGGATATAGCGCTTTTTTCCCATCATACCCTTTATAAGAGCCTTATAATCATCAGCCACGGTACAATCCCTCCGTTCCGATGTATTTCAGCACCTTTTCCGGGACCATATCGGAGATATCCTCACCGGCAGCGGCTTTTGCGCGTATCTCACTTGATGAAATGTCCGGTATGTCGCAGTTCAGTACCCGTATCCTTCCGATCTCGTTGGCATATTCCTGCATATCGGTGTAGCTCATATCCCCTCGTGTCACTGCCACCACACGACACTCTTTGAGCACCGCTTCATACCGGTACCATTTCTCGATCGTGAAAAGCTGATCTCCTCCGATCATGAAATACATCTCCGTTTTCGGCGGCAGGATCTCTTTCAGCGCTCTGAGCGTGTTTATCGTGTAGCTCTGTCCTCCGAGCCTGTGCTCGATATCCGATACCGCATATCCTTCTTTGTCTCCGAATGCCAGTGCCGCCATTTCAAACCTTTGTCTGAAAGGTACGGCGCTTTTTTCCTTGTGCGGCGGATTTGCGGTGGGGATTATCAGCACAGAGGCAAGTTTCAGCTCTTTCTTTACCTGTTCCGCCAGTGCGATATGCCCTATGTGCGGCGGGTCAAATGCTCCGCCTAAAATTCCGATCTTACTCATCAATGAACACTACTCTCTTGTCGGGATCCCGGTTCTGCCTGTAAATAACGAACTTCGTACCTATTACCTGTATCGGCTCCGAGTTCAGTTTTCCGCACAGTTCTCCGCACACCTCTCTCGGTGTGAGTTCACAGGTCTCATGGACTTTTCCCTTTATCAGTTCACGCGCCGAAAGTGCCTCGTCCGCCTGTTTTATCACTTCGTCCGTTACGCCGTTTTTTCCGACCAACAGTATAGTTTCGTATGAATTGGCTATTGCACGCAGTTTTGCTCTCTGTTTTCCTGTCATACTGTCCTCTTATCTCTTATAACTTTATGAATTTGCTGTTATTGTCGCTGCTGTTATCATCGTCATCATCGTCGGCGTCATCATCATCGTCGTCATCATCATCGTCATCATCGTAGTATTCGTTCCCGTCCTCGTCATCGTTTCCGCTCCTGCTTTCGTCTTCTTCCTTTTCATCATCGTCGTCGGCGTTTATGCGGTTGTTGCTTGCTATCTTATAAGTGACTTTTTTGCGGGGAGAGAGGAACATTCCTATCACGATGCCTCCGAGAAGTGCCACAGCTATTTCAAGACCGAACATCTTTCTGCTCATGGTGATGCTTTCCTCTGCTGCCTTAGCGACTGCCGCCGCAGTCCTGCTTACTGCTGCCGTTGTGTCTTTGATCTTCTTTTCCGTGATCGCCGCAACTATCTTGTTCATTGTTCATTCCTCCGTTTACTGCTGTTTTTCCGAAAGTATATCGGTGAGTTGTCTGAGTGCCGAAGCACGGTGGCTGATACGGTTCTTTTCCTCCGCCGGGAGCATTGCCACGCTTGTATCTTCATCTACCATGAATATCGGGTCATAGCCGAAACCGTTCTCTCCGAGCGGCTCCGTACCGATGAAGCCCTCCATGGTCCCGCGGACGCTGTATTCCGTATCGTCGTCGAGTATGCAGTACATAGCGCATACGAACCGTGCCGTTCTCATGCTCTCGTCCACTCCGTCGAGCTCACCGAGGATCTTCTGTATCCGCTGCTCGTCCGAAGCGCCCTCGCCCGCGTATCTTGCCGAGTAAATACCCGGCGCGCCGTCGAGAAAATCCACCTCCAGACCGCTGTCGTCTGCGACAACGGGACAGCGGCATATATCATAGACCGCCTTTGCTTTGAGATGGGCATTCTCTTCAAAAGTCTCGCCGTCCTCGACCACGTCGATCGCTATTCCTGCGTCTTTCAGTGATACAGGCTCATAACCGAGGGGTTCGAGCATCTGTTTTATCTCTCTTACTTTGCCTTGATTATTGGTTGCTATTATCAGCTTCATTGTTCGTCGTTATCCTCGTAATATCCGTCGTTTTCCGCTTCATCATCGTCTTTATCCCGTCCGTCGTCGGAGAACAGTATCTCCGCATAGTCCTCGGGGATAAAATTCTGTAAGTCATCTATCTTTTCTCCCACGCCTACCAGCTTCACCGGGATCTCCAGCTCGTCCTTTATCGGCAGGATTATTCCGCCCTTCGCCGTACCGTCCAGCTTGGTCAGCACGATGCCTGTGATGTCGCAGACTTCCTTGAACAGTCTTGCCTGGTTTACCGCGTTCTGTCCCGTGGTAGCGTCCAGCACCAGCAGCGTTTCAAGTGAGCTGTCCGGCAATTGCTGTCCTATTATCCTCGATATCTTCCGCAGCTCCTCCATAAGGTTCTTCTTATTGTGCAGGCGTCCTGCCGTATCGACGATCAGTACATCTGCGTTTCTCGCCTTTGCCGCCGCGCACGCGTCGAACACCACCGATGCCGGATCGCTGCCCTCCGCGCGTTTGATTATATCCACGCCCGCTCTGTCTGTCCAGACATTGAGCTGCTCGATAGCCGCAGCTCTGAAGGTATCCGCCGCAGCCACAAGCACCTTTTTCCCGTCATTTTTCAGGTTGTGAGCGAGCTTTCCGATAGTTGTGGTCTTTCCCGCGCCGTTGACGCCGATAACGAGTATCACAGACGGCTTTGTTTCAAGCGCAAGGGAGTTGTCCCCTCGGAGCATATCCGCTATGATCCCCTTCAGCAGTCCCTTGACCGCTGTTGTCTCGGTAGTTCCGGTGCGCTTTACTTCCGCACGCAGCCTGCCGCATATATTTTCAGCGGTCACGGCTCCGATATCGGACAATATGAGTGTTTCCTCAAGTTCCTCAAAGAAATCCTCATCTATTCTGGTGAACGAATTCACCAGCGTATTGACTTTTGCGACAAAGCTGTCCTTTGTCTTTTTCAGTCCTTCTTTCAGTTTACTGAAAAATCCCATACAATTCCTTTCAAAGATCAGTCAAGTTCCAGTTCCATTTCGTCTATCAGTTCCTGATGTATCAGCCTTGATACTCCCTTTTCCTGCATGAACACGCCGTACAGCACATCGCAGCCTTCTATGGTGCCGCGCCTGTGGGTGATTATCATGAGCTGTGTCTGTGTGCAGAAGCGCTTGAGGTAGGTGACATACTTGACAACATTTATCTCGTCCAGCGCCGCATCTACCTCGTCAAGCATACAGAACGGTGTAGGACGGTGCAGCAGTATAGCAAAATAGATAGTGATCGCTACCATAGTCTGTTCACCGCCGGAGAGGGATATCAGGTTCTTTATGAGCTTTCCGGGCGGTGCCGCGAATATCTCTATCCCGCTTTCAAGCACATTCTCGGGATCCATGAGTTCGAGATGCGCTTCGCCGCCGCCGAATACCTCTACGAAGATCTTGCTGAATTTCTCGTTTATGTCGTTGAAGCTCTGGAGGAACTGGGACTTTATGTCCGCAGTCAGCTTTGCGATAAGCTTCTCCAGCTCATTCTTCGAGTT
>CAMVGH010000034.1 GCA_947166945.1 uncultured Clostridia bacterium
ATTTCATCGAATTGCTGGATATCATATATCAGAACCCGTCCCTGAATATCTCTGAATTCATAGCATCGGGCGGGATACAGTATTCAAAGCCTTCCGGCGGAGATGAGGAGAGTACGGCAGAGAGCAGTTTCGCGGAGTTTGAAATATGAGTATTTTTGACAGGTATGCTCCGTTCATACAGGATTTCATATACCGTAATAACTGGGAATCCCTCCGTGCGATACAGGCTGCGGCGGGTGACGCGATATTCAATACCGAAGAAAATGTGCTGCTTTCGGCATCTACCGCGTCCGGAAAGACCGAAGCAGCGTTCTTTCCGATACTTACCCTGTTTTATGAGGATATGCCGCGCTCTGTGGGAGCGATATATATAGGACCTTTGAAAGCACTGATAAATGACCAGTTCACCCGTCTGAACGAACTATGTGAGCAGGCTGATATTCCTGTATGGCACTGGCACGGAGATGTTTCACAGTCCCACAAGGACAAGATGATGAAGCACCCCTCCGGTATATTGCAGATAACTCCGGAATCACTGGAGGCCATGCTCATAAGGAAGCATTCGGCTATCCCAAAACTCTTCGGAGATCTTCGTTTCATTGTCATTGACGAAGTACATTCACTCATGCGCGGAGACAGAGGCGGGCAGACTATCTGCCTTATCGAGCGCTTGTCGAAGCTTGCGGGGGTAGATCCGCGCCGGATAGGCTTGTCGGCGACTATAGGAGATCTCGAAGCAGCGGGAGATTTTCTTTCATACGGCTCCGGGCGAGGTACTGTTATACCGCGCATTGAGGCTAAGGGCGCAAAGTGGCGGTTATCAATGGAACATTTCTATATTGCCGGTTCGCAGGCAGCCGACGGAAAAGTCATCACCGAAGCGCTGCCGCTGCCGGAGGATCCTACCGACACAGCCCCGCAGAATGCCGATCCGGGTATGGGATATATTTTTGAGCATACAAAGGGAAAGAAATGCCTTGTGTTCGTCAATTCCCGTGAGGAATGTGAAGCAGTGACCACCACGCTGCGTTCTTACTGTGAGGCAAGGCATGAGCAGGACAGATTTCTGATACATCACGGAAATTTGTCCGCCTCATACCGTGAGACCGCCGAGGCAGCGATGAAAGACGATGATGTATATCTGACAACGGTCACTACCGCGACACTGGAGCTCGGTATAGATATCGGGCGGCTGGAAAGAGCATTCCAGGTAGATGCGCCGTTCACAGTATCGTCATTTCTCCAGAGAATGGGACGTACCGGACGCCGGGAACTGCCTCCGGAGATGTGGTTCGTAATACGGGAGGAAATGCCGGAACCGCGTACCATGATGCCGGAGACGGTCCCGTGGAAGATGATACAGGGCATTGCGCTGATACAGAGCTATCTGGAAGAGCGCTGGGTGGAACCGCCGAGGCTTGACAGACTTCCGTTCAGCCTGCTGTACCATCAGACTATGAGCACTCTTATGTCCTGCGGAGAGCTTACTCCCGCGGAGCTTGCACAGCGTGTGCTCACACTGAGATATTTCCGTCATATCTCCCGTGATGATTACAAGATCCTCCTCCGTCATCTGATAGAGACAGACCATATCCAGCGCACAGAGGAGGGCGGACTTATAGTCGGACTTACGGGTGAGCGGGTGACCAATTCGTTCAGGTTTTACGCGGTATTTCAGGAAAATGAGGAATTCACAGTCCGTTATGATTCGCAGGAACTGGGAACCCTCGTGATGCCCCCTCCGGTGGGAGAGAAGATAGCGATAGCCGGTCATGTCTGGATAGTGACTGAGCTTGACCGGAAGCGCCGTCTTGTTTACTGTGAACCTGTAAAGGGGAAGGTACCGGCATATTTCGGGGATTGCCCGGGAGATATTCACACTAAGATACTGGAACGTATGAGGGAGGTGCTGTGTGAGGACAAGGGCTATCCGTACCTTATGACCAATGCTGTGATAAGACTTGAACAGGCAAGACAGAACAGCCGTAACGCGGGCATAACGGAATTTCCGCTTATAAATCTCGGAGGAGATATGTGGGCATTGTTCCCGTGGCTGGGAACATACGCTTTCCTTGCATTGGAGAGGTTCCTTAAACTCAGATGTGCCGGAAGGCTCGGACTGAGAAGTCTCGACCCGTATCGTCCGTATTTCATGCAGTTTACCATGAAAGCCGATGCGAAGACTTTCTTCTCGGTGCTTGCGGAAGAAGCGGCGCTCCCGCTCGACCCGCTGGAACTTGTGTATAAGGACGAAGTGCCGGTATTTGAGAAATATGATGAATATGTACCTCCCGAGCTTGTGAAAAAAGGATTTGCATACGGGGTACTGAATACAGAAGAGATGTTGTCACGCATAAACGGCTGGTCAAAGAAATACCTTCTGAAATAGCATAAAAGGCAGCCGATCCGGCTGCCTTTTACGCGTAAATCCGTACCATGAGAAAAATGCCGCCTTGACAGCATCATGATAATTTGATATAATAATATAAGGTGTATGAACGGGGGTGAATGACGTTATGAGCGAAGAAAAGGAAAAGCGAAGAGCCGGACTTGAAGCACTTGAAAAATTTACCGAGGAAAACAGCATCGGAAAGCAGTTCGGCAGGAGTTTGGCATCTCCGTTCGGCCGCGGTATCGGTTCGGTAAACAGAGGGTCGTTCACACGTTCGGATATCGAGCGTTACAGACTTGACGAAGGGTCGATAGGCTTTGACGACGATTTTTCGTTCATGCCGCGTCCTACACCCCCGAAAACTTCACAGGCTGCTGTATGGAAAGAATCGGTGCAGCCGGATAATACTGTACCCGCACCTGCCGACAGAATAGTCCCCGCCGAGCCTATACCATCTGCGGAGAATGCTGCGCGGGAAACACCTGAAATATCCGATGTCCGGTATGATGATCCCACAGTATCCTCCGCTTACGGTACGGAGACAGTATCTGCCGCGGAAGAACGCATATCCGCTGACCTTCATGATTTGTGGAATATCTCGCCTGTACAGGCAGAGGTCATAGTGAACCATTCCCGGGAGTGTTTCAGCATACTGCGTGCAAAGAACAGCTCCGGCAGAGCAGGTTATGAGGAGATAAGCAAGGGCTTCATAGATATATCGGAAGTCCGCACTATTGTCGGATATGACGGTACGAAGCGTGTATATCTTTCGGCGCGGTTCCGCAGAGATCATATTTCGGAAGAGGGACTGATCAGCAGGGAAATGCTTGAAAATGAGCCGGAAAAGCTGTATGATACGGCGGCTTTGCATAATGTCCGGTTCACGAGCCGGAAAAATGCGGGCCTTTCGGCAAAATACCTGCTCAGCGTATCGGAGGAAAAGGATAATGGGAAGACCTGTTATCTGAGCTTTCACAGAGATGAAACAGGAAAGATGCGTCACCCCGATGAAGCGATGATATTCAGAAATACGGCATCCGGTGACGAAGTAAATGAGTTTTTCCTGAAAGAAGCCGATATGCAGACGGTATTTCTGCTGGGCTGCCGGCTGATGACCGAGCTTGAAGCCGTCGGGTATATGAATGAGTTTCCGCCTTTATTATTGACTGCCGCTGAACCTGATACAGCGCTTGCCGCACTGTCGGAAATACTGGGCATATCCGCTTTTTACAGAGTGGATAAACATTACAGGCAGGCTGATGATGAACGTATCCGTCTGTACAATGCCGCTTCCGGAACAAAATATAATATAGGTAAATATTTCTCATGTATCATTGAGTCGTCTTTACGGAAGCCGACGATATTTGTGACGGATCGGGAAAATCTTTCTGCGTATGGCAGTGTTGCCGCAAAGGCGGTCAGGCTGCCTTATGAAGCGGCAGAATATGATATGCGAAGGCTCGGCAGAATATATGACTTCATGCGTTCTGCGTTCCTGAAAAACTGTATAAGTCCGGAAGAATGGCAGCAGATCGCGGACGGTATAGATGTGTCGGAATTCAATGTTTATGTGTCATATCTCGCGGCACAGATACTGCTTTCTGTATGGCTTGTACTGTCAGAGGTCACGGTAAAGGAACAGGCGGAAGAATTTCTCGGAATGCTGCGCAGGTGGATACTTTCGGTGACTGAAGACCCTGATGCACGTATGGTAAGCAGCCTGAAAGATTTTCTGAGGTCGGGCGCAGACGGTGTGAGTCTGAACAGAAGCGGCAATGTCCATGTCACTGTCGAGGCGCTGAACGGGCTTGCACGCCGCGGGATATGGCAGAATGATTTTGCCTCGTCACTGTCGTCAATGGGCATACTGCAGCGCGGCGACCTTTCTTTTCAGCGTACCGCGACTGTGAACGGAAGATCGCGAAGAGTATATGAGATAGTGCAGGATAAGCTGTTCACATTCGGGGAACTGCGGACAGTCGTGAATGAGTTCGGAAAGTGCTGCCCGGATATAGTTATCCCCTTTGCGGAGTGTGACGGTAAGACAATATCGCTTGCTTTCAGCGATATTGCCCAAGAAAATCCGACAGTCCGGCTCTCTGGCACGGACATAGCACTTCGCCGCAGCGTCTGCTCAGCCATAATATGCGGAGCCCGTAAACAGGGTATCGAAGTGATCGGAGCCGAGATATCGGATACGGAGGATACAGTGTCTGATGACGGTGTCACGTACTGTCATTTCATTGACGCAAATGCAGGAAACGGATACCTTGCGGGATTGCTTAATGACAGAAAGAGATCGGAAAAGCCACCCGTTCTTCTTATGATAGAAGATGCCGCAAAGTGGGATACGTCCGCACGTTCGCCGCTTTCAAAGATACTGCGGTCAGGCGGGAAATACGGCATAATATGCTGCGTAACGGACAGCAGAGCCGACACAGACTCAGAATACGCTGTGTATATCCATACAGGTGAGTTCGGATTCCGACCGGCGGAACGGCGGATATTCGGCATACCTGCCGGGGAATGTCCGGAGAAGCAGGCAGTGCTTGAAATGACGGAAAACTCTTTTCTCGCCGTGGGAACTCTTGCTTCGGAAAAAGGGTATATCCGCGGTACGGTTATCGCAAAAACATGCAAATGATGATAAACCCTTGAAAATTATCCGATCTTATGTTATAATATATGTATATTTAATGACCTGAACGGCTTTTTATCGGAGCAAATAATATGAAAAAATTCCTGAGATCCTATCTTTATATAATAATAGTTGTTTTGTTTTCTGCAGTATATCTGTCTGTTTCCATGATCATCTTCGGAAACAGTACTACGACTGTCATTGACGAAAATACAAGAATGTATCTGGAAGAAAACACTAAGGCGATCGCGGCTATATTCAATACCAAGCTTGCCGATCAGCTCACGATGCTTGAATCGCAGGTCCGTTATTTCAGCGATATGGATCTGACAGATTACAACTCGATGAAAGATATGATAATGAAGACAAAGGGTATCGGAGATTTCAAGAATATAGGTGTAGCTAACTCCACCGGAGCCACTATCAACTATAACGGACGAACTTCCGGAAATATTATGCTGACCGATTATTTCAAGGAAGCGATGAACGGGGCTGAAGCTGTCTCACAGAGTACATACATAGATGAAGACGGTGATGAAGTGCTTTATCTCGCTGTACCCATTAAGCAGGAAGGAAAAGTTGTCGGATTGGTATTCGGTACGTTCACCAAAGAAATACTGAATACACTTGTTGATACAATCAGATTCGGCAACGGAAGTGCCAATGTACTTTTTGATGATGACGGGACCGTACTTGCATATACTCCCGGGACCCCGTATATAAACGAATCGTATCACGATATCTTCAGCATTATCGGTCAGAGTTCCGACGTAACGGAAAATATCATAATTTATGAAAAAGACGGTGTCGAACTGCTTGCCTCGCTTACGCCTGTCGGAGTACATGGCTGGAATTTTGCGACATTGATGCCGCATTCGTCGATATCCGACATTTCGGACAGGGTTTCAAGATATGTGGTTTATATCATCTTTGCGGTAGTTGTGGTATTCATACTGCTTCTTTTCTCAATACTGCTGCTTATGAAGAATCTGTCCGCAGAGAAGAAAGACAAGGCGCGCATAAACGCGGAACTCGGAGTTGCCGCAAAGATACAGGAGGATATGCTCCCAAAAGATTTCCCCGACAGACCCGATATCGGACTGTATGCCGCAATGACTCCCGCAAAGGAGGTAGGCGGGGATTTTTACGATTTCTTCTTCACCGATAAGGATCACATAGCGCTTATAATGGCTGATGTAGCCGGTAAGGGCGTGCCTGCGGCACTGTTCATGGTCGTGGCGAAAGTTGTGATACGAAATCAGGTAATGGCCGGCGGAACTCCCGCGCATATTCTTGCCAAGGTGAACAACATACTCTGCCGGAACAACAGTTCGGGACTGTTTGTTACGGTCTGGCTCGGAATATTGGATATCCGGACAGGAGAGATAAAGTATGCGAACGCGGGACATGAATATCCGATAGTAGGACGCCGCGGAAACGGTTATGAAACTGTACGCGGGGACAACGGCCCTCCTCTTGCGGCAATGGAAGACATGGAATTTGATGATGAGACGATCACGCTCGGAGCAGGGGACAGCATCTTTCTTTATACGGACGGTGTACCCGAAGCCAAAAGCTCACAGGGTGAGCGATTCGGCATGGACGCGCTTATTGCGTCACTGAACGAGGGTATGGATATGTCGGCTGAGGACAGACTCAATCTTATAAGGCAGAAGATCGACACATTTGTCGGAATGATAGACCCGTTTGACGATATAACGATGCTTTGTCTTGATTACTCCGGAAACGATCAATAAACAAAACCCCGGTATTGCGATAATACCGGGGTTTGCTGTACAGATTCAGATGTATCTGAGGAGTTCTTCTCTCACACCGTCGAGACGTTTGTCGGAAAGACCGAAATCCATTTCCTTGTAGCACCATGCGCATCTGCCGATGTTGTGTTTTTCAAAAGCGGCATTTATAGCCTTGTACCATTTCAGAGTCTCCTCCGGAGAAGTTTTGTCAATTACGCCGTATTCTCCGCAGTACAGGACAGTATTATTTTCTTCAGCCTTGCGGATAGCCTCAGCGAACAGTTCCTCGAAATATTCTGCGGAAGCACCGCTCTCTTCGAAGGACATATCCTTGCTGACATCAAATCTGTCCACCCAGTATGCATGCTGATGCGTAAACTGTATGGGGTCATAGCAGTGGAAGTTATATACTACCTTGTCATCATAGGGGGCATCGAGATCCTTTACCGAGCTGACGCTGTTGTTCCAGTAGCTTCCCACAAGGATCGGGGTATCCGGAGCGTATTTTCTTATATGGGAAATACATTCTTTTGCTATGCTGTTCCATTTTTTGCTGAAAGACTGGTCGGTGACTTCATTCAGAAGCTCGAAAGCGATATGTTCCGGGTCATTCCCATAGCGCTTTGCGATCTGTTCCCATAGTCTGTAAAAACGCTGCTGGAGGGCTTCGCTGTCGAAGAAACCTGTTTCCTGTTCACCCTTATCGAATGAAAAACCTGCTGTTTTATGCAGATCTATTACGATATTCAACCCATATTTCCGGCAGTATTCAACAGCGCCGGTTATGTAACCGAACCCGCTTTCAAGATATCCGCCGCTGCTGTCCTCAAGAATATTGAAATCAACAGGAAGACGGACATGATCCGCACCCCAGTCTGCAATAGTCTTTATATCCGGTTCTGTAATGAAACCTTCGAGGCGCTCCTTGCTGTAATCACACTGTGAGAGCCAGCCTCCGAGGTCAATACCTTTTTTGTATCCTTTGAATTCTTTCATACGGGTAAATTCCTTTCATAGTTATTCGGAGCGATGTTATCGGAACTCCTTTGATAAACCAATTATAGCATAATATATTATAAAGATTATATCATAAAATTAATGTTGGTGTCAATAATTTAATTTCATAAAAACAAAAATATGTTATATAAGACAAAATCCCGATATTAAATCTGTAACCAAAGTGTTATAATAAGGATAATGAATAAACATTCATCAGGAACAGAATATGATCTTACAAGGAGGAACAAGCATGAAAACAAACTACAGAGTACTTCCTGCCGTTCTTGCGGCGCTTCTTCTGAGCGCCTGCGGAACACCGGCGCAGAATACCCCCGCAGAACCTGCCGCAGCAACTGCTGCTTCTGCGGCAGCCGCACCTGAGACCACAGCAGCCGAAACAGAACCGGAGCCGGTTTCCGAATTAAAGAATGACGGTTCTATGTACGCGGATCTGTCCGAAGGAATGCCGTCTGTGTTCGAGGCTTCGGACGGCTGGTCAAACGGAAGTATGTTCAATGTAACATGGCGTGCGGACAACGTGACATTCAATGACGGCAGGATGCAGCTCGTCATTGACAACGACAAGAAGCCCAAGGGCGGTGTACCGTATTCCGGCGGGGAATTCCGCAGCAAGGATTTCTACGGTTACGGACTTTACGAGGTGAGCATGAAGGCGATAAAGAATGACGGAGTGGTTTCCTCATTCTTCACCTACACAGGACCGTCAGACAGCAATCCGTGGGACGAGATAGATGTTGAGATACTCGGCAAGGACACAACACAGGTGCAGTTCAATTACTTCACTGACAGCAAAGGCGGCCATGAGTATATGCACGAACTGGGTTTTGACGCTTCCGAGAGTTTCCACGTTTATGGATTCGAGTGGAAAGAGGACAGCATCACATGGTATGTTGACGGTGAAGCAGTCCACACAGCCGAGAAGAAGATCCCTGTGACACCCGGCAAGATAATGATGAACGCATGGTGCGGAACAGGTGTTGATGGCTGGCTGAATGCTTTCAATGATGCAAATGTACCGCTTAAAGCAGAATATGAGTGGGTAAGATTTACCCCTGCCGTATAACAGAATATTCAGCTCAGACAGCCTGCCGGGAAAAATATCGGCAGGCTGTTTTTCAATTGCCGGCATTATCGGCGAAAGAAAAGACCGCCGGACGTTTTCACGTCCGACGGTCTCTTCGGGGAACAAAATACGATCAAAGATCAGATGTTGTTGAGTTTTTCATTGGCAGCATCGAGCAGAGCCTGAAGTTCATACTTGATCTCCTCGACTGTCTGTGACCACGGAGTTCCCTGGTTGTAGGATTCCTTGGAGGGGTTCAGAACGCAGTCATAAACATCGTCGTTTACTGCCTTGAAGTATTCAAATACGGGGTGAGCTTCGGTAAGTTCACGGGTTTTGAGGAGCATATCATACATTTCCTGTGTCCAGCCGTAGTCGTCGAATACCTGAGCTTCCTCGATAGCTCTTACTTCCGCGCTGTCGCGGCAGATCATCTCGCAGTCGAGGTAAGCCGCAACGCCTTCGGGGTTCTTTGCGCCGACGGGGATAGAGTATCCGTTAATGATGCTGGGGAGATAGTATGCGTCCGCGTCCGTGCATTTAGGCATCGGGACGAACATTACTTCATCAGGATTGCCGAACACAGCCTTGTTTTCAGGTTCAAAGAGTACGTAGGAACCCTGCGGATAGAAGAGGGTCTTGCCGTTTGCGATCTTCTCGGGGTGAACAGTCCAGCCGTATTCGCCCTTCGGAACAGGCATATCGTTTCTCTTGAGATCCAGCATATATTCCTGTACTTTTACGATGCTTGGGTGAGTGAGATTGCTTACGAGCTTGCCGTCCATGTAATCCACGTAAGGAACACCGGAAGTTACTGCAAATGCGTTTTCAAATTCCCAGCCGTCTATGCCGAATCTTTCGTCGGATCTGTCACAGAACACCGTCATCATATCACGGAATGTATCCCAAGTCCAGTTACCCTCTTCAAGAAGCTTTGCCGGATCGGTAAGTCCGTATTCTTCGATGGTCTTCTTGTTGTAGATCACTACAACGCCGACATCTGTGGAAGTGGCACCGATATAGTGCTTGCCCTTTATGCTGAACATATCATTGACGTGTTTCATAGGAGCCCAGAGTTCTGAATCATAGTCAACATAATTGTCCATTGCCTGGAATTTTCCGTCGATAACGTTGCCGGGGAAGATATCGAGGTCTGCGGCGCTGAACATATCGGGTGCGTCGTCCGCGAGAACCATTGTGGAGAGCTTGTCATATCTGTCGTCCCACGAGCATATTATGGATTCAACTTTGCCGTTGCATTTTGTCTCGAACATTTCAAGCGCGACCCCCTTGGGCTTGCCTGCTGCGGGGTTGAGGTCAAAGTTTGCGAGGAGGCGGATAGTTCCGTTTTCAAGTACCGGGAGGTCCGTCTGTATCTCTTCGATGACTGCCTTATCCTCTTCCTTGAGAGTTGCGGGAGGGGTCGTGGCTGCCGTATCTGCGGCTGTAGTAGTTGTCGCAGCCTGTGATTCCGGTCTTGCTCCGCTGTTGGAGTTATTTCCTGCACACGAACCGGCTGAAACGATGCAGGTAAGAGCGAGTGCTGCTGATAATAATTTCTTATTCTTCATAAATTTCGTTCCCTTTCTGTAAGATCGACGTTCTGAGAGGCACAGTGCCTTTATGATGCTATTATAACACGGTAGGGTAAAAATAAATATCGGAAAATTAACTTTTATTTCAAAATTTTGTTGCATTATCCCATGGAATGTGATATACTATTATTATAATAATAATATAAAATTTTTTGGGGGACAAAAATGGCATCAGATATGGCGAAGCTGCTTTCCGAAACAGAATTCCGCAATCGCGAATATATGATAACCCACCTGTCGTATGACAGGGAAATGGAGTTTTATCAAAGCGTAAAAATGGGGAATATCGAAGAAACAAAACGGCTTTTCAAGCCCCTGAACAGTGAAGGCCTCGGAAAACTGAGCGATGATCCGATCCGAAATCTGAAATACCACCTTGTTATCACCATTGCCTTCATAACCCGTTATTGCATTGAGGGTGGTCTTCCCATGGAAGAAGCCTACAATCTCAGTGATATCTACATACAGCGTGTTGACAAATGCAGCAGCCTGAGTGAGGTCGATGCTATCCACCGTGAAGTAGTTGACACCTATGTTCATCGTATGAACAAGCTCCATAAGAAGAAAGTTCTTTCGCGTCCTGTTGTCGTCTGTATAGATTACATCTATGACAATCTCCATTCAAAGATAACTCTCGACGATCTTGCGGACATCACCGGATTGAGTGCGCCGTACCTTTCCAAACTGTTCCGGAAGGAAACAGGTACAACGATAAAGCAGTATATTCTCGGAAAGAAAGTTGAAGCGGCGGAAAATCTTCTGAAATTCTCGGATTATCCTTGTTCGGATATCTCGCAGTATCTCGGGTTCGGTACCGAGAGCCATTTCATATATGTATTCAAATCCTTTACCAAAACAACTCCCGGAGAATACCGTGAGCGTTTCTACCGTACCCGCTGGGGAGACAGGAATTCTGCGGCAGGCGTGACATGATGATCGGGACGTGTTTATCAATACAGTGTTGTTATAGGTGACGGTTTTGATCGGAAAATAAAATATTGATATTAATATTAAAAATATGATATAAATGTTCGTTCTTTTGTGGTATATTGTAATTACTGAAGGGGAACAAAAACCCGAAATCATATAACGAAAGGACGATCATTATGAGTATCAGAAAGATTTTAGCAGCAGCGGCGGCAACAGCGGTCGCAGTATCCGCGCTCGCAGTAAGCGCAGCAGCGTACGACCTCAACAAGGACCTCAAGACAGGCTGGAGCGTAAGTACCACTGTTCCGGGTGATGAATTTGAAGATGCAACACCCGATTCTGTATTCACACTTACCTTCACGGTCGATGAGTCCCTTGCTGAAAAAGAAGGACACAACTACTGGTGCGTAAAGCCCATGATTAACGATACGGGCTGGCCGTTCATCAGCACACTTGTAGGTCCGGCTCTTTCCGAGGGCGGCGACTCTTATCCCGTTGAACCCGGTCAGACAGAACTCAAGTTCATGATCCCCGCAGATGAGCTTGAGCATTTACAGACAGCAGGTATGGCTTTCATGGGTCATGGCGTTACACTTGGCACACTTACATTCTCTAATGACGAAACACTTGCTCCCGCAGCTGTGGCTGATGCAGCTCCCGCTGTAACAACAGCACAGAACGGCGGAAACCCTGCAACAGGCACCGGGGATATATTCGGCGCAGCGGCAGTTATGCTCGCGTCTGCCGGTGTTGTGGCAGCAGCAAGAAAGAGAAAGTAAACAAACGGAAATTATGGTTTTCTTATAAAAGCAATACCGCCGGCGCGGAAATATTCGCGCCGGCGGTGCTTTTTTTGTTTTTCAGCCGATAACAGGATACAGCGATCCTGTATTTTTATTTTCTTTCATCTCCGAAGAAGAACAGAGCAAGGGTACCCGGACCGGTATGTGATGCGATTATTGTACCGATATCAAATATCCTGATATCGTCGGAGTTCAGCTTCCGGAAGCTCTGTATTATCATGCTTTTGAGTTCCTTGGCAGCGTCCGGACAATTGGAATGGCTGATAAAGCATTTGCCGGAATAATTGTGTCCGTTGTCTGCGTGGTCAAGCATTGCTTCGGCTGTCTTGCGGATAACATTCTTTATGCCGCGTACCTTTTCATAGGCTATGATCTTGCCCTTGCTGTCGAAACGCATCATCGGGCAGATATTCAGTATGGTGGCGATCGCGGCGGCAGGTCCTGAAACGCGTCCGCTGCGCTTGAAATAATCCATGGTGATCGAATAGAACTGATGATGGATATTCAGTCGGTTGTTGAGTATCCAGTCTCTTGTGTATTCAAAAGTCATATCGTCGTCGCGCAGGTCTGCGGCAGTATCTATCAGCATACCGAATCCGGAAGACGCACCGTACGAGTCGATGACGCATATCTTTCTGTCGGGGTATTTCTCTTTCAGATTTTCGGCTGCGGTAACAGCGTTCGCGTATGAACCGGTTATGCCGGAGCTTAATGTGACATGGATAAGGTCGCCTTTCTGAAGCTGTTCCTCAAAGAACTGTTCATACTCGTAAGTGTTGATCTGTGAGGTGGCGGGGATAGCACCGCCGGCAAGGAGTTTGTAATAATTCGGAAGAGAATCCGGGTCTTTGCCGAGATCGTCCGTGTACTGAACGCCGTCAACTGTATATTTATAGAAAATAACGGGGATATTACGTTCGACAAGATAGGAGTAGGGAAGATCCACCGTTGATTCACATGAAAGGATAAAATTACTCATAATTCCCTCCGAAAATATAAAATAATGAAATTCAGGGCAGTACCGTCGCTTTCCGAAGTCCGCATTGCGGATTTCGGAACAACAACTGCCAAAAGGCAGCTGTTGAGTGCATATTAATTATAACATTCACGCAAATATTTGTCAAGCATGACTGCACAATTTGTATAATATGTACATCTTCGGGCAGAATAATATATTAATACAGATGATGCTGGGGAGGTAAGATCATGCTTTGGTATATACTGTTATTCATGAATATCGTCAGTGCATTGCTCTGGGGTCTTATACACGGTGCTGCAAGATGCAGGAGCGCGGAAACGATCAGGAGGCTTGATGACGAACAGATGAAAATACTTGCTTCAATGAGAGGAAGAAATAAAAATTGTTTGTAATGCTTTACAAAATGTAAAAACTATGATATAATATCCGTATATATAATTCAGTTTAATTGTACAACGGGGTAACAAAAAGTGTTCAAAGGATATAAGATAGCCGCATTGTGTGCGGCAAAAATATATGAAGATCAGTGGCGTGATCTGATAGAAGGTCTGAACAATGCACTCAACGAGTATGGCTGGCGCCTGTTTGTGTATGCGACCGACGGTGATCTCTATTTTCATACCCGTTCCGACAAGGGCGAGGCAAGTGTCTTTGAACTTATAAATTACAATATCACAGATGCGGTGCTCGTTGTGGATAACAGCCTTTATGACGAAGAAGTCAAGGATAAAATATATCTGAACTGCCGTGAACACGACATACCGACCTTCTCAGTAGACAGCCGCAGGGAAGGGAGCATAAGCATACGCTTCGATTATGAGGCTGGGTTTGAGTCAGTAGTGCGTCATGTTATTGAGCATCACGGTGTAAAGGATATACACATGATCGCCGGACTGAAAGATTCGGAGTTTTCCGAGGTGCGTATAGATACAGTCAGAAGGGTCGCTTCAGAGTGCGGTGTCCCGTTTGACGACAGCCGTATCAGTTACGGCGATTTCTGGTCTATGCCCGCCATTGCCGCGACGGAAAAGATCATAGAGAGCGGACATATACCCGAAGCGGTGATCTGCGCCAATGACGTAATGGCAATAAGTGTATGCGAAACACTCAACAAACATGGTATAAGAATTCCGGAAGATGTGATAGTTACCGGATTTGACGGGATAAAGGAGATACAGTTCAATTCACCTAAGATCACATCGTCAAAGTGCGATTTCATAAAGCTCGGATATCTTGCGGGCAGGACAGTTGTACGTTGCGGGGCGGACGGACATACCGATGACGCAGTTCTTAAACCGGAAGTAGTCGTATCCGAATCATGCGGATGCTGCGATGTTACCAGTATTGATGCCGCAAAGCGAATGATGACACTGAACAATATGTACTACCGTTATCAGGACGAATACCGTCATCTTCAGTCGATAGCTGCCGGCTCCAGCGGAAGTGACACGGTTGACATGCTTGAGGAAAGACTGCGTAACGACCTGTTCTATAACATGATGTGTGTGCTGAACTCTGAATGTCTTGATCCGTCTGTGGATCCTCTGAAAAATGTTGTACATGATACATACGGAAAAGATCTTCGGATCCTTTATGATCACCGTACTTCATATATCGGGAAGGACAGGTCGTTCAATACAGATGATGTGGCTCCCGATATAGACGGGATCCTTTACTGCGGTTTTCCGGCTGTCTTTACAGCGATCAACAGCATTGATGTCCCGCTCGGCTTTCTTTGTTTCTACTATACTGATATAGATAAGACAAATTATCTGAAAATGGGACAGATCCGTTCATGTATCAATTCGTCGGTAAGCGCGTTCCGCGATATGCACTATCAGCATTTTCTTCAGAAACGTATTGAGGATATGTATAAGTATGACGACCTTACCGGATTGTATAACCGCAAGGGATTTGATATGGAGTTTGAACGTATAATGAAAGCTCCTCACGGAGAGCTTACATTTGTTATATGTGATCTTGATGGTCTTAAATACATAAATGATACATTCGGGCATACCGAGGGAGATAATGCGATCTACCGTGTTTCACAGGCTCTTGCGGAAGCATGTGGGAACGGTATCTGTTCTAAATACGGCGGTGACGAACTTATCGGACTTATTCAGGGCAGGGTAGATGAGGAGAAAATACGTAGTATGATCCACGAAAACCTTGCCAGATATAACGATACTTCCGACCGTCCGTACAAAGTATCCGCAAGTGTCGGAGCGTACAATTCCGACGGAAATGAAAAATTCTCGAAGATGTTCAGCGAGGCTGATATGCGAATGTACTCCGAAAAATCCGCCAAAAAACGCGGGGTACCCTGTGACGTCCGATAGATATGTCGCTCAGATAGGATAAAAGAAAAACCTGTCGGTTTGCTGTGAACCGACGGGTTTTAATATTACGGTATATTTATTATTCGACAGTGACGCTCTTGGCAAGATTTCTTGGTTTGTCAACATCAAGTCCGCGGGCAACAGCTATGTAGTAACCGAGAAGCTGCAGCGGTACCACCGCGAGACTTGCGGCAAAGTGTGTGTCTATGGTAGGGACATAGGTCACAAAGTTGCAGTGATCTTCAACTTCATATTTGCCGTATGTGGCAAGACCGCAGAGATAAGCTCCGCGTGATTTGCATTCGACCATATTGCTGACGGTCTTTTCGTACAGTTCATTCTGTGTAAGTACGCCGATAACGAGTGTTCCGTCCTCGATAAGACTGATAGTGCCGTGTTTGAGTTCACCGGCAGCGTAAGCCTCGGAGTGGATATAGCTTATCTCTTTCATTTTCAGACTGCCTTCAAGAGATACGGCATAGTCTATACCGCGACCTATGAAGAATACATCATGCTTGTGGGCAAATTTCGATGCAAACCACTGGAGGCGTTCCTTATCCTCAAGTATTTTGGAGATCTTTGCGGGAATAGTATTCAGCTCGGAGATGTATCTTTCATAATCAGACTGAGCAAACGTACCTTTTGCAAAACCGAGCTGGACAGCAAATGTGTAGAGCGCGGCGAGCTGTGCGCTGTATGCTTTTGTAGTCGCAACGGCTATCTCAGGACCTGCAAGGGTGTAGAAGACGTTGTCAGCCTCGCGTGCAATTGACGAACCGACAACGTTCACGACAGCGAGCGTCTTTATGCCATGTTTTTTTGCGAGCCGGAGTGCTTCGAGAGTGTCGGCTGTCTCTCCGGACTGGGAAATGACAATGACAAGCTGCTTCGGATCAAGGATAGGATTGCGGTATCTGAACTCAGACGCAAGCTCGACCCGTACAGGCACACGCGTAAGATCTTCTATAACGTACTGAAGAGCCATACCTACGTGCCATGCAGAACCGCAGGCGACCATAGTTACGGAGCTTATTTCTTTGAGTTCATCATCGGAAAGACCAACTTCCGAGAGATCTATCTTACCGTCATGTATAACAGACGTGAGAGTATCACCGACAGCTTTGGGCTGATCGTATATCTCTTTTATCATGAAGTGTTCATAGCCGCCTTTTTCGGCAGCTTCTGCGTCCCACTTGATCTCGGTTGGCTCAAGTGTCACTTCATCACCGTTGAGGTCATAGAAATGCACTTCGCCGGGGGTGATCTTTGCGCACTGCAGATTATCGATATAATAAACGCTGCGGGTATATTTAAGAATAGCCGGTACATCGGAGGCAACATAAGTTTCGTTGTCTGCTGTGCCGATGATCATGGGGCTGTCCTTGCGGGCTACCCAGATCTCACCGGGGTGATCGTTGAACATCAGTTCAAGGGCGTATGAACCGCGCACACGGACCATTGTCTTCGCAATAGCGTCGATAGGGGTATGTATATATTTTTTGTAGTAGTAGTCAACGAGTTTTACAACGACTTCTGTGTCTGTTTCGCTGTAAAACACATATCCGTGGCGTTCGAGCTTTTCTTTCAGTTCCTTGTAGTTTTCAATAATGCCGTTGTGAACCCCGACAACCTCGGACTCGACCTTTCCGGAGCCGCTTCCGGTGCAGTTCCCGGATACGTGGGGGTGAGCATTGGTGCGGGAAGGCTCGCCGTGTGTAGCCCAGCGGGTATGTCCTATGCCGAAGCAGCCGGGGAGAGCTTTTCCTTCGTCTGTCTTTTCGGCGAGATTTTTAAGTCTTCCGACAGCCTTTACGACCTCAGCAGGGTTTTCACCGTCGCGAACCGCAAGCCCTGCGGAATCATATCCGCGGTATTCAAGTTTTGACAGACCGTCGAGCAGTATCGGTGCGGCCTGATGATGTCCGGCAAATCCAACTATTCCACACATATAGAAAGTACCTCGCTTGTGATTTATTTGATATTATATTATATTATATTATAGCATATTCCTGTTTATTTTGCAACTTTTTTTTAAATTTGCTGTAAAAGTTTCCCGCAAATGTGTTCAGGCTCTCTTTTGGGTCAGGATACAAAGAAGATATCCGGTGATATGTCAGGGATAACAGAATGGTCTTCTTCGTTATGTTTAAAATTCATATTTCCGGCGGAATATTTTTCAGTAACAGTGCAGATAATAATGCCAACGGAGCAAAATGCTCCCGCAGATAAATGCACTGAAAGGAAAAAATATATATGAAAGCAACAGGAATAGTCAGACGCATAGATGATCTGGGACGGGTCGTTATTCCAAAGGAAATAAGACGTACCATGCGTATAAGAGAAGGCGACCCGCCGCTGACAACATTGAGACAGTCTGTGTTCTGTGAGGCGGTGCTCTCGCTTTCGGAAAGGCTGGGACAGGAATGAAAATGCGGACGGAGTTATCAGCACGCTGTTAGAGTATATCTTTTTATACACAGGTTTTTCTTATGACAAAATGTCAGAAGAATTCCGACCGTACTGAATTGACAGCACGCGAAAAAATTTCTTCTTATAAAGTAACAAACCTCCATTATAGCACAATTCTCTTAAATTGTATAGCTAATTAGGATAAATTATACTAGTAATCTCTTCAACCAAAAGGATTACTCTCGGACTAAGCAAGATACCGCCCCTTTTTGTACTCCACCAGACTACTTTAAACTCTCTAATTGCTCCTTTATTACTGACGAACAGATACCTGGGGTTCTCGGAAGTCGAACTACTTCTTTACCATTATCTTCGCACCATTTTACTGCTCTTTGAAAGCCAGCATGATTCTGATCACCACCGATTGCGAATACATCAAAATCAACTTCTGGTAAGGTTTTGTCAACATCTTGGTATGTAATAACTTCATCGACAACTCTGAGAGCCTTTACCAGATCTATCCGCTGTTCAGTTGTGTAAAGCACATTGGCATCAGGTTTTGTCTTTAGGATGCAATCTCCATCTTGAACAGCAACAATCAGATAATCACCCAACTTTTTCGCATTTTCAAAAAGACGGAGATGTCCTAAGTGGAAATAATCGAAGACTCCGACTGTAATTACTTTTTTCATAGCTTCGCTCCTTCATAATAATCAGAATAAATGGTATCAACAATGTTTTGTGAGGCATTAATATTCGATATAAAATACTTCTGTATTATTTCGCATCGTATTTCTTTTAGTTCGTCCTTACCTTCTATTAGATGATCTAATATATGTCTCAAGTCATCCCATTTGTTAGCTATGTATAACCCTGGCATTATTGTTTCAAATAAATAACTACACTCTAAATCAAACGGACAATAAACAATTGGTTTCCCAGTTAAAAAAAACATTGGAATAATAGATGATCTATCAGATATAAGTATATCTGTATTTTGAAATGTATCGTTTATATTTTTATTGTCATCGATACTTACACCAGAGCTTTGCACGTCCTTTATATACGCATCTACATCATTTTTATTCATTCTGTTTTCTTTAATAAAATTTTCAAACATCATTGGATGAGGTCTGATGCATACACTCAGGTTTGAATTCTCCTTTGCGTATTGGTTTATATGTTTATAATATTCAAAAAAATGACTTCCGCCTACGATCGAGTCGTACGACCATCTTGGCGTCCATAGAACGCGATACGCCAAATACTCTGAATTCTGAGTCAGCATTTCCTCAAATGCTGGATATCCTTTAAAAACAAATTTCTGAATGCCATTCCCTACATTCTTGTCAAATTTATTAATCAATATTTTTTTAGCATATTCAGATTCCAAAAAACCCAAATATATGTTTCTATAAAATTCTTTTTCGTACAAACCGGTCTTTTTTAAATCCGGCGTAGCATAAGGGATATAGCACGTTTTTGTATATTTAATTACAGTATCGTTCCATAAGAATTTAGGAAGATAATGATTATATTGCCTCTGATAAAAAACATAATCATAATTACGAAGGAAAACTTCATAATCATTAATATCGCTTACACATACAGCATGCTCATCGAATGAAGAAAAGAAATCCAGCTCTTCACCATAGCTCCCAATCCGACTGTTGATGAAATCATACTTGGGCACTATAAGAAGCCTCGGTTCAAACCTTTCATTGTCTTTCATCAATTCAAATACCCTCTTTTGCTTATCCCACAATTCCGGCATTTGAACAATAAACAGGACATTTATTCTATCTTTCTTTGTTTTTTTATTCTTAATATTTTTCAAATTTTTCCGGGCTTTTATATCAAGTATCGGCGCTGATATAATCCGATACATTTTATTTACTGCACGCTTTGGTAATTCACTTATACTCATATTTAACACCCTATTCTTTAATTTTCTTTAGAACGCTTTTCATCACTGTTAGTATTTTTTTGTTAAATATTAACAGAATGAGAACTACAACAGCTATTATCCCAAGTCTAATCCATCTATATTGGTATAATGCTGTGAATATAAATCCCGTAACAGCAAAGGCCAAGAAAAGCAATATCAACATCTTATAGTTATATAAATTATCTTCAATGCCCTTATCTTTACACACTTTCCTCATTGCCAGATAATTGCATCCAGCGAAAAGAATGTAACTTATCAATGTTGTGTATCCAGCAGCCACAAATCCAAATATCTTAATACCGAAGTAGTTTAATACGATATTCACAACAGCCGCCAATATTGATGCCCCAACCAACTTATACTTCTCTTCAAAATAAAACTCTACATTGATGAAAAGCTGTGCATAGAACAACAATAAGAGGCTCATTGATACCGGCGGAACAACCCAAACGGCAGCTGTGTATTGACTTCCGGCCATTATTAAAATAATTTCCGGAGCCAATGCAATAACGCCTAACAAGAGTACTGCCATAATAGCTGCAATAATAAGTGATACCTTTTTATTATCCTGAAACTCGTTTTCCTTGATTTTCCTATACATCCATGGAACATATGAATTATTAATGGCATTTAATACAAATGTTAAAATGAATGCCAGTGAGTAGGCGACCCCGTACATAGCGGCATCACTACGACCGGTCATAGAGTTAATCATAAGACGGTCAGATTGATTGAATATGATCTGCGACAGATAATACGGAATCAGCGGTATATTAAAAGACAAAGCATATTTCCAATACTCCTTATTAAAAGGTTTTCTCCCCCGTACAAAGGAATGTGTCATTATAATCAGACCTATGATACATATAACAACACCATTGGCAATAACCTTAACAACACCTTTATTAGGGAGTAGTAATACAGCTCCAATAGAACATGCAGTTTCCAAAATATAGATGAGTAGCGTTATGACCACAAACGGTTTATACCTGTATTCAAATCTTGCCTTTCCCATCCAGAACTGTATAGCAGTATTAAAAAGCATTTCAAATCCCATCAGAATCATTAGTTCGGTCGGAAGATCCAACAATCCATTCCAAAAATCGCGGAACAGAAAATAAATAAGAAAATATGCCAATGTAAATATGCTACAGATTGCATTGACAGCCGATATATATCCTTCTCGATCTTTCTCAAACTTCATCATTGCCGGAGAAAAAGAGCCATAGGAAAGATTCAGTGTTGTAAATATAATTACAACAGCCATCGTTGAAGTATATACTGTGCTTATTCCATATTCATCTGTTGTTAGTATTCTGGTGAATAAAGGTAAAGTGATAAAGGTCAAACACCTCTGGAGCACGCTGCAAATTACATAAGCGGATGAGGCCTTTACTTCTTTTGAACCGCTAATTATACTTCTGATTTTTTTAGCATAACCCATTATGCTGATTCCTCCTTAATCAATAAATGACTTAAACTCCTGATAATCTCTTATGTAATCATCAACTTCATAAAAATCAGATGCGGCTACACAGAGAACAGAATCTTTCTGAAGCCACAGCATCTCTCACCATGTGCACTTTTATATGACAACTCCATTTCGTGATCCGTTCACCGAACAAGCTGTCACTGATCCCGGAGCATCAGCATCAGTCCGGATCTCAGGCTGCTTTTTTTTACGAGTTCGCGAAGAGCATTGTGCGCGGCTTCAGACGGCTCGATGTCTGCGGCTGTGATCTCTCTGTCGGAGTACAGTACCGTTTCATAAAGCGGGATAAATCCGATCTGCTCCTTTATATCCTGTCTTTCGGAGCGCATTATCCTATCATGATATTCCGACAGCGTTTCGCCGTTTTCTCGCGGAAATCCGAGCAGACCGAGCAGACGGAGATCCTGTTGTGTGAGGTGTGTGAATTTTTCCTGCGGGTTCATTCGTTCGTACCTTCTGCGGGAACCGAAACGGCTGACGATACAGAAGAACAGCAGAGATCCGGCGACTGCCGCAGTGGGAATAATGAAGATCATCGGATCGATGCCTGTCTGTGACGATTCCTCGGTTGTTTCGCTCTCTTCGGCGGTGTCGTCACCGGTATCCGTGTCAATCATCTCATTCTCCGCATTTGCGGTATTTTCATATCTGCCCCAGCCGGCAGGAACAGCGAAGCCCGGAGTAGGCTCGAATGCCACCCAGCCCACATTGTCGAAATAGACCTCAGGCCAGGCATGGGCATTGCTCTGTTTCACGATCATATCTCCGCTGATATCGCGCTTGGCAGTATAGCCCTGCACATATCGGCAGGGCATGCCCATTTCGTCAGCCATAAGCACGAACGCTGTGGCAAAGTGCATACACCAGCCTTTTTTTGATGTGAACAGGAAATGATCGAGGAAGCTCCCCGCGTCCGTGACGGTATCGGGCAGGGCTCCGGTATCTGTGGAATACTCCAGCTTTTTCAGATAAGCTTCAAGCTTCTTCGCTCTCCCGTATCTGCTGTCCGAGCTGTTTTTTATCTCGTCAATGACTGCTTTCGCGCGTTCAGACAAGCCGTGCGGACGGCAGTATTTTTCGTATATATCGGAGCTGTGATCCAGATAATCCGCGAAAGAGTAATCGTCTTTACCAAAAATGTTCTCCGCCCTCGCTGTCTGATCCCACTCTGCTTCGGTGATCGGTTCCGCATTATTCAGCAGCTCCGGAAGATCGGGTGAGCCGTAATTAAGCACATAGCAGGAGATCAGATAGCTGTCGTTATAGCCGAGACGCTGCTCGGAGATAATGCTGCCGTTCCTTTCGCTTATTCCCGGAAGTTTTTCTTTCGTTTTCTCAAGCCTTATCTTCCCGGGAGAGAAAATGTACTTCGTATTGTACATAAAGGATTCAAAGTACATATTGGTATTCTGGAGCAGATCGGATTGTGCGGCTCCTGCGTATTTCCTGACAGCACAGGCAGTCTCCGCCGTGTCCGTCATTCTGTAACTGCTTTCCGTTCCGGTATCGAATATCCATTCCCGACCCGTGAAATCACCGCTGATGCAGCCGGCAAGCCGGACTTCTTTAACTGACGGATTTCCGGTCTCGATGTGCAGGACTACCTCGTCATTTCCTTGCAGTCCCGCGAGAAAGGAGCCGCTGTCGGAAAAACCGATACTTCCGTAATCGTCGGAAAGGTGGGTAAGATAGCCGTAGATCCTGCCAAAAAGGGAGGAAGCTCCGCTGTATATGTTTTTGGCGAACTGCCAGTCGTAGGGCTCGGCGGGTGCGGGAACAAGATATACGGAAATGCACACCGCGAGCAATATCGGGGATATGCCCGTTATGTGCGCTTTTATGTCCGGGCTTCCGGATTTTACCCATCTGCGCTGAATCTCCTCGGCAATACGGACGATGACAATGAAGCATATCAGTGCAAATGCTTCTTTGCTTATCTCCCGCGAAAGCACTGTTTCCGCGGCTGCATAAATCACAAGTGCGGCTGCGGCGATTCGCCTTACCCATATATTGCGCGCTGCAAGGATACCGGCGATAAGCGCCGCCGAAGAGAGGAATATGATGTGCAGCACCCACAGGTATTCCTCTATGAAAAGCTGCCGGTTCTCTTCTCCCGCGGCTATCGCCAGCACGATGATGAATACTGCGGCAGTACAGATACCGCGGAGTCGGTTTTTCCGCTTCATACCGCACAGGAATATTATCAGCAGAGAAAGAGCAAGGCAGATGACAAAGCCTGCGGCGCTGTCCTCCGGCATTCCGGCATAAGAGCCGAAAAGAATTACCGTTAGCAATGAAAAGGGAAGGATAATTATTATATCATACAGTATGCTCATTCTCCCGCCCCCTTCGTCAGTTCCTCATAAGGCGAGAGCATAACAAGCCCGCAGTTCTTATGGTCGGACAGGTCGGGACGGTCACTTTCGCTGTCACCTACAAAGCATATCACAGTATAAAGCCCGCCTGCTTCAAGCTGTTTCAGAAGAGCGTCTGTGATCTCGTCCCATACCGACAGGACAATGAACACCACCGCGCTTTCAAATATATCCGGACAGCGGGTGACAGCGTCATACAGATGTCTGTGGTCATTGCGGTTGTCGAACATCGTCTCCGAGACGCTTTCATAAAACTCCTCAAATCTCGGCGCACTGTCGGCAGTGAGCTGCACAAGCTCCCCGGCAATATGATATTCCGCGACTCTGATACCGTTCCGGCAAAAATGATATGCCGCTGCAAGTGCGGTCTCAAGTATCTTGTTTTCGGCGGGAAGAAAAACCGCCGGATCGGCGCTGTATCTGAAAGTGTCAATGATAAAGGCTGCTTCCTGATGATCCGAGCCGGTAAGCGTCCTTGTCATAAGTGTCCCTGTTCTTACGGACTGACTCCAGTTTATGAAACGGCGGTCATCGCCGGGAACATATTCACGGCTAACGATATCAAGCTCCGATCTGCCGCGCTCCGACTGCTTCACTGCATCGGAAAGCTCTATGTTACCTATTTTGTCCGTTTTTATAAGCTGCGGCTTTACGACTGCGTGTATGCATTCCTTATTCTTGTACCGGAGTTTGAACAGGCGGAAATGATCCTGTATCTCGATCTCTTT
>CAMVGH010000035.1 GCA_947166945.1 uncultured Clostridia bacterium
GAATGAACGCGCCGGAAAGTCCGCCGACACGTGAAGACGCCATTACGCCGCCCTTCTTGACCGCATCGTTCAGCAGAGCAAGTGCCGCGGTAGTTCCGTATGCGCCGCAGCTTTCCAGACCCATTTCCTCAAGGATATGCGCCACAGAGTCACCTACCGCAGGGGTGGGGGCAAGGGACAGATCGACTATTCCGAAGGGAACGCCGAGCATCTTGCTGGCTTCGGTCCCGACAAGCTGACCCATACGCGTAACCTTGAACGCTGTCTTTTTGATAGTATCCGCGATCTCGTTTATGGGAGCATCAGGCATTTTGGCGATAGCGGCACGCACCACGCCCGGTCCGCTGACCCCGACATTGATCTCACAGTCCGGCTCTCCTACTCCGTGGAACGCGCCCGCCATGAACGGGTTATCTTCGACCGCGTTGCAGAATACAACTATTTTTGCGGCACCGAAGCAGTGATCGTCCTTTGTGGCTTCGCTCGCCTGCTTTATTATCCTGCCCATGAGTGCGACGGCATTCATATTGATACCTGCCTTGGTGGAACCGACATTTACCGAAGAGCAGACTTTTGTTGTTACGGACAGAGCCTCGGGTATGCTCTCGATGAGTTCCTTGTCGCCCGCCGAAAAACCTTTCTGCACAAGAGCGGAATAGCCGCCGACATAATTTACGCCTGTCTCGTCGGCAACTTTCTGGAGGGTCTGCGCGAATTTCACGGGGCTGCCGTTTGCTGCCGCGGCAAGCATTGCTATCGGAGTTACGGAAAGGCGCTTGTTTATGATCGGGATACCGTAGCGCTTCTCTATGTCCTCGCCGGTCCTGACATGATTGCAGGCAAGGCGCATCATCTTGTCATACACCTTTGCGCATGACTTGTCTATATCACTGTCGATACAATCGAGAAGACTGATACCCATGGTTATGGTACGGATATCGAGGTTCTCCTCCTGTATCATCTTTATCGTTTCGAGTATATCATTCGAGCTGAGTCTCATATAGCCGCACCTCTCATATCCTGTGCATCGCGTTGAAGATATCCTCGTGCATCACGTGGATCTGGAGCCCCATTTCCCCGCCGCACTTTGTAAGCTTGTCCGCAAGGGCGCTGTACTCGTTTTCGCACTTTGTGATATCGATAAGCATGGTCATCGCAAACAGATCCTGCATGATCGTCTGTGTCACGTCCATTATATTCGCATTTGCCTCGGCACATATCGCGCTTACCTTTGCGAGAATGCCGACCGTATCTTTTCCTATTACCGCTACTACTGCTCTCATATCATTGTTTCCTTTCTTTTGTGGCTGTATTGCAGTTACAGAATATATTATACTATATTTTTCAGAAAATGTAAATATCTTATAGACAAATTTTGAAAAATATAGTATAATATAAGAAAGTATGCGGAACCGGAGGGGTGCGGAAATGAATATACCTTTTGACCTGCACACCCACTGTACGCTTTCGTTTGACGGAGTGAGCAGCGCGGAGGAAATGGTTCGGAGAGCTGTGGAACTCGGAGTTGAGTATTATGCCCTCACAGACCACGTTGACCTCGGCGGCCATGCGGATCCGGATTTTGACCTCGAAGCGACCGTAAACGGCGCAAAAGAGCAGATACCGGCACTCCGGCTGAAATATGAGGGCAAGACGGAGCTTCTGTACGGTGTCGAACTCGGACAGGCGGTGCATGAACCGGAAAAGGCGGAAGCACTGCTGAAAGAGAACGCTTATGACTTCGTTATAGGCTCCATACACAATATCCGGGGATACGATGACTTCTATTTTCTGGATCTCACGCAGTACGACCCTGTGGAACTTCTGGATATATACTTCCGGGAACTGCTGGAGACCGCGGAACAGGGATATTTCGATGTAATGGCTCATATCACCTATCCGCTGCGGTATATAGTCGGAGAATACGGGATAAATGTTGATCTGTCGCGGTGGAGCGTCATCACAGACGAGATATTCCGCACGCTTGTCCGCAATGACAGGGGTATTGAGATAAACACGTCCGGTCTTCGGCAGAAACTCGGAAGGACAATGCCGGACGCTGAGCTTGTAAGAAGATACAGAGAACTCGGAGGCCGCATACTCACCATAGGCTCCGATGCCCACAGGACCGAAGACCTCGGAAAAGGTATTGAGACCGGCATATCCATAGCCAGGGACTGCGGGTTTACGGAAATAGCCGTATTCAGGGACCGAAGCCCACACTTTATTGAAATATAGGGACCAAAAGAAAGGAAGATTCTACATGAACAAGCTTGTTGAACTGCTTCGCAAGAACGCAAGACTTACAAACGAGGAACTTGCCGTTATGCTCGGCAAGACTCCCGACGAGATCGAAAGAGAGATCGCCAACCTTGAAAATGACGGTATGGTGATAGGTTATTCCGCAGTTATAAACGAGGAGGAAGTTGACCGGAACAGCGTTACCGCTTTCATTGAGATAAAAGTCTCACCGCAGGCGGAGCGCGGCTATGACGAGATCGCTACCATGCTTGCGCAGTACAAGGAAGTGGACAGCGTATATCTGATGAGCGGTTCCTTCGACCTGTCGGTGACAATACGCGGCACCAATCTGCGTGAGGTAGCTCTGTTCGTATCCGATAAACTGGCGCCTATCGACGGCGTTCTCTCCACCACCACACATTTCATTCTGCGCCGTTTCAAGGAAAAGGGCATAGAGTTCCCGCTTATCGAAGACGATGAAAGAAAGATGGTGGGTCCGTGATGAACTATGAAGAAATACTCTCACAGAAGACACAGGCGATAAGGTTCTCCGGGATCCGTAAATTCTTCGATATCGCAGCCACAATGAATGACGTGGTAAGCCTGTCCGTGGGCGAGCCGGATTTCAAGACACCGTTCATCATAAGAAAAGAGGCTATCCGCACTCTCGAAAAGGGCAAGACCGCGTACACCTCCAACTCCGGACTGGAAAACCTCCGTGCGGGAATCGCCGGATACCTGAAAGAGACCATAAACGTGGAATACGATCCGAAACACGAGATAATCGTGACCGTCGGAGGTTCGGAAGCTATCGACGCGGCATTCCGCGCTCTGCTCAACCCCGGAGACGAAGTGCTGGTGTGCGAACCGAGCTTTGTCTGCTATGACCCGCTGATAAGACTTGCGGACGGTATTCCGGTGCCGATAGAAACAAAGGCAGAGAACAAGTTCAAACTCATGCCGGAACAGCTTCTTGAAAAGATCACGCCGAAGACAAAGGCGCTGGTACTCCCCTACCCCAACAATCCCACAGGCGCGGTAATGCGCAGGGACGAACTCGCAAAGATCGCTGAGATCCTGCGCGGCAGGAACATCATAGTCATTTCGGACGAGATATATTCCGAACTTACCTTCGGAGACGAAAAGCACGTTTCCATATCCGAATTTGACGGAATGCAGGAGCGCACGATAGTGATAAACGGCTTTTCAAAAGCCTTTGCAATGACAGGGTGGAGACTCGGATTTGCGGCGGGACCCGCCCCGATAATCACCCAGATGCTGAAGATCCACCAGTACGGCATAATGAGCGCTCCCACCGTGAGCCAGTATGCCGCCGTGACAGCACTCCGGGAATGCCGCGAGGACATAGATTACATGGTCGGCGAATATGATATGAGAAGAAAGCTGATAGTCAACGGCTTCAACGAAATGGGACTGGATTGCTTTGAGCCTGAGGGCGCATTCTATGTATTCCCATGTATAAAATCCACCGGGCTTACATCGCAGGAATTCTGTCTCAAACTCATCGAGCAGAAGAAGGTAGCGGTAGTTCCGGGAGATGCTTTCGGCGACTGCGGCGAGGGATATATCAGAGTAAGCTACGCATACTCGATAAACCATATCCTGCTCGCGCTCAAACGTATCAAGGAATTCATAAATGAGCTTAACAGTTAAGGCTTATGCCAAAATAAACCTGTGGCTGGATATCACAGACAGGCGCGAAGACGGATATCACACACTCAACACCGTCATGCGGAGGATAGATCTGTATGACGGGATAACTGTCACAGCCGCCGCTTCTGATACCGCGGTGATACGGTGCGATGATCCTGCCGTACCATGCGACGGGTGCAACATCGCATACAAGGCTTGGAAACTGTTCAGGAAAATGTACGGGAGACCATTCGGAGCGGATATAGATATTACGAAGCATATCCCGCTCGAAGCAGGTCTTGGCGGCTCCAGCACCGACGGCGCGGCAGTCCTTGCAGCACTCAATGAGCTTGCGGGAAGACCATTTACAAATGAGCGGCTAACGGCGGCAGGGGCAGAACTGGGGGCAGACGTACCGTTCTGCATGACCGGCGGCACCGCGGTCTGCAAAGGGATCGGGGAAGAGATCCACCCCATATATTGCGCAGACTTCGCTGCAGTGATAGTAAAGCCGGACTTTTCCTGCCTGACCGCAAAGGCATACCGGGCTTATGATAATGCGCCTCTGCCGGTCAAAGCCGGATTCGGGGATTATATCCGGACTGTCGGCAAAAATGCGGGAGCTGCCGCGCAAGGTCTGTATAACGTATTTGAAAAACTGTACAATGACCCGCGCATCGAAGAAATAAAGCAGGAGCTTGTGTCGGCAGGCGCACTGAATTCCTGCATGACCGGCAGCGGAAGTGCGGTGTTCGGCATATTCCCCACCCTGTCCGATGCACAGAGCGCACTCGGAAAAATATCCTGCAAAACAAAATTTGCCGTAAATGCCCTTTAGGGTATTGCAATTTAAGATAAAATATAGTATAATTGATATTCGGTTATTCAGAGGAGGTCTGTAGTATGATAGTTGTTCACAATCACCTCGGAGGAATAGAATTTACAAAGGATTTTTTTGTTTCGCTGATATCCGCGACCGCCGAAAACTGCTTCGGCGTCTCTGCGATGAACGCATCTACCCCGACAGAACGGTTTGCCGAGATCTTCCCGGCAGTCGGCAGGGTACTGAAGATCCCCAAAGGCGTAAATGTAAGCTTCAGGGACGGAAAAGTCTGTATCGGGATCCATATATCGGTAATGTACGGCGTGAACATATCGGCAGTGGTCAGCAGCATCAAGAATAAGCTGAGATATGCTGTCGAAGAGCAGACAAGGCTTCCTGTCGAGAAGATAGATGTGTATATCGACGGATTGACCCATTGATTTATGAGGTTATTATGAAGAAAACGCTGATGATCTACTATTCCCTTGAGGGAAATACCGATTTTGCGGCAAAAACGGCTGCGGAATACGGAGACATCGATCTTGAAAGACTTGTGCCTGTCAAGGAACCGCCGAGATCCGGCTTCGGGAAATTCTTCTGGGGCGGCAAGAGCGTGGTGTTCAGTGAAACTCCACCGCTTGAACCGCTGAAGCATAACGCGGACGACTATGAGGATATCATTATCGGATTTCCGGTATGGGCAGGCTCATATCCGCCGGCAGTCGCAACCTACGTCAAGGAATACGCTTTTACGGGAAAGCATATCCGGGTGATCGCGTGTTCCGCGGGCGGAAATGCCGACAAGGCAGTGAACAAGCTGAAAGAGAAACTGCCCGGAAATGAATTCGCCGGGGTGCTGAGTCTCATTGACCCTGCAAAGGACAAAGAAAGATCGGCGGAACTTATAAAAACATTTATAGCTGCTGCAGAATAAAAAAGGGAGTGTTGATTTGGATATCAGCGGTAAGATGCTCCGGGACGGCATAATCTCCGGAGCAAACAACATCATTAACAACAGAAACAAGGTGGACGAGCTTAATGTGTTCCCAGTGCCGGACGGCGACACAGGGACCAATATGTCCATGACTATAAGCAACGCGCTTGCCGAACTGAACGCCATGAGCGACGATGTGACCGTTGCGGCGGTCTCAAAAACGGCTGCCGGCGGAATGCTGCGAGGAGCACGGGGAAATTCGGGTGTTATCCTTTCCCTGCTGTTCAGAGGGCTGTCAAAGGGACTGAAAGAAAAAAGCTCGGCAACAGGTGCCGAATTTGCGAATGCGTTCTCAATGGGTGTTGCCGCCGCATACAAGTCGGTAATGAACCCGACCGAGGGTACAGTCCTCACAGTATCCCGCGAAGCCTCCGAAGCCGCGGTCAAAAAGGCGGAAGAGTCCGATGATATCCTTGAGGTGTTCGACGCGCTGATAACCGAGGCGGAAGCCTCCCTCGAACGCACTCCGGAACTGCTCCCTGCCCTGAAAAAAGCGGGAGTCGTTGACTCCGGCGCAATGGGCTTTCTGCTGATATTCAAAGGTATTCACAGCGTTCTCAGGGGCGACGGTATAATCGAAAACAAGGAAGCCGCCGAAGAGAAACGCGAAATCAAGGCTGCCAGCACCAATGCGGCAGGCACATACGAAACAGATATAAAGTACACATACTGCACCGAGTATATAGTAAACAAGAACGAAGGCTGCGACGACGCGACCAAGCTGCGCGCATATCTCGAAAGCATCGGTGACAGCGTGGTTGTGGTAGATGACGACAATATCATCAAGATACACGTCCACACCGACCACCCGGGTCTTGCGTTTGAAAAGGGACTCACGTTCGGCTATCTCACTCACATGAAGATAGAGAATATGAAGGAACAGCACAAGACGCAGGCAAAGAAAGCAAAGAACGAATCGAAGCAGCGTCCCGTTCCGGTGAAGCCCGAAAAGGATATCGGATTTGTGGCTGTGGCAAGCGGCGCCGGTGTTGAAGCCCTCTTCACCGACCTTGGTGTTGACAGCATCGTTCGCGGCGGACAGACTTCCAACCCTTCCACAGAGGACATTCTCGACGCCGTTCTTGCAACTCCCGCAAAAACGGTATTTGTACTGCCGAACAACAAGAATATAATCCTTGCAGCCGAGCAGACTGTAAAACTTGCGGACAGAAAGGTAATCGTTCTCCAGACCCGTTCGATACCGCAGGGCATAACAGCAATGCTCACATTCGATCCCGATCTGTCGGTGCAGGAGAACAGCGTAAACATGACCGCAGCTCTCGAAAAGGTGGGAACAGGTCTTGTAACATTTGCGGTACGCGACAGTGTAGTCGGTGACAAGAAGATAAAGCAGGGCGATATCCTCGGTATGGAAAACGGCAGACTCAATGTCGTTGACCGCGATCTTTCCAAGGTACTTTACAAAGTCACCAAGCATCTGCTCAAGGGCGACAGTTCCTATGTCACCGTGATCTACGGCGCCGATGTATCCGACGATGACGCACAGAATGCTTTCGCTTTCCTAAAAACCAAGTTCGGTGATAATATCGAACTTTCTCTCGTAAACGGCGGTCAGCCTGTTTACTACTACATCGTGTCCGTCGAGTGATCGCCTGCTGCGCTTGATCGGTCGCTTACGCTCGAGTGCCTCCGGCGGGCAGGGGGGAAGAGAGGTCGCTTACGCTTGAGCGGTCGCTGCGCTTGAGTGCCTCCGGCGGCCAGCCTACGCGGCTGGAGCGCGCCAGCGTGACGCTGGACCCAACCGCTTCGCCTTGCAATGGGGGCAGGAACTGCACCTGTGCAGAGAAACAAGCATCATAAAACAACAAAGAAAGCCTGTCAATTCATACCGAATTGACAGGCTCTTTTACTCTGTATTATCTCTTTGCCGTTTCACTTGTACTCAGTAAGGAATCTGCAAGGCGAAGCGGTTTGTTTAGGGGATCCAGCACCCTTTTTAAAGGGGGCTGGCCGCCGGAGGCACTCGAGCGTAAGCGACCGCTCAAGCGCCAGCGACCGCTCAAGCGCCAGCGACCACTCTCTCCATCGCGCACCGCAGGCGACTGATCAACCGCAGGAGACAACTTTATAATCGAGATCTTCGACGGCTGCTTTTAGTATGTCGAAGGGAGTTTCAGCAGAGAGTTTTACTACAGCTGTGCCTTTTTCATGGCTGACTGCTGCCGACTCAACGGTCGGAACAGCTTCCAGAGCATTTTTTACCGCCGCTTCGCAATGGGGGCACATCATTCCATCTATCTTCATTGTAATTTCCATGGTCATTTTCCTTTCTTTATTCTGTCTTTCCATTTTCTGATACCGAACATTATAAGCGCTGCGGCAAATACTCCGCCCGCCATTATCCAATAGGTCGCCTTTGTGACATTCGGCTCTATACGCCCGGTATTCCCTGCGAGGTTCCACTCAAATGACGACATATCTCTTGCCGCTGTATCATTTGAAATGATGCAGAGTGATTTTATATAATGATTTTTGTCGGCGCTGATAGCGAGCCTTATCGAACGGACTTCATCCGAAATTCCCGCATACATATCGTCTGAGCCTATCTGCGCCCGGTGAAAGGCGCCGTCCGAAGGGATAAGCTGCACTACCGGGTATGGTTCGGTGACTGCGCCGACCTCATTATAACAGACATAGCTTATGTTGGAGCCGCTGCCGTCTCCGTTGTCGTAATTTCCGAAGCCGCCCATGTCACAGTACAGATATACCCCGCTGTAAACCGGGATCTCAAGTTCAAGAGTGCCGGAAACCGAATAGATGTTCTGCTCGGGCATATATGTAATGCCGGTGCCGGACAGCACCTCCCACTCCGAGATAGTGTTCGGGGTGAGAGTGTAAGAACTTTCAGCCGCTACCGCCGGAACAGCCGAGATGACCGCAAACAGTACGGCTGCAATCAGCGATATGAGCCGCTTCATCGGTTGCGCTCCTTTATCGCACGGTCTATGGTACGCTTTGCGTCCCGCTCAGCCATTGAAGCACGTTTATCATACAGCTTCTTGCCCTTGCAAAGACCTACCTGCATTTTCACGCGGCTCCCCTTGAAATAAAGCGATACCGGGATAAGAGTAAGTCCGTCGGTCTTTACAAGGCCGTACAAACGCATTATTTCCCGCTTATGCATGAGGAGCCTTCGCTCACGGAGGGGATCCTTGTTGAATATGTTTCCCTTTTCGTACGGCGATATGTGCATCTGTTTGACATACGCTTCGCCGTTTTCTATGGATATCCATGAATCCCGGAGATTTACGCCGCCCTGCCGTATGGATTTCACCTCGGTGCCGGTAAGCTCAATGCCTGCTTCGAGGCTTTCGACTATGAAATATTCGTGGCGTACCTGTCGGTTCTCTGAGATCGTTTTTGTGTTTTCTGCCATTTTTCTCCTTTACAGCCATTGTGTGAAGGCTGTCATATCATCTTTGTCATAACCGAGTTTTTCATAGAATTTATGTGTGGATTCCAGCTTGGACTGCGTTGCAAGAGATATCTTGTAGCAGTTTGCGGCCTCGGCAACACGCTGCGCCTGCTGGAGACACGCTGTAGCATAACCCCGCGCACGGTGGTCGCTGTGGGTGACTATGTTCTCGACTACCGCATACGGACGCTGATCGTATGTAAGATTGGGAATGATCACGCAGGTGCAGGTGGAAACAAGCTTTCCGTCGTCCTCGGCAACGATGACATGATGCATACTGTCGGTCATTATATGATTCCAGATCCTGACCGTTTCCTCATTCTTTTCAAGGATACTCTTACCGAACAGGACCGAATACAGTTCAAGAAGTCTGTCAAGGTCAGCAGCCTGTGCTTCGCGTATCGTTAACATATTATCAGCCCCTTTACATGGTTTTACATATTTATTATAACATAACCCGGTATTTTTTTCAATACATTCAATAAGAATTTTTGACTGCGGTATGTCAGATTATGCGCTGTAACAATATCTGCTCCGGCGGCATACAATAAAGAAGCCATACGGCAAAACGATATGAAAGGAAGATACATTATGATCTACAATGACTGTGAACGCAGCGAAAACAACGATCCGATGAAGGTATCGGTCGGCTATGCCTATGTGCCGTTCCAGAAGCTCGGCAAGGTCTATACCCCGGAAAAGGCTCTTGCGCGCGGTACGGTATTCCCTGAGCTTGACATAAGCATAAATGAATATACAAGGGGGATCTACGATGGAAAATAACAGACAGATAAGCGCCCGCCAGCTCATGCAGAAAGTAAGTGAGGCTATATTCTATGCCGACGATCTGAAACTGTACCTTGACACACACCCCGACGACACCCGTGCCATACGTATGTTCGAGGAGGCGGCAAGAAATGCAGAAGCCTGTGTGGAGGCATTTGAGAAACGTTTTTACCCGCTGTATGCGTTCTCGTCGGACTGCGAGAACGACTGGGAATGGCTCGTTGGCACATGGCCGTCCCAGATAATGTCATAAGGAGGGCTGCAATTTATGTTTGTATTTACTAAAATGACCCAGATCCCGGTAAGGATAACCAATAAGAACCCAAGGCTCGCAAGTTATATCCTGAGCCAGTACGGCGGACCGGACGGCGAGCTGGGAGCATCTCTCCGCTACCTGTCCCAGCGCTTCGCGCAGACAGATAAGAGCGGTATAGCACTGCTCACAGATATCGGCACCGAGGAACTCGGTCATCTTGAAATGATAGGCAGCATAGTCACACAGCTCACAAAGGGAGAGGGAGCGAAGAGCTTTGACCGCTACGGAGTCGGGGATTACTATATCGACCACGCAAACGGTGTTTATCCAGCAAGCGCGGCAGGCGTACCGTTCACTGCGGCATACCTCCAGAGCAAAGGCGACCCCATAGCAGATATCATGGAGGATATGGCAGCGGAGCAGAAAGCCCGCGCGACCTATGACAACATACTCCGTATGTGCGACGACCCCGACGTGACCAATGTGATACGTTATCTGCGCGAACGCGAGGTAGTTCACTTCCAGCGCTTCGGCGAACTTCTAGACAAACTCCAGAGCCAGATAAAATAAAAAACGGCTCCCCGTTTTCATAGAACGGGGAGCCGTATCTGTTATACCTGTTTTATTACTCCGGCAGTATGTCGCCGTCCAGATGGATCCCGACGGCGATCAGTTTGGCGAGAAAATAGAGCATTGCGCATTCGTCCTCCTGCCATATACGGTGACTTCTCGGCTCGGCGCAGATCAGATAACCGTCGGTGTCGGTCTTCATTCCGATCTTTGATAAGAGAACAGTCTCCACATTATGCTTATTCAATACTTCATAGAATATCGGCGCAATTTCTTTTATATCCAATATCTCATTGGTGCGGTAGATATCGTCTTTTGTAAGATTCTCAATATCCTCCACATTTTCCCTGAAATTCTTATCAACAACGGCGTGCATTATATGGTTCCTGTCGGTATAGTACAGATCGGTTATCCCGACTTCGTCCATGAACAGCGGCAGAACGGCGTGAAGTCTGTTTTCCGCGCCCGGAGTGAGCTCAAATTGCCGTACCAGGGACTGCATCACCGTACAGATACCGTGACCGGCAAGTCTTCTGATCTCTATGTTCTTATGTTTCTCCTCAAGATATATGATGTAGCAGTTCCTGCCCTTGCTTTTGCCGCGGTAGAGGGTCTTGTCTATCATCATGAAAAGCTCGTCATAATCGGCGGTATCATACGGGAAAGTTGCGCAGCCTATAGTGCCTGTGATGAAAGGGCTGCACTGTGTGAGCCGGTAGTTCTTGCGCAGAACGCCGCTCACGGTATAAAGATCGTTCAGAAAGTCTTTCTTTTCATCGTATGTAAGATCCCTGAAATTTATGAAAAGGATCTCATCGCCGCCGAAGCGCCCTGCTATACCGAAGTCCATGAGATATGACGACAGCTCCGCAGAGACACCTTTCAGCACCTCGTCGCCGGTGCTGTGTCCGTATGTATCGTTTACAAATTTAAAATTATCGAGATCCAGAATACCGAAAGTAAATGGGATATTCTCAGCAATAAGCGACCTTGCAAAACCGAGTATATACGCCCTTGAGATAAGTCCGGTAAGTGAATCGGTGATATGATCCAGCCCTGTCGTTTCAAGCTGTTCCGCAAAATAACGATATTTTATAAGCTGCTCAATTTTATACATTGCCGCAAACCTTTCCGTATCCTATCAAAGATACTTAATTTACATGACTATTTACATTATACAACATTCTTCACAAAATATCAAGTGTTTTGTAAACATTTATAGTATTTTCTCCCTGAACTGTTCGGTTTTATCCATAAATTATACATCAGCGGCAAAACGAACCGAACACTTTACAGTAAGCGGCATATAATGAAACGTGGGGAGGATCCTCACACATATATTTTTTTATAAAAAGGAGGAAAAAGCAATGGCTGTATTTTACAATCAGGCAACGCTTTCATATAACAATACAACGGTAAGTTCCAATGTTGTTACGGGAACTGTCGTTGATGTGCTTTCCATGACCAAGACGGCTGTATCGGAAAGTTACAGCGTCGGCGAAGTCCTCACCTACACGGTATCGCTGGTGAATACCGGAACTTCCGCTCTCACGGGTCTTACGGTCACCGACGATCTGGGCGCGTACGACTATGATACTTCCACACTCGTCCCGCTCACTTATGTGGCAGGTTCGGTGAAGTATTTTGTCAACGGTGTGGTCCAGCCTGCTCCGGCTGTCACCGCCGGCAATACCCTGGAGATCACAGGCATAGGCGTCCCCGCAGGCGGAAACGCCATGCTGATCTATCAGGCGATCCCCAATGAGTTCGCATCACCGGAAGCCGGATCGGTCATCACAAACACCGCCTCGGCAGCCGGCACCGGAGTCACCTCCGTCACCGCGTCCGCACAGGTACCCGCAGCGTCTGAGGCCGTACTCTCTGTCAGCAAGTCCCTCTCCCCCTGCGAAGTAGCGGAAAACGGTCAGCTCACCTATACTTTCCTTATCCAGAACACCGGCAATACCGAGGAAACAGGCGCAGTCCTCAGGGATACCTTTGATCCTGTGCTGAACAACATAACGGTTACCACAAACGGTATCGAACGCACTCCCGTTGACTACGACTATGACCCGACGACCGGCGAGTTCGCTACCGCCGCAGCATCGTTTATTGTCCCCGCAGCCACCTACACACAGGACACGGTGACCGGCGCTTATACAACAGTCCCCGGCATGACTGTCATTACCATAACAGGAACTATCTGAAAAGAAATGTTCACGCTCCCGCTCCGGCGGGAGTTTTTTATTCGGTAAAGAAAAAATTTATGAAAACTGTTGATATTTTTGTTTTTTTATGTTATAATGTATTTGTGTAATTATTAACTTACGATGTCATAAGGAGATGAGATTATGGTAAATGTCGCAATGGACGGACCCGTAGGAGCCGGAAAAAGCAGTGTTGCGCGTGAGTGTGCGCGAAGGCTCGGTTTCATATATGTTGACACAGGGGCTCTTTATCGCTCGTGTGCGCTTTTCTGCGTCCGCAAGGGTATCGAGATAAATGAGAAAAACGAATCCGCGATAGCCGATGTGCTTGAAAAAGAACTCAGCCTTACCATAGATCTTATTGACGGACAGCAGCACGTCTATGTGAACGGCGAAGATGTTTCATACGAGATACGCACCATGGAGATAAGCAAGGCTGCAAGCGCCATATCCGCTCTTCCCGCAGTAAGGAAGTACCTTCTGGAAACACAGCGCAGCATAGCCGCCAGCAACAATGTCATAATGGACGGCAGAGATATCGGTACCGTTATCCTCCCCAACGCCGACCTGAAGATATTCATAACAGCAAAGCCCGAAATACGCGCAAAACGCCGCTATGACGAGCTTGTGGCAAGAGGCAGCAATGTCACTCTCGGCGAGGTGCTTGTAGAGGTCAACCGCCGCGATTACAATGACACACACCGCAAGGAAGCTCCGCTGAAGCAGGCAGAGGACGCTATACTCATAGATACCTCGGAGATCGATTTTGAAGAGACCGTAAGCGGAATTACCGAGCTTATTCAGAGCAGATGCGATCCGGAAGCGTAAGGAAGATACAAGATGTACTATTTTTTCAGAAAACTTCTCAGCATCTTCTTCCATATCAAATATAAGATCAATATAATAAATCCACAGAATATCCCCGACATGAAGGGCGGATACATAATTGCCTGCAATCACCAGAAATATGCCGACCCGCCTATGCTCTCGGCTGTGATACGTGGAAAGTTCTCGTTCATGGCGAAGGAGGAGCTTTTCAGAAATCCGTTCTTCGCATGGCTGATACGGCGCTGCGGTGCCTTTCCGGTAGCAAGGGGAGCGGGCGATGACGCGCCGATAAGAATGTCAGTGGAAGCAATAGAAAAAAAGCGCATACTTATTATATTCCCCGAAGGTACCCGCTCAAAGAACGGAGTCATCGGACGCATCAAGTCCGGAGTAGTGCTGATAGCCTCTCAGGCGGGAGCGCCCGTTCTGCCGGTGTGCATCAGATACGGAGAAAAGAATACAGTAGATATCGCATTCGGCGAAATGATACCCGCCGAACTGATGAAAACAGACGTAAACGACAGGCGCAGCATGAGAACCGCGGCAAAACGCCTCGGAGATGCTATAGGCGGTCTGCAGAAACAGATTTACGATGAAGCGGGTCTCCCGCTGCCGGTCACCGCGAAGGCTTCGGCGGAGAGCAACGGCAATGAGTGAGATCATTGTCGCCCGAAACGCCGGTTTCTGTTTCGGAGTCAAACGCGCTATCGACATTTCCGAAAAAGCCGCAGGAAAATATGGGACCGTATATACCCTCGGACAACTGATACACAATAATGATGTGATCGCAGATCTTCGCGGAAAAGGCATTATCCCTGTCGGTTCTCCCGAAGAAGCGGAGGGCTGTATCATTATCAGGAGCCACGGCGTAGGACAGGCTGTCTATGACAGGATAGCGGAACTCGGTCTGAAATGCGAGGACGCGACCTGCCCGTTTGTGGAGCGGATCCATAAAATAGTTGCTGAAAATTCGGAAAATGGCAGCGATGTACTCGTAGTCGGTGACAAAGATCACCCCGAAGTCGCAGGCACAATGGGATTTGCTCACGGCAGGGCACGTGCTGTAAGCAATGCCGCGGAGCTTGAAGAACTCGCAAAATCGGATAAAATCTTTGGTGCAAAATCACTGATTGTGGTCGTTCAAACGACCTTTGATATGTGCAAATGGACAGATTTGCAAAAAATTATAAAAAAACACTATACAAATCCGAAATTTTTTGATACAATATGTAGAGCTACTGCTGACAGACAGGAAGAAGCAGACGCACTTTCAAAGAAATGCGGACTGATGATAATAATCGGCGGAGCTCACAGCAGCAATTCAAGAAAACTCGCGGAAATATGCTCCGCAAACTGCATATCATACTTTACAGAGAATGCGGAAATGCTGCTGAAAGAACACAGAGAGGATTTACAACACCTTTTATCATCTGCAAATGATGTTAAAATAGGAATTACAGCAGGAGCATCGACCCCTGCATATATAATTAAGGAGGTTCATAATATTATGAGCGAAATCATCAAAGATGAGGCTATGGATCCGGAGTTCATGGCTGCCATCGACCAGATGGACAGAGTGAGAGTATATACAGGGAATAGGGTCAAGGCTACTGTCGTTGCTGTAAACAAAACAGAAGCTGTTGTGGACATCGGCACAAAGCACTCCGGCTACATACTCGCCGAGGATCTCACCAACGATCCCACAAAGGCACCCGAGGATGTAGTAAAAGTAGGCGATGTCATCGACTGCGTAGTAAAGAAGATCAACGATGCCGAAGGCTATGTTTATCTGTCAAAGAAGCAGGTAGATGCACAGCAGGGCATGGAGAAGATACTCGAAGCAAAAGAAAATAACGACAGCGTTGAAGGTACCGTTACAAAGGTAGTCAAGGGCGGCGTTATGGTTACTTCCAAGGAAGGCGCAAGCGTATTCGTACCCGCTTCCCAGTCCGGCGTACCGAGAAACGGCAAGCTCGAAGATATCCAGGGCAAGGCTGTCAAGTTCAAGGTTATCGAAGTCAATGAGGGCAGAGGCAGAGTAGTCGGCTCTATCAAGGCTGCGGAGAAGGAAGAGAATGACGCTGTAAGAGCTAAGTTCTGGGAAGAACTCGAAGTCGGCAAGAAGTTCGTCGGTGAAGTCAAGTCCATGGAAAGCTACGGAGTATTCGTAGATCTCGGCGGTGTTGACGGAATGGTCCACCTTACCGAACTCACATGGAACAGAGTAAAGCACCCGAAAGAGGTAGTCAATATCGGTGACAAACTCGAAGTTACAGTCAAGAGCTATGATCCCGAAAAGAAGAGAGTTTCTCTTACCGCAAAGAAACCTGAGGATAATCCGTGGACAAAGTTCCTCAATGAATTTGCAGAAGGCGATGTTGTAAAGGTACAGGTGGTTTCTATCACACCTTTCGGCGCATTCGCGCAGATCATTCCGGGCGTTGACGGTCTTATCCATATCTCCCAGATCTCCAGAGAGCGTGTAACAAATGTTGCACAGGTACTCTCCGTTGGTCAGGTAGTTGAAGCCAAGATCACAGAGATCGACGAAGAAAAGTCAAGAGTAAGTCTCTCCATGAAGGCTCTTCTCGAAGAAGGCTCCGATGACGTGGACGCTCCCGCAGAAGAATGATCTATAAATAGTCAAGCCTGTCAGTTCGGTTCTGAACTGACAGGCTTTCTTTGTTATGCCTGTGCATTTTGTTTCCGCCGCGGCTCAATCCTTCGACGGCTCGACGGCTTCATATCTGATACGTATATCCGGAAGCTTTGTGATCGTGGTATAGGTGTTGAACTGCCAGCCCTCACCGTCTGCGGGATCATTTTCTCCGGAAGCCGGCGGAGCGAAGATCTTCAGAGTAAGCTCTTTCTCACCGTCAAGGCGGTTATCATAGAAAGCACTCATAAGATCTATCGTTTTTGCTTTGGGGGATTTCCAGAACCAGCGTCCGTTTATTTCAAGCATGAGGTTCAGTTCTTCCTCGAAGGTCACTTCGCAGAATACCGGGTCTTTCTCAAATCTCAGTTTTATAGCAAGTCCCTCTGCGTCCTCGGAGCCTCCCCAGCGGAGCTTTGCGGGAAGCTGCGCATTGCCGTCCAACGTCATGACAGGCTTGAAATAGTCATCATTTATGATCTCCCTGTATGTGCGTAGAACCGGCTGTTCTATGCCCACATTCGCGTTGTTCGGATCTTCGGTCTCAAGTCCGAGTCTGCCGCGGTCACGGAACTGATAGAACGTGAACCCGGTCAGCCATTTATCCGGATCATTTTTTAAAATATCGCAGAACAGCTTTATCATATCCGCCTGCTCGTAAGCGCCGGTGACATCACCGTCCGCGTTCAGTTCACTGAGCACCATGGGCTTCTTTACCCCACCGCACAGCTCCATGAAACGTGCGTGGGAGCGCTTTGCCATGTCATAGACTTCCTTTACCGAAGAACGGCTGTGGGAAGTGCCGCCCTTCTCCGCGATATCATAAGGCCAGCCCCAGTGCAGCGACAGATACTTGTCGATAGACCATACATCGGTAGCGCGTACCGCGTCGGCAAACTCCTCCTCTTTCTCTATCTTGTTTTCCTTCGGATCCTCAACTCCGCCTGCACAGAGAATGGTGCTTACATTGGGAGCGTACTCCTTGAGTATATTATGGAATTTCACATAGAAATCCGCGATCTGCTTGTATGTGGCACGCTTGGTGAACGAGAACCAGTTGCCCGTAGCCTCGTGGTTTATGCGTATCTGCATTCTGCCGAATGTGGAAAGATCTTTCGCTATAGCTATAAGATGCTCGTCGGGGACATTCGGATCTATGGTGAGCGTCAGTATAACGTCCTGTCCGTGAGCGCGGATCTCACGCATATATCTGAACGGCTCGTCCGACAGGTCGCCGTTTATGCCGCCCTTGTATGTAAAATAGTCATCATAGGCGTAATCCCACGCAAATGACACCTTCTGATCCTTGCAGGCTTCGCTTATGCGCTGCGGCCACTCTTTATCGAGCGGGTAATAGCAGTACATCAGACTGATAGCTCTGTGAGGCCTGCCGAGACGGTTCAGTATATAATCCTGATCCACATATTCTCCGCGCTCGCTTCCGTCGCCGAGATCGACCGCGCACTGTGCGGCGCCCATGTGTATTTTGCTTACTTCATAATCCATAATTACAATACCTCCGTAAACTCGATTTATGAAAACGATTTCTTAATTGTTATTATACCATATTTTCTTCTTTTTGGCAATACATTTTTCAAATATTTTTGCAAGACTCGAAAAGCGCTTGACAAAACACGGAAATGCAGATAAAATTAATATAGCAGCAGCGAAAATATGACAAAGGAATCATTAAAATGAAACAGCTTCTGATAATGGACGAGCACAACTACGATGAAAGCCTGCCGGAAATATCCCGTGTTGCGGTGCGGGGAATAATACAGGTCAGCGGAAAGCTCCTGTTCATTGAGGATAAATATGGTGTTCTGAAGCTCCCCGGCGGCGGTCAGGACGAGGGAGAAAGCGACCTTGACACCCTGATGCGCGAGGTGCGTGAGGAGACAGGTTACAATGTGATACCGTCAACCGTGAAGGAGTTCGGGAGCATCGAGGAAATAAGAAAATCCCTGCACGAAGAGATGATCTGGCATCAGTACAACAACCTGTATTTCTGCGAAGTGGAGAAGCAGAGGGGCAAATGCGATTATTCCGAGAATGAGAAGCAGCTCGGTATGCGGCTGAGATCCTGCACACTCGATGAGGCGCTGGAAATAAACCGGAAAATGCTGGAAAAAGTGGGGAAGCACGCATGGAACCTGCGGGAATACAATACGCTTTTGCTGATAAAAGAAAATATAGAAACAATAAGGTCGGAGGATAATAAATGAAGAATGTTGAGAAATACACCCGGCAGTTCTTTCTGCCGCCGCATGTAAAGCGGAAATGGGCTGAGAAAACATATATAGATCATGCCCCGATATGGTGCAGCGTCGATCTGAGAGACGGCAATCAGGCTCTGGTCATTCCTATGAGCCTTTCCGAGAAGCTGGAATTCTTCGACAGACTCGTAAAGATAGGGTTCAAGGAGATCGAGGTGGGTTTCCCTGCCGCATCGGATACCGAGTACGAATTCTGCCGCCGGCTTATCGAGGATAAGCTTATCCCGGACGATGTTACGATACAGGTGCTCACCCAGTCAAGGGAGCATATCATAAAAAAGACCTTCGAGGCGCTCAAAGGCTGCAAAAACGCAATAGTTCATCTCTACAACTCCACTTCCCTTGCCCAGCGCGAACAGGTATTCGGAAAAAGCCGGGAGGAAATCACCGAAATAGCTGTTTCCGGAGCAAAGCTCTGCAAGGAATACCGCGAGCGGTACGAAGGAAATTACCGTTTCGAGTACTCCCCCGAAAGCTTTACGGGTACCGAGCCGGAATACGCTCTCGAAGTATGCAACGCGGTGCTGGATATATGGAGACCAACCCCGGACGATAAGGTGATAATCAACCTGCCTGTGACCGTGCAGCTCTCCATGCCGCATATCTACGCCGACCAGATCGAATATATGTGCGATAATCTCAAATACCGCGAAAATGTGATAGTATCGCTACACCCGCATAATGACCGCGGCTGCGCTGTGGCGGATACTGAAATGGGACTGCTTGCAGGCGCGGAAAGAGTGGAAGGCACTCTGTTCGGCAACGGCGAACGCACCGGGAACGCCGATATCATAACTATCGCTCTGAATATGTATTCCCAGGGCATAGACCCTCATCTCGACTTCTCCGATCTGCCTTCCATAAGCGAAATGTACGGCAGAGTCACCCGAATGGATATATATGAGCGCCAGCCGTACAGCGGGAAACTGGTTTTCGCGGCATTCAGCGGCTCGCATCAGGACGCTATCGCAAAGGGGCTCCATTACCGGCAGGAGAACGGCGGTATCTGGAATGTCCCCTATCTGCCTATCGACCCAACAGACATCGGCAGAGCATATGAGGGTGATGTTATCCGCATCAACAGCCAGTCCGGCAAGGGCGGTATCGGCTATATCCTCGAAACACGCTTCGGCTACGACCTGCCAAAAAAGATGCGGGAAAGCGTCGGATATCTGGTCAAAGGGGTCTCCGACCGTATGCACAAGGAGCTCTCGCCGGAAGAAGTGCTTGAGATATTCACTTCCAATTATGTCAATATCACATCTCCCATTGATCTGCCGGAAGTGCATTTCAAACAGGAAAACGGCATAGAAGCATCGGTAGATATCATCTATCACGGCAAGCACGGTGCCGCAATAAACAGCGGTAACGGTCGTCTCGACGCTGTAAGCAATGCCGTAAAGTCGTTCACAAAGCTTGATTTCTCGATAAATGCCTACACCGAGCACGCACTCGATCAGGGTTCGTCTTCACAGGCAGTCTCCTACGTGGAGATCATCGGCGGCGGAAAAAGCTACTGGGGAACAGGTCTTCACACCGATATCGTGACTTCCTCGATCAAGGCATTCGTAAGCGCGATAAACAATATGCTCAAAGCAAGAGAACTTGATACCGAACTCGGAAAGGACGGGCTGTAATATGGGAATGACGATGACACAGAAGATCCTTGCGGCACATTCCGGCAAAAAGGAAGTCTCGGCGGGACAGCTGATCTTAGCCGACCTCGACCTCGTTCTCGGCAATGACATAACCTCGCCCGTCGCAATAAAGGAATTTGCGAAACTCGGAGGAAAGGACGTCTTCGACAAGGACAAGATCACGCTCGTTATGGATCACTTCGTCCCGAACAAGGATATCAAGGCTGCCGAACAGTGTAAAATGTGCAGGGACTTTGCAGACGAGCATGATGTCACCCACTTCTATGATGTGGGACAAATGGGCATAGAGCACGCGCTGATACCCGAAAAAGGACTTGTAACAGCCGGAAACTGCGTTATCGGCGCGGACAGTCACACCTGCACATACGGAGCGCTGGGAGCTTTCTCCACCGGTGTCGGATCCACTGATATGGCTTTCGGCATGGCAGCCGGAAAGGCATGGTTCAGAGTACCGCCCGCGGTCAGATTCGTTCTGACCGGCAAACCCCGCAGGTACGTCGGCGGCAAAGATGTGATACTTAACATCATAGGGCGTATCGGCGTTGACGGTGCGCTGTACAGCTCAATGGAATTCACCGGAAGCGGTCTCGGATATCTCACGATGTCCGACCGCCTGTGCATTGCAAATATGGCTATCGAAGCGGGTGCCAAAAACGGTATCTTTGAGGTGGACGATATCACCACAGAATATCTGAAAACTCACGGTGCCGCCGAACCTGTCATATACAGGGCAGACCCCGACGCACAATACGAACGCACGATAGAGATCGACCTTTCGGAGATCGAACCTACCGTAGCATTCCCGCATCTGCCCGGAAACGCAAAGACTTTCGGGGAGTTCGGTGAGATAAAGATAGATCAGGCTGTGATCGGAAGCTGCACAAACGGCAGACTTGAAGACCTGAAGGTCGCGGCGGAGATCATGCGCGGAAAAAAAGTTGCGAAAAACGTCCGTGCCATAATCATTCCCGCCACACAGAAGATATACCTCGAAGCAATGGAGCAGGGTCTTCTGAAAATATTCATCGAAGCAGGCGCGGTAGTGTCCACTCCAACCTGCGGTCCCTGTCTCGGCGGGTATATGGGCATACTTGCGGAGGGTGAGCGTGCGATCGCCACTACCAACCGCAATTTCGTCGGACGCATGGGACATCAGAAATCGGAAGTGTATCTCGCAAGTCCGGCTGTAGCTGCGGCAAGCGCGGTAACAGGCAGGATAACCAGCCCGTGGGAGATAGATAAGGAGGCGGTATTGTGATATACAAAGGCAGCGTGATAAAATACGGCGACAACGTGGACACAGATGTCATAATCCCCGCAAGATATCTCAATACAAGCGACCATAAGGAGCTTGCCGCACACTGTATGGAAGATCTCGACAGGACTTTCGTGACCCGCGTAAAAAGCGGCGACATAATAACCGCAGGAGCAAATTTCGGCTGCGGTTCATCGAGGGAGCATGCCCCCATAGCTATAAAGGCAAGCGGGATCTCAATGGTCATAGCGAAGAGCTTTGCGCGAATTTTCTACCGCAATGCGATAAATATCGGTCTTGCTATCGTGGAATGCCCCGAGGCTGCCGACGAGATATCCGAGGGAGACACAGTGGAAGCGGATATGGACAGCGGAATTATCCGCGACCTCACAACAGGCAGGGAATACAGGACCCAGCCTTTTCCGGAGTTTATCCAGAAGATAATCGAAAACGGCGGGCTGATGCAGTCCGCCGCGAAGGGACTTATAAAATAAGGAGGCAGGTATGGAATACAGCATAGCACTTCTCAAAGGCGACGGCATAGGAGTCGAAATCGTTGACAGCGCCGTGGAAGTCCTCACCCGCGTCGGAGAGATCTACGGACACATCTTCAATTTCACGCCATACCTCATCGGCGGTACAGCCATAGACGAGACCGGCGAACCGCTCCCGAAGGAAACGGTTGACGGCTGTCTCGCGAGCGACAGTGTTCTTCTTGGCGCTGTGGGCGGTCCAAGGTGGGACGATATGCCGGGCGACAAACGTCCCGAAAAGGCACTTCTCGGTATAAGGTATGCGCTCGGGCTTTATACCAACCTTCGTCCGGCGAAGCTCTTCCCTGCCCTGAAAGGCGCTTCCCCGCTCCGGGAAGATATTGTGGGAGCCGGGTTCGACATAATGATAGTCCGCGAACTCACAGGCGGAATTTACTTCGGAGACCGCGGCTACCGCGAGGGAAAATTCGGCAGGGAAGCCTTTGATACCGAAGCTTACAGCATCACCGAGATCGAGCGTATCGGAAAAGCAGCGTTCGACATAGCACGAAAGCGCAGCAAGCGTGTCACAAGCATTGACAAAGCGAATGTTCTGGAGACCTCCCGTCTCTGGAGAAGAACCATGCACGCCCTTGCCGAACGGTACCCCGACGTGGAGTACCGCGATATGCTGGTTGACAACGCTGCAATGCAGCTTGTACGTGACCCGGAACAATTCGATGTTATAGTTACCTCCAATATGTTCGGCGATATTCTGTCCGACGAGGCATCACAGATCACCGGTTCTATCGGTATGCTCGCTTCCGCTTCCCTCGGAGATACCACCCGCGGAATGTATGAGCCGATACACGGCTCTGCCCCTGATATTGCCGGACAGGACAAGGCAAACCCGATAGCCACAATCCTCTCCGCCGCCATGATGCTCCGCTACTCTTTCGGATTATCCGCCGAAGCCGACAGCATCGAAGCCGCGGTTGATAATGTCCTCAACTCCGGAGCCCGCACAGCGGACATTCTCGGCACCTGCGACGGGGTCCCCATAGGCTGCCGTGCCATGACCGAGAAAGTGGTCGCTGCGCTCGAGTGATCGCTGCGCTCAAGTGCCTCCGGCGGGCGGGGGAGAGAGGTCGCTGGCGCTTGAGCGGTCGCTTACGCTTGAGTGCCTCCGGCGGCCACCCCTTTAAAAAGGGGTGGACCCTAAACCGAACCGCTTCGCCTTGCAGCGGGGGCAGAAACTACAGCTGTGCAGAGAAAAAAGTATTATTAAATAACAAGATAGCCTGTCAATTCATACCGAATTGACAGGCTCTTTTGCTCTGTTTTATCGCTTTACTTGTTCAGTCGTACTCA
>CAMVGH010000036.1 GCA_947166945.1 uncultured Clostridia bacterium
CTCAAACTGCCATACAACACTGTCGTTGTTCCCTGTCTCCAGAAATGTTTTTATATCGTCCCAGTTTTCTCTGTCTGCATAGATCTTAACTGTATATTTGGCATCGTCGAGGTCAAGCCGCGGGTCTCCATATATGCACAGCTCTAAACGATATCTACCTTCAAAATAGCTTGTCAATGCCGCGCGGAGCAATGTCACTGTGCCCACAGCAGAGGAAAACCGGGGTTCATACAGATAAATATCATATCCGGCTATGTTCTGACCGATAAGCACATCATTACCAAGCAGACCATATCCGCCCATAATATTTGAATCAAGCTGTGTAAGATCAAAAAGTTCGGTTTCTGCTTTTGTTTTGTTTCCGATATTATCAATACCTATCTCACCGCGCATAGCCTTTGCGGCGTTTGTTTTGCCGAGTTCGTCAAGTTTATCTACAACCTTTTTCGGGGTTGAGAACCAGCCGTCCACTTTAAGATATGTATTGCCGCCGTACTTTACAAATGCCGGGAAATTACTGAGATCAACAGGCGTACCGTCTGTATAGCAAAGATCGATCGGTACCCACTCACTCCTTAGCTGTTCGGGAGTGACGAACTCAACGCGCGCTTTATCCGGCAATCCGTTTTCTGCAAGAAGCTGCTTTATCTGAGCAAGCACATCTATCTGCTCTCCGGGCATGGACAGGCTGTCATCTGCAACTATCATCAGCCCCTCATTTTCACCGCCTGCCGACTGCACGGAGAACACATTGAACGGATAGGAACTGTCATGCTTATTCCACAGCAGTTCTATGATCCTTCTAATCTCGGTATATTCCTCGCTCCGACGATAAAAGCGGACGTAATATCCGGCATTTTCCATATTCTGCGAGACAGAAACAAGATATTCAATGCTTACTCGATATGCTTTTGTACCGTACTCTTCCAACAGATCAGTGTCATCAAGCATAGTGTACGAAGAAAGTGCGGGCAGTTCACCGCCGAGATCGTATTTCAGACTGTCGCCGTCCGAATAATCTTTCAGTATCTCCATAAGGTCATCGGGAATGATCTCATAGTTTTCGGAATCGCTGTCTGCAAAAAAGGTATCTGTCCGGTAGCTGTATGCGAGCGGAGCTCCTTGTGGTTTTATCGACTTGAAAGCTGCGCCGTCCGCAACTATCCCGTCGAATGGCAGACCTCCACCTGCTGCCATACCGGGAAGATCGTCAGGGTTGTAGTATTCTATATCGAAAGTCTTCTTTGCCGTTGTCCATTCTTTAAGAGCCGGCTCAACATTTTCCGCATTCTTAACTGCCGTAAATGTGTATCTGTCCCATAATTCCTGCGAGATCTGTCCGGTATAAATGCGCGGGAAACCTTGTACAGCAACACTGTCCTGCGGTTCATCTATAGTAATGGTCCTTACCATACTCAAACTGTTTTCGCTTTCGGATACAGTATCGATCTTTTGCCTGTATTCACTGAATATAAGGAATGTCAGGGCAGGTATCTCTGATTTCATTCGTTCTTTATCAGCGCCTGAGTTTTCATCGAACATTACGTCATAGTAAAGATTCATCGTACTTCCGTCAAACTCATATTTGGTGACAACGAGCTTCATATCATCGTAATCAAATTCAGCGATCGGAAGATCATTGCCGATATATTTTTGCAGTTTCGCACTGAATGCCGCCCACGCTTCGTCTGTAAGTCCGAGCCCTTCATACATATCAAGCTTGTGCAAAACTTCCTCCGGAGTTATACCTACTGCGCTGTAATCCTCTATTGTGTGGTAATAGAGCCATTCGGGATTGAAAACCTTATCACCGATGATGATAGAGTATTCTGTTGCAAATGCTTCAGCAATACGAGATCTGTCACCCGATTTAAGCACATCTATCTCATACGGGTTGAATATAAATTCCTCGGAGTGTCCAAAGGGCTGTGAACTGTAGTATTCGTTGTTTTCTTCTATAGCCCGGCACACATTATCAACTGACAGGTCAAGCTTTGTCATCCATGAATAAAGATTGAGATTATCATCAAGAGTATATGGTGTTCCTACACGATTTAGTGTATAATAATTGATAAGATCATTTTGTTTTTCCATATCCGGCAAGTCTATCAAGTTACCGCTGACTACTGAAAACCTGTTTATCCATGTATAGTAGAAGTCGTTGTAATATTCATGGTCGTTATATGGGTACGGCTCCGGCATAGATGTATCTGTTATCTGCTCGAAACGGTCTGTAATATCGGTTTCTGTTATATCCGGTGTTACAGTGTCGCTTGTGACAGTAGTAACAGCCCCCGGTCTGTCATTTCCGCTCACCGCTATCTTATCCCAGTTCTGCACCAAAAGAACAACCGCACCGACTATCAGCGCGACAACTGCCGCCATACCGAGCGCACGGGTTATCCAGTATATCCGCAGGTCTTTCTTGCTGATCTCTGTACCGGTTTCCACAAGTGTTATCGGAGCTGCGGCAACAGCACTATCCGAAACTGCGTACTTTCCGGTACGAGGCATAGCTTCTTCTATAAAACTGTCGTCAAGTCCGCCGAGTATATCCATTACAAGCTCTTCGCGTCTCATATCTCTATGCCCTCCTTTTCAAGATAACTGCGCAGCTTCTCCCGTATTCGCCGCAGTGTCACTGTGACATTTCCTTCAGTTGTGTGCAGTTCCTTTGCTATATCGCCGTATTTGCTGCAATAGAAATAGCGGCGGACGAACATGATACGCTTGTCCCTCGGGAGCGTTTGCAGGAAACTCTCGACGGCTTTCAGCACCGCGTTTCTGTCAGCTATACTTTCCACATTCTCGGAAACCGGCAGGAACTCCGATATCTCATCGAAGCTTACCGTGTTGTAACCGTTCCTGTTTTTGACCGCATTACGTTTCTTGTAAATATCTATCGCAAGATTACGGACAATACGCATAACAAAAGACCCGAGCTTTGCCGGTCTTTGCGGCGGGATAACATTCCACACCTTCATATATGTATCGTTGACACATTCTTCGCTGTCCTCATGACTGCCGAGAATGCCGTATGCCGTGCTGCGGCAGGCACCGCCGTACTTTTTATCAGTCTCTGTTATCGCGTCCTCCGACCTTGTAAAGTACAGCTCTATTATCTTTTCGTCGTTCATTTCCGTCCCCCTGTCACAAGTATCATTCATATTTAAAGACGAAAAAACACACCAAAATCTAACACATTTTTCAAAATAATTATATATCTTTTTCAGAATAATTGCAACGGCATTCTCTTTGTGCATACTGTACATATCTACTCGCCGGAATTGTGTAGTTATACAAAATTGTAAAAAATCAGAAAAACTGTGTCACATTTCGTCCTGTTATTACGTTATTATATATGTAAGGCGTTATAACGCTGTATAACAAGTTAAGAAAGGATAACATAAATGAAAAAGACGTTAAAACTTATCGCAGCCGCGCTTGCGGCAGTAACCGCGCTTTCCTGTGCGTCGGTGACAGCTTTCGCGGACAAGCTTAAAACCGTTGACGGAGTTACATACCGCTATTCCGACAGCGGCGCGGCAAAGGGCAAATACACTGGCTGGGCAAAAAACAGCAAGGGAAATTATTACTATCAAAATGGCATTAAAGTTAAAAAGAACACAACAATAAACGGTGTCAGGTACAAGTTCGACAAAACGGGACTTTGCTTAGGTAAGTTCACGGGCTTTACTAAATCGTCCGGCTCACAGATGTACTATTACGACGATCAGATGAACCGACAAACCTACAAAATGCGTCGTTATTGGAAGAACGGTAAGCTCGTACAGAACAAATGGGTCAAGATAGGCGGTAAGTATCACTACTTCGGCATTGACGGCTATGAAATTGTTGACGGTGTTGACAGTAAATTCGTAAAGCAGGAGATCTCGCCGAACGAGATGCTTGAAGCCGAGGCGGAATACATAAAGAATGTAGATCCCAATTCTCAGATGTTTGCTTATCTCGGGACATACGGAGATAAGCAGGTGTTTGTTTTCACACGTGAGAATTGGGTATTCAGGTGGGGTGATGTTCAGAGCAGAAGGTGGCTCGATGAGCAGATCCCCCTCTGGTATCCGGGCGGATATTACCTCGTGATACGCACAAAGGACGGCTTCCGCAATTTGGGAGATTACGACCTCGTAAAAGACGAAACGACCGGCGAAAACAGGTATAAATACATGATAAGCGCGGATGAGCTCATTCAGATACGGTACTTCCTGAACTGCTTTATGTATGATTCGGGGATAACCTCTTTTGAAGCTCCCGCGTCGAACAACCCGACTCTTTCCGATGAAGCGCGGCTGCGGATATGCGAAGACTACCTGAATTTCAAGGCGGACAGCAGGGAGTGGAAGGGTATTACCGCGGAGGAACTCAAAGTCAGATATCTCGGTACATACAACGGCTGCGAGGTCGTTACCGTATATCCCGAGGAGTGGGAAATGACCGATGATATTCAGGAGATAGAGATCGCGGGCTATACCATAACTCTCGGAAGCGGCAGTCTGACCCTTATGCTGCACAAGGGCGGCACGTTCACGGAGATACGCGAGGCGTATGAGAAGGGGTATCTGACAAAGAGCGATATAAAGAAGATCGCAAACTATAACAAGTGAAAAGAGGAATCGATATGAGAAAGAGTATAAGATCACTTGCAGCGGCTCTTGCTGCTATAACCGCTATGTCCTGCGTGAACGTGACGGCGTTTGCGGACAAGCTGAAAACCGTTGACGGAGTTACATACCGCTATTCAGACAATGGCGAGGTAAATGGAAAATACACCGGCTGGGCGAAAACGAGCAAGGGACGGTATTACTACAAAGACGGGGTGAAGGTCAGAAACACATGGATAAAAAACAAAAAAGGCGAGTACCGCTATCTTGGCAGCGACGGGCGCATGGTCACAGGCTGGTATGACGTGAAGCAAGGCAAGGAAGGACGTTTCAGCTGGTTCAACGAGAACGGAGTTTGGGATGGACAGACCTACTACAGCCGTTACGACGAGTATGAAGGCTTCGGGAATACTGTCACGATCAAGGTGGCGCGAAATGAGATCATCAACGAATCAATGTCGCGGTATCTCGACAACGGTCTCGGAAGTGAAAAGAAAGCAAGATCGTATGTTCTCGATAATAACGAGTATGAGCTTGAAATTCCGCTGGCAGCCGCCGATCAGCTCACCGTCGGCGACAAGCTTATAGTCTCACCTAATGTTAAACGCGGTGAAAAGGTTGACGGCGAATATCAGTACAAACTCTGCATTCAGACGCTATATTCTCCCAACAAGGGCGACGAAATGTACAGATACAACAAGAACAACGGCACAATTCTCGAAGAAGTCACCGAAGCGCGCATGAAGCTGTTCAACAAGCTGCTCGTGCTTAAAAGCGGGAAGCTCAAGCTCGATATGATGTTTGGCGCCTACGGACTTGACTGGGATTATCTGGAGAGTGAAGACTTCTATAAGGAACCGTACGTTTATACACATATTCGCCGGGATAGTGACGGCAACAGGTATGATGAATATACATACGGCTTGTTCGGCGGCAGCAATGAATTTAATGAGAAAACCGGAAAATACGCTTTCCGGAACAACATTTCTGAAAAAACGCTGAAAAAACTGATGAAAAACAAGATCGCCGCGCATAAGGAAGAACTGGAACAGCACAAGAATGATGATGTTGACTGGTCAATGTGGGTAAGCAATATGGAACACCTCTGGCTCGATGTTACAGTCACCGAGATACCGGAACTGCCGCTTTCCGCAAGCAAGCGCAAGTTTGTCGGGTCGCCGGAGCTTACTGTCATATCGGAAGCGGTTTCCGCAAAAGCGTATGAAGGCACATCGTCATGGGAAAACACTTATACCGACATAGGCATAAGCGTATTTCAGGAGGATGACTCCGAAGGATCTCTCCACAGCAGAGCCGCAGAACACCAGATGACAGTCAGCGCTAACGAGCCGGTGAAACTATCGTTTGCGACTGATGCAGCGCCCGCGAAAATCACTGTGAAATGCTGGGACAGCAAGTATATCGGCGACTATAATGCATACGAAAAATATGAGGCTGTACAGGTCAATGATATGAGCTTCACCCCGAAAAAGGGCAGCCGGATATATGAAATATACGCTTCGTGGGACACATTCACGGTGAATGATGTTGAAATGAGCGGAAACTGTTATTACACGGCTTACATTATTGCAAAATGAACGTACAAAACCCCGGCACTCTCGTGTGAGAATGCCGGGGTCATGTTATTCTGCGTTATTCCGATGTATCGGTGCGCCGTACTCCGCATCGTACAGATACACGTACGAGGGCTTATGGAATACAGCACATTCTATCGGGTAGCTTGCCGCGTTCTCCTGGCAGCAGTAGAGATTGCCGCCGAACCATGTGAACGAGACCTTTTCGCCACTCTTATACAGCTTAGTCAGTCCGTCCACCGCTTTGTCGTAATTACCTGTGTTGAAGCCCGAGGCGCTCCCACTGAATCCTTCGTCGGAATAGCAGATTATCTTGCCGACGATCTCATCGCCGTCGAATACAAACACGAAAAACTGCTGTTCCGAGATCTTTACTGGGTCGCTCACCGCAAGTCTGTCGGACGGGATATCACGCTCAAACGACTGCGCCGATTCATACGCTTCCTTTATCAAAAATTCTTTCTGCTCATCGCCGAGTTTTATATCTTCCACAGCGCCGTCCGGAAGCGGCAGATACGGTCTTACGCGGTATGCAAACTTCGCTTCGTAATTCGGCACTGCACCTTCGTCTCCCGGAATCAGCCCGATCTTGCGGTCGCTTTCCGTTACTGCGTAATAACCGCCGCCGGACTTCACGAACATCAGCTTTGCGCCGTCTATGTACAGCCGATCAAGCTCATCGGTTATATCGGTCTTCATCTCCGCACGGTACTGCCCCTCAGAATCCTTTCCGATGATATATGCAGCAATAATTTTCGCATTGTAGCTGCCCGATGTCCAGAACCCGATATACTCATCAGCCCCGGCTATCGGCAGCGGGTTTGTGTGATAATACGTTGAGCCGGGGTTGCCGTCTATCTCCGAGATTCTGTCCGCTTCGTACATCGCTTCAAAAAGCTCGTGACGCGTATCCTCGTCAACAGCGCTGTAATATCTGTCAGGCATAAGCTCACATCTGTTGTTCGTTTCAACATAGTACACGCCGTAAACATTATTCCATTCTATGCTTTCATACGGAACAGCCAGCTTATCACGCATATACTTGTCGATATTTTTAAGCTGTGTTTCGTTCAGTTGGCTGACGATGTACTTATTGCGCATCGCAAGAGCTTCGCCCTTGTCTGAGTTCTTATAGTCCGTGCTGTACAGTCTCTTTACATATCCGTTCGGGTCGGCGTTTTCAAGCATTTTAATATCTATACCGTAATTATCGTAGGCTCCGACATAGTTGTCCGGTCTGATGTTTTCAAGCTCGCTTGTATAGCCTATTGCGTCATACTCCTCTTTCCATTCATCTATGAATATGGAGCTGCAAGTGCCGTCATCATTGAATGTCACACAATCGAACGGCGCTGTATTGTCGATACGGTACAGCGTTTCTTCAAGCTCGAACCAGCTTCCTGCAGGTCTGCCGAAGGTGAAAGTGTCGGCTATTTCCTCTGTAATTTCAGACACCTCAGCAGTAGTGGTGACCGCTTCTGCTGTTGTACTGTCTGGCATTGTTACCGAAGAAGTCGTTGTTTCCGGCTCATTGTTTTCAGATGATATATACCTATACAGCTTATTTCTGAATTGCTCCCATGCTTCATCACGCAAGCCAAGTTTTGAGGCATAGAGCGGTATCATCTCCTCCACTGACTTAGCCGGAACACCCATAGCCTTATAGTCACCTATCGTGTGGTAATATAGCCACATAGGCGAGAATACTCTATATCCGTTGCCGTTAAAATCACCAACGACCGCATAAGGCGAGCGATAGTGTTCAATGAGAGCCGAAACTGCCGATCCGTCACTGAGAATTATAGCATTATAAATGACCTGTATATCCTCGTCAGAAAACACCTGACTGCTTCTCAGGAACTCCTTTGTATCATTCCAGTCCAGTTCAAGCCTGCGTATACAGCTCATTATATTCCAGTTGTCGGTTATCGTGTATGGAGTCTCAACGGACGGATCCTGCATCAATTCATAGTATTTCTCCCGCTTTTCCTGTGGGATCATCGGCTCGAATGTGTAAAAACGGCTTTCCCACTGCGCCGTAAAATCAATATGTCTTACATATTCATCGTCATAAGGTTCCGGCATCGCCGTATCTGTTATCTCCCCATACAGATCGGAAGTATCATCGAGCTGGACTTCAACTATCCAGTTATCAGCTTTATACACATCGAAATGCAGCTTGCTTTCGGCAAAATCCCACCAATTCAGATCAGGATAGTCCGGTTCGCCGAGTACATTTATAAAATCAGTTCTGATACGCTCATACATCTCATCTGCGCTCTTTGCGCCATCATCGCTTACATCATACCTCACCTGATATTCAATTGATTTAAGCCCTGCATTATCAAACACAACAAGAGCGATATTCGCTTTTCCGCCGTAGAATTCCACATCGTCATAACTTATGACATTATAGTATTCCTGCAAGACGTCGGAATCTTCACGATGTATGCGGGAAGGCTCTGTCCTGCCCCAGTATTCCGATGCCGCAAGCTGTACTTCTGCTGAATTCATTCTCCAGCGTAAGCCGTTCAGAAGCTGGGCGGCAAACTTTTCCTCCTTACTCATGCTGTCATAGTCAAGCGGCGGAGGTAAAGTTACTATACTTTCATTGCTTTCCATAGGTTCAGCTGCAGAAGTCACAGTTCCCGGTCTGTCATTACCGCTCACCGCTATCTTATCCCAGTTCTGCACCAGAAGAACAACCGCACCGACTATCAGCGCGGCAACCGCCGCCATACCGAGCGCACGGGTTATCCAATATATCCGCAGGTCTTTCTTTGTTATCTTCACTTCCGGTTCATATACTGTGGGAACAGCAGTCTTGATAATCTCACCTGCTTCGCTGTCGGCGGAATAAACGGGGGCGGCCTTCTCTATCAGGTCTTCTCCGATGTCTCCAAGCGCTTTCAGAAGCCTGTCGGTACGTTCATTCATATCTGCACGCCCTCCTTTTCCAGATATTCCCGCAGCTTTTCACGTGTGCGGTGCAGTGACATTTTTACCTTGCTCTCGCTTACACGCATTTCGTCTGCTATCTCCGCGACTGTTCGCATATACCAGTAACGCTTTAAGAAGATAAGCTGCTTTTCGCGGTCAAGCGAACGCAGGAATTTATCGAGCTGCGCCGAAAGCTCTTTATCATCGACGCGCTTTTCCACACTTTCAGTCGAGGGAATACTCTCTGAAAGTTCATCATAAGCAGCCCCGTATCTGCCGCCACGCTTCTTTGCCGACATACGATCAAGCATATTCAGTGCGATATTGCGTGCAATGCGGGCTATGAACGCGCGGAACTTCTCCGGGCGCTGCGGCGGTATTATCTCCCAGAGTCTCATATATGTATCATTGACACATTCCTCGCTGTCCTCATGATTTCCGAGAATGCCGAAGGTCATTGACCGGCAGAACGCGCCGTGCTTTTTGTCAGTCTCGGTTATAGCGTCTTCCGAACGCGCGAAGTACAGTTCTATTATTTCGGAGTCCTTCATCTTATCCCTCCCGTTTTTAGCTCTCTGATATATATGACAGGAAACAGATGCCAAACGTCACACATTTTCAGAAATATTATAGCGCAGAACGTCACGAAATGCAAGAAAAGCATCACCGGTATATTCCGATGATGCTTTTTTGATCATTATTCGAGTTTTTCAGGCGTATCGTCAGTTATGTCGAATTCACAGTACACCTCGATCTGTTCAGCCTCGCCGTCAACATCCTCACGGAAGGTCTTTCCCAAGCGATAGTGACCGTTCTTCAGCGCTCCGAAGAAATACGACCAAGCCACCTCTTCAAGCTTTCCTATGCAGCCTGCTCCGGTGTGAAGCCCGATATAATATTTTATTATACCGGTATCACCGTCTTCATGCACAAGTTTGACATCTTTCCACTCTCCGTCGCTTTCCTGCTTTTGCAGCAGGAAATCGTTCGTATACCCCGCGCGCCCGTCTTTCTCACCGCCAAGACTGTTAATGCCGAATTTTCCGCCCGTCCGCGAGATCTCAATCGGTCGTAGCGGTTCTCATTGAAACTCATGTGTTCGCTGACCGTATCGCCTATACTTGCGGCATCAAGTGTTATCCAGCGCGCGGTATTCCGTTTAGTGTTAAGTGTTATACCGAGCTTTGAATCTATCTCGGGAACATCGAATTCCATATAAAAGTCACATTGGTCGTAATCACCTGTTTTCCGGAAATCCATGAACTCCTTGACTAACCGGTAATGTCCGGCGGGAAGATATCCGTACAGATAAGACCAGTTGATCTGCTCTTCGATATGCGCGCCGAGATCAACGATACTCGCGTCAAGAGTCCATGCCACTTCATCAGTTACATACGGAAGCCTTTCCCACATACCGTTTTCGTCACTCTGTATTTCGATGTGATATTCACTTCCGTATTCAAGCTCGCCAGTGACATTACCGCCTTTCTGATCTATAAGGAGCGTCATTCCCGCAGACGTTACGTCTTTCGCGGACATCGTTATTCCCCAGTCGTGAGTTTTTTCACCTATAACGAACTCGCAGTAATATGTGCTGCTGTTTAAAATATCATCTTTCGTTTCGCCTGTTCCGACATAGTTCACGAACTGCTTTGAAATGCGATATGTTCCGTCCGGCAAAGATCCGTATATATCGGAGAAATCCTCCTTTATCTCGGTAACTCCGTTCTCGTTTATCGGCTCGATATCTGGAGCCCATGTTACGGGATTCCCGTCCACCTTTTTCCATTCTCCGGATCCGGTTTTACTTTCAAGTACGAACCGAGCTTTATATCCGAGGTTACGCTTTACGTGGAAGCTTGCTCCGCTTTGCTGCACAGCAAGTGTTACGCTTTCGGGACTAACGTTCTTTGCAGTCATTGTAATGCCGAAAATATTCGGGGTGTGTTCGTCTATCGTAAACTCCGCGTATGCAGTAAGCTGTCCGAGATTTTTACCGTTTCCATAAACCGCTATTTGCTTTAGAACACGGTAATTTCCTTTCGGTATCTCGCTTTCATACATATTATCGCCATAGAACAGTATTGTTTCATGTTCATCAGAATGATCGGGAAATTCGTTTATTGAGAACGAGCTGTCAAACCACATCTGTTCATCATTCCAGCGCCTGAAATTATCGGGATCGTATGTCATCCATTCATTACCGGAAAGTATCTGTATCTCATATTTTCCTCCCCACATAAAAGCAAGATACTTACTGTTATCCCCTTCACAGTAATAATTCAGCTTCAGACTTGCTTTTGTAAGGTCACTGACCGTTATTTTCAGTCCGCACGCTTCTGCGCCCTGCTTGACAAGGGCTTTGAGCTCGTCATCGGTGGGAGAGACTTCTGCGGGTTCTGTTGTTTCCGCCTCGGTTTCATGCAGAAGCGCATTCGTTGTGATTTCCGCAGATGTTTCTGCTGCGGTTTCTGTTACGGCATCCGGCAGTGCATCGGGGGCTTCTATCGGAAGAACATCGCCGTCCTCGTTATATTCATATTCCGAATCATCCCGCTGATTGTTTTCAGCAATATAACGGTCGAGCTTTGCCTTGAATTCGGCAGTTTGCTCCTCACTTAAAACCCCGTTATGGGTGTAATAATCATACATTGTATTTATGGTTGCGGCTTTGACACCGGCAGTCTTCCAGTTTTCAAGAGAGTGAACATACAGCCAGTTAGGGCATATAAGTCTGCCGTCAAAGTACCACACGACATTTGTGCAAAGCTCTTCCTCGGTATCCTTGCCGCAGTCTCCGGAACATATCATGTCAACTACCCTGTCAAGTCTTTCTTCTTGAAATAATCTTGAAACATTTTCCTGCCATTCATCTCCGAGCGATTTTTTTGCGTCCTCGGACGAAATGCCGAAATGGTTTATGAATGTGCAGATGTTCGCGTAATCGGTAATGTGCTCAGGCGGGTATTTTTCTGCATCGACAGACATAAGCTCCCATTCCGCAAGCTCCTGCGGCGCAGCAAGAGACAACAGACTTTCGGGTATCACATTTATTGCCAAGAACGGATAATAGAATGTCTGCCGGTGCATCTCCTTCTCCCATTCGTCTGCGGAAGTTGCTGTAAAGCTATCTACATTTGGGGTTGACGGGTCTTCGTCCGTTGTCACCGGTGCTGCGGTAACTGTCGGCTCATTTGTCCCGGTGACAGTCACGTTTCCCCCGCCCTCTTTAAGCAATTCTATATTGTTGTCACTCAGATATTTCAGTCCTAAGAATGTCCCGGCAAGCACTGCCGCGACCGCAGCTATACCCGCCAATGCTTTAATAATTTTATGCTCTCCGGTTCTTACGTTCGTTGCTGCGGCTGCATTTGCGCGTACAGCTGCACGTTCTTCACCCGGAGCTGTGTTTTCAGCCCTTTTCAGCACGTTTTCAAGCGCGTTTTCAATATCGGAAGGGGGATATTTGCTCTCGGCTTCGGACATTGCATTTTCTACGATCTCTTTGATATCCATTCTCACCGCTCCCTTCTCTCAATAAGTTTTTTCAGCTGTTCCCGCCCTCGTTTCAGCCGCGACAAAACCGCACTTTTGCTTACACCGGTGATCTCTGCGATCTCCTCGACGTGATAGCCCTCACAGTAGTGCATATACAATGCTGTACGGTTGTTTTCCGGCAATTGCAGAAAAAGCTCGAAAACCTGTCCCTGCTCTTTATCCTTGTCATCATAATAAACTGCCGCCGATGTATCTGCCGGAATATCCTGCGCTCTGCTCCTTGCCCGGAGAATATCCGTACTGAGATTGACAGTACAGCGAAGCAGCCATGCCTTAACATGGTCGTCGCCGTTAAATGTATTCCCGCAGGTGTAAAGTCTGAAAAACACCTCCTGCGCCGCGTCATCTGCGTCGTGCGGATCCTTGCAGCGGCACAGTGCGATACGGTAAACGCTCTTGTAATACATGCGCATATATCGTTCAAGATCGTTGGCGGTCATTCCGTTCCCTCTTTTCACTTATGTCTTTTATAATAACACGATACAGAGCGCCGAAAAATTGCGCTCACCGCAAACTTTGTAACATCTTACAATATTATACATTATTTTTATTGCAAATGCAACAAAGCTTATAGGTTGTTGCTATAAGCTTTATAATTTCTAATTAAATTAGCGTAGAGCGCACTGGCTTTCGGGCTTTTGCGCCTGTTATTTATGCGACGTTTTATACAAACGTCCAGCCGCCTTTTTGTAAGAAGCTACAAATTGTTTCTCTTTCCGGTATATTCTGTCACAAACTGACGCTGATTTCCGTTTATATATATGAGAGGGACAAAACCCACTTGAATAACACAATGGAAAGACAGAAAGGAAAATCATCATGAAAAAAACATTAAGGATTCTTTCGGCAGCACTCGCAGCAATAACGGTAATGTCCTGCGCATCGGTACCAGCGTTCGCAGATAAGCTCAAAACCGTTGACGGTGTTACATATCGCTATTCCGACAGCGGCGAGCAAATAGGAAAGTACACGGGGTGGGCAAAAACATCTAAAGGCAGACGCTATTATAATAAGGGCATTATGTGTACCAATTGCTGGCTAAAGACGCAGAAAAACAAATACTATTACGTCGGCAGTGATGGCTATATACGTACCGGCTGGGCAAAAGTGTCCCGTGGAAAAGGCAGTTACAGCTATTTCGACAAAAACGGGATCTGGGACGGCAAGGTCTATTATACTGGATATCAGCCGCAAAATCTTTATTCATTCTTTCTTGACTTTGATCTGTTGTCCGCCGGCGATCTTGTCATAGGATACTCAAAGAGTGGGATCTCTTTGAAAAATGCCGACGACTTCACAGATACAGATATCTTGCAGCAGATACTCAAAAAAGACCTTTACACCGAGACAATAACCGATCTTATTTCCGGCGATGAGATAGAACTGTCCGATGAGCTGTTTCATGGCGGACGCTGCATAACGATCAAAAGCCGGTCCGATAATGGCGCATACCTTGAATTTACAAAGGATTCAGCCGGTGATTCTTATGTCTATAACGGGTACTTCGGCTTTGGTCTTAAGCTTAAGGATAAAATGGCATTTGAAAAGCTGTCGCAGATAATAGACAAATATGACGATGTAGAAGAAAGCCTTGAGGATGATGAGGAGGACGAAGAAGAGAACTCTGAAACGCTGCATATTGAGGATGTTATAAACACTGTCGAGAAGACAGTTCCCACCGATATTTTCGGTGGAATATATGATATGAACGGTATTATAACAGTACTTTCGACAGACACGGATACCGCAGAAGAATTGATCGAAACGCTTTATCCCTATGCGTCAAACATCACAGTAAGGGAATGCAATTTTTCGCTTAAATACCTTACAAAAGTCAAAAACACAATATTAAAGAAGCGGACTGAATTTGATATAGGCGTGTGTACAGATGTTATAAACAACAAAGTAGTAATTGACGGCAAGTCTATTTCGGACAAGCTCAAAAAGTTCATTGAAGACGGCGGCTTTTCGGATTGTGTAAGATATGAGATCACAAACGGAGAGGATATAGACGATTAATAAACATTCGCGCCTTTATTTATCATGCGCACAGGCTTTCGGGCTCGTGCGCTTTTTCTTGAAAACTGAATGATTATCTGCTATACTTGGTTATGTGCGAAAAATGATCGTTCCGGTCGTCTAATATATGTAAGAGCAAATTTGCGCTGCAAAGGAGGAAACCGAATGGATAACTACGCGGATAGCTACCGCCGTTACCTTGACGGTGATGACAAAGGACTTGTGGAAATAATCGGGCATTACAGATACGGTCTTACGCTGTATATAAACGGCATCGTTGGGGATATCTGTCTCGCTGAGGACATAATGCAGGAGGTATTCGTGAAGCTTGCGGTAAAGAAGCCGAAATTCGGCGGGAAAAGCAGCTTCAAAACGTGGCTGTATTCCGTCGCGCGCAACCGAGCGCTTGACAGGCTGCGGCAAAGAGCGAGACATAAAGAAACACCGCTTGACGAGTGCTTTGAAACGTCCGATGAAACGGATATCGAAAAGCAGTACATCAAAGAGGAGCAGAAGATCGAACTGCACAAGGCGATGAAGCGGCTATCGTCTGATTACGCACAAGTCCTGTATTTACGGTATTTTGAGGATTTTGACACGAACGAGATCGCAGGTATCATGCGCAGATCGAAAAGGCAGATCGGTGACCTGCTGTACCGTGCGAAAAAATCACTCAGGACCGAGCTTGAAAGGGCGGGATTTACCTATGAAGACTAATGAACAGATAGCGGCTTATGTTTTCGCCGCACGAGATGAATATATCAGAAAACAGGAAAAAAAGCGGTCTGTTCTGAAAACAGCCCTGCCGCTTACTGCGGCGGCACTGACGCTGGTATCGCTGACCGTATTCGGGGCGATAATAAATATTAGCGGGACCGATCGCGGCTTCACATCAAATATGACCGTACAGGAGACAGTTGCGGCAACGGCAATACCGGAAACAGGTCCGGCAATATACCTCGACACATACACAGGTATGCAGGTTGGCTGGGACGAAATGCCGGCTTATGACAAATTCCGCAGCTTCACTCACGACGGAAAAGAGTACCGCGGATTCAGACTTGCCGACGGCTCCGGCATCATTCCGGAAAGCGCGGTCGGCGAGAAGCTGTACGATGTGACTATGAGCACGATAGAGATGTTTTCGGAGAAGGAGTTCACGATAAACGCGGAGGTTTTCTCTATAACCGATATACAGCCCGATGCCGCAGTCGCGGTGAGATTTGAAGGAGAGGACGAATACTGCTCGTTCAGGCGCGGAGACTACTGCCTTCCCGCGACTCTCGGAGAGCTTATCGACGAGCTTGATCTCATGGATTCAATGTCTTTCGGCAACATCTGGATCCCCGAAAAAGGAATGGGAAACGCTTATTACACCTACGATCCGATCCCTGTCAGCGAGGACAGCGCACGGCTTATAATGCAGCTTTTAGAGGAATGCCGGGATATAAAATGCGAGAGCGACGATGATATTATGTTCTCCCGTCAGGTGTTCTCCGTTACCGCAGATGTCGAAAAGGCGGGAATAGCGAACAGGTATATCGGGTTCATGGAGGACGGGTACATGATAACTAATATCATGGAATACGCGTTCTGCTTCAATATCGGCACTGAGCGCGTACAGCGGCTTGCAGAAACATTCAGGATCAGCGAACAGACACCGCATATCCAGACCTTCCCCGAGCCGCCTCAGACCACCGTCGCTGATGAATATTATTACGGCGAGGAAACAGGCATCGGCACCGCTGTTATGTACACGCAGGACACTACCATAAGTATGCCCGCGCCGCAGACTATTCCGGAGTGATATATGGTTATAAATACCAAAGTTTATTGTGATATGTAGCAAATTTCCAAAAATGGCGTAACATTTTGCCATTCATGTTCGTTTATATTATTAGCACAAGATAATGTGCTGCTAAATACCCCTACAACCAATACGCGCACAGGCTTCGGGCTTGTGCGCGTATTGGAATCTAATGCATAATTCGATACAGCAAATAAACGACTCAAGCGCACGGGTCATCCGATTCGTGCGCTTTATAGTTAAAGTAACCAATACATTCTTTAAAAGCTTGTACACTTTTCACGAATTTCAAGGAATTGTCATTTTCAGCGTAACATTTTGGTATGTTCATACGTTATTTATTATAGACGGGCAGTGCGTGTTATTTTACAAACTAAAGTTTTTCTCTTTCCTGCCGATATAATAAATAAGATCAGTTATTAAGAACGCAATGACGCGTTTGTAAAAATGAAAGGAGCATCATCATGAACGTAAAAGTGAACCTATCGACAGCCGCAAATCAATTCAACACCCACACACAGCCGACTGCTGCAAAATCAAAACAAGACGGCTCTTTCCTCAATGTCGGAGATGAAACGACCAAAGTCGGAAAGCAGGATATGGGGACATTCACAGAACGTCTTGCCGAAGCATTTAAAACCGATAATGCCGAGGTCATTCGCGCTCTTGATGAACTCTCGGACAGTGATAAAATGGAGATAGCGATGCGCTCGTATCTCCAGATGCAGGGTCGTGTCCACAGCGCGAAAAGCAAGGAAGAGTCTGATATCAGACAATTCAGCGCCTTGAAGGAAGAAAAGGCGTATTATTCCGATATGCTCGAAGAGGCGAAAGATAACGGTACTGCCGAGATAAAAGACGACAAAGACGCAAAGTTTATGTTCTCGGACAGGAAAGCTGGCGAAAATCTTTCGGCAAGGGATATTGAGAAGGCTTTGGAGGACGTTCAGGGCAGGATCGACAATTTTCTCTACCCGTACGGACGCAATAAGGACGGGACTGCAATATCGACACCCGAAAACGAAAGAATGACACGCGACTATATCGCATACGCGAGCGTATTCAAGGAGATAACCGGTCTTGATGCGAAATGTCTCGATCCCGGCAATTCTCTGCTGCTCACCAAGCCTGACCGGAATGAGGATAATTATATAGAAAAAGCAAGAGAGAATATCGACAGTCTCAATACCATGTCAAAAGACTTGCGCGACCTGATGAAGAAATACCGCGACGAACAGGAGATCGAGATCGGCGGCGGTGATCTGAGCGAGGAAGCACGCACCCGAATGGAAGCCTTCGATTATGTTCGCGAGCAGTTTGTTTACGGTAATCAGAGTGCGGAACTACACACTCTCGGTATTCTTAATACGCAGGCGTGAACGACCATCGAGAATGATCATTATTCAGGTGATAAAACTCATGGAACAACTTATTATATCATCCGGCTTTCTGTCTTTAATTATTACGATCGTATTGGCAATATATCTCCATAAGCTTATAAAAACCTTTCATTTTTATCGTGCATTAAAATCAAAAATGACAGTATCACTCACAGGAGAGATAATCGAAGCTTATGGTATCGTCAATCGGTCTTATGACAGTACAAAAGCCGCGAAAGCAAAATATACTGTATTAAACAAAGAAGTAACAGGGCGTATGATATGCTCGTGTGATCATAAACTAACTGTTGGAGAGCAAGTTAAGATCATTATTCCAAAACACGACATTAAGATCTTCTCCTTTTCGGAAAAACAAGTCAGAGATGCATTGATGACAAATGTTATATTTACAGCAATATCACTTATCGCGCTAACTGCCGCCGCGGGTATTTTTATAAATTTACTTGTACATATTGTCATAGATTGTGCTTGATGTAAGAAAATTTCAATAATAAAAAAACACTATAACTTCGCACAGGCTTTCGGGCTTGTGCGATTATTTTGTATTCATATAAACGCAATGAAAACTAACCGCATATCAGATAACAAGATGTAACTTTTGGCAGTATTATTGTAACCGAATCGTAATAATTTCGTAACCGCTTTGTAATTGCATTTGACAGGCCGCTATGGTATAATATGGAAAAAGGCAGATACACGGCAACTGTCGTGCGGCAACAAAAAGGAGCTGAAAACAATGAAAAAGAAATATTTATTATCAGCATCACTTCTCACTGCGACACTTGCGCTTTCATCTTGCGGTGCAAGCAACTATAATTCAGGAGCAGTGACGACCGGTGCGGCAATGAACTATGATTTGACATCTCCTATGGCGGAAAAATACGCCGGGCAGGAAACGGAATTCAATACCGAAGAGTACAGTGCCATAACCGAGAATACATTCATGAGCACAGTCTCAGACCCACTCTCGACGTTTTCGATAGATGTTGATACCGCATCGTATTCAAATATCCGCAGAATGATCGATAGCGGACGTGATATTCCTGCTGACGCTGTGCGTATAGAGGAAATGATAAACTACTTCGACTACAGTTATCCCGAGCCTAAAGCCGGCGAGCCGTTCTCGGTAAGCACCGAGATCACCGACTGCCCGTGGAACAGCGATACAAAACTCATGCGCATTGGCTTGAAATCAATGGATATCGACCTTTCACAGCGCGCGCCGATGAATCTCGTGTTCCTTATCGACGTCAGCGGTTCGATGAGCGATGATGATAAACTTCCGCTGGTGCAGCGTTCATTCTCGATACTCACCGATCAGCTCACCCCGCAGGACAGGATATCGATAGTCACCTATGCAGGCGAGGATAAGGTAGTGCTTGAAGGTGCGGACGGTAATGACCGGCAGCGTATTCTTGATGCTATCACACATCTGGAGGCCGGCGGCTCCACTGCAGGCTCAAAGGGTATAAATACCGCATACGAAATTGCGGAAAAATACTTCATTCAGGGCGGCAACAACCGCATAATCCTCGCAACTGACGGCGACCTTAATGTCGGAGTTACGAGCGAAGCCGAACTTAAAGCTCTCGTAGAAAAGAAGCGCGAAGGTGGAGTATTCCTATCCGTTCTTGGTTTCGGTCAAGGCAACATCAAGGACAACAAAATGGAAACGTTAGCAGATAACGGAAACGGCGCGTATTCCTACATAGACAGCGAGCGTGAAGCTCGTAAGGTGCTTTGTGAGGAAATGGCTGCGAGCTTCATTACCGTTGCAAAGGACGTAAAAATACAGGTGGAATTCAATCCCGCATATATAAAGGGATACCGGCAGATAGGCTATGAGAACCGTGCTATGTCAGCCGAGGATTTTGATAACGATGAAAAGGACGCGGGCGAGATAGGCGCGGGTCATGCTGTCACTGCACTCTATGAGATCGTGTACAAGGACAGCAAAATGGATCTTGCATCGTCCGATCTGAAGTATTCCGATACATCTGCTCTCGGCATCGAGAATGGAGAGCTGCTTACAGTATCAGTGCGTTATAAGGCTCCCGACAGCGATGAGAGCAAGCTTTTGACATACCCTGTGACCGATCAGGCATATACACAGATCATGTCAGAAGATCTGAGCTTTGCAGCAGCAGTCGCAGAGTTCGGAATGCTCCTGCGCGGCAGCGCATATAAGGGCAGCACCACACAGGACAGCATACTTTCACTTGTCAGCAACTGCAATATTGAGAATGATGACTATAAGAAGGAGTTTGTACAGCTTGTCAAAGCAGCAAACTTTCAATGATACCAATTCAGTGCTGATCCGGCATCTGTATTTCCGTACGCAAAACCGTATGTGTTGATATGATCTCAATTTTTGCGCTTGTTTTTGATATTGCATTTTTCTGATATATGTAGCCACATAGATAAAAAGCGAAGAATTGAAGGGGCTTAGTGAAAAGCGGTAAGTTCCATGCACATTAACCCTTTTGCTTTCAGGTGGAGGAATACAAATGGATCCGTTTTGGCTGATCATTGGACTGATAGTGCTTATCGCTACAGTGTTATTCAACATCATAAAAGCAAAAGGCGGTGCAAAGCTTGTTGCGCGCATCGGAAACGGCATTCTGCTCGCCTTGTTTGCGGGAATAATGGTATTATCAAAAGCCGAAGAAGCAAGAATAAACGACCTGTCCGTCAACAACAATATCTTAAGCGGTGGATTTTTCAAATCAATTCGCTATACCGGAGAGTCCGGCGGCTATAGCTTATTCCACGAAAGCAATTTCATGACAGGAGAAGAGTTCGCGGTACCGAAAAGCTGCTGCGATATTCCTGTTGCTGCAAAGTTCACGGGAAATGTATATCTCGTTTATACGGGTGATATTGTTCTGTACAAAAATATGGTCACTATCGACTCCAAAAGCTATAATTTGCTTGACAGTGTTGTTGAAGTACTGCCTGATACAACGAATATAAGGATAATTGCATTCATATTAGCGCTCATTACGGCGGCCTGTCTGAACATTGTAATATTTATTATAGTTCTCGTACAGATAAAAAAAGAAAAACAAACGGAATAACTTTCCGCTTTCACCAGTACAAAATTCCTACCACCCTGAAAACCTGCTCTACCGTGTCGGAAAGATTTTCCGCAGCGTTCTCGGAATCCATAGCATCATCAAGACAGCAAACAGTCCGTAGTATAGGAAAATAAGCGTCAATGCCGCACTCATTAAGGGTCGCGGCATTTTTATTTGTACAGTTGAATCGGCTAGTGCGATTGTGTTATTCTTCAAGGATTTTTAAACCCGATAGCACATCGTTGACAACTCTCCATGTATATGCGATAATAATTCAGAAAAAATTTTGATTTCTTGTAACATTTCCCCTGTTTTATGTGTACATATATATGAAACCGCTTTGCAAAGGAATTTCATAATGAAAGATAAGCTTGTCGAAAAACTGATAGGCTCGGATGTGCGCGCATTCGAGAAGATCGTGAAGAAATACGGCAGATATGTTTGTCGTGTTGTTAAGAACCATTCCAAAGGCTTGCTCTCCCGCGAGGACGAGGAGGAGATAACCAACGACACGTTTGCAGCACTGTGGCTAAATCGTGAAAGGATAGACCCTGAACGTCCGTTATTGACATGTCTTGCTGTGATAGCCAGGAACAAGGTATCAAACAGGCTCCGGACCCTTAAATTTACCGTCAGCATCGAGCAACTCGGTGAGCTGTATGACGCTGATCTTGACAGTAAACTGGAGGATAAGGAGAATGTTGATGCCATTCTTGAAGCTGCCGGAACGCTGAATAAGAAGCAATATGAGGTGTTTGTCCGTTTTTACCTGTATGGTGAATCGCTGACAGAGATATCCGGAAGAATGGGTATCGGCAGTTCTGATGCCCGGACAACCTTGTTCCGCGCGAGAGAATCCATAAAAAAATATCTGTCCGAAAGGGGTTATTTCGATGAGTGAAGAACTGCTGCCATACAACAGCGAAAGACTACCGGCGCGAATGCTTGACGAAATGGTGCGTGCAGCAAAGGAAAAGGCGGGAATTGCAGAAGTAAAGACTCCTCGCAGGTTTCACAGACCGGCTGTGCTGATAATAGCGATACTTGCAGGGCTCTCTTTGTTTGCGGTAACTGCCGGAGCCTTGCTGAAATGGGATATATTCTCGCTGTTCCGCAGCCAGCGGGAGAATGCTCAGAACGCTGCCGGAGAGATCTCTTCGGAGCTTACCGACAGGAAACGCACATTCCTTGACAACATCAACATTCCGGAAGGAGCGGAAGCATTCCCGGAATACACCGAGCGGGAGTATGAGATACTTGCGGAGCTTGCTCACGAAGCTGATATGACATTCGATTACGGAGACAAGCCGCTGCATATCTCCGGATATGTGTTTGACGGAAGCTGCCTTGATATTTACTATGATGTGATATACCCGGACACAGACATAGAGTTCTACTTTTACAGCGATGATACGCTGACAGCAAGCGCTGCTGTTCCGTATCTGCTCTATACTGACAGAAATATTGCATATTACAGGAGCAGGAACTACTTGCAGCTTGCGGGCGGTGTTACAAGCACGGAGATCATTATAGGCGACAGCGACACCCCTCACGATGATAGCACACAAAACAGCTTTATTGTAGATGTGCCAAATATTGAGTCGATAGTTATTGAGAATATCGAGCTTAACGAGGGCGTTCATCTCAACAGGTTCGTGCTTTCTCCTCTCGGAGCGTTTATGGAGCTTTCGGAGAGCATCGAATACATTCAGACTTACGACAGCAACGCCTACCCGATCTATGTGACATACGAGGACGGCAATGTTATCGACTTGTCCGACTACACAGGCAACTTCGAGGGCGGCGCAGGATATCTGAACGAGGAAGGCAGGATAGTTCTTGATTACACGATAGGCAGAAATATGAATATCTTTGATATAGAACAGATACGTTCTGTGCAGATATTCAACGAAGTAATAAAAATCAGCTGAGAAAGGAAGAAAATCATGAGAAGTTTTGGATTACACCGTTCATCAATAAGCAGATATATGGGGCGCAGCAGCTTCAAACGCAGCTCTGTCGGAAGCCGGAACACTTATAAAGTCAGCAACAGCACTTTCAAATCATATCTTGCGGAAGCCAAAAAGATCGCAGACGATATTGAAGCTGCAAAAAGCGAAAACACTTCGGGAACATCAAGGACAAAGGCTGCAACCTATTCGATCACCGGCAGTAAATTAGGTAATGCCGACACAGCTATGAACGACAGCGCAAAGGCAATTAACGACCTGCTTGACGAAGACATACCCGACATCGAAAAAGCCTATGATGAAGCCGTGAAGTTCGCTGACGGATACAATGATATGCTCGCTGCTGTGAAGAGCTCCTCAAACAGCTCTGTCATCGGCAAGGCAAGATATATCTCTG
>CAMVGH010000037.1 GCA_947166945.1 uncultured Clostridia bacterium
CAGGACCGATACCGAATACTATCGTGTTATTTGAGATACTGTCAACATACTTCTTCTGTCCGATAGTCTTTGCCTTTACAGGCTTTCCGGTAAACGTAACACATACGGTGTCTCCGCCTATCTCCGAGACCTGTTCTTCGGTGCCTTCGTTGACAAGACCAATGACATAACGGACGCTCATATCATTTATTGTTTCGCCGCGTTCTATAAGTTCCAGAAGACCTTCAACAGCCTTTTTGGCGCTTACCGCCCTGTCTTCCTGTCCGATGATCTTAACTATCCCGTCACGGCTGAATACAGATACACCGTATTCTTTCTGGATTATGTTTATATTTGAGTCGAAATCTCCGAAAAGCTGATGAAGCTTTTCGAGATCATCTACCTGTGCGGTCAATTCTGTCATTTATTATTTCCTTTCGCAGAATATGGCAATATATAATATATTATATCACAAAGGAATAACAAAATAAAGAGTTTTTTTCAATTTTTTCAAATTATTCTTCTGTATTTTTGTAAAAGACATCAATTATTGACATAAAGGCGCATTTGTAGTATAATAAATATGTTAAACAACCTTTTAAGAGGTAATTCTATGAAATTCAATGATTGTCCGCCTTATCTGCAGGAATATCTTAACTATATTGAGACTGTAAAACTGCGTTCCCAGCTCACGGTAAAGAACTATTATACCGATATAAAGCTGTTCCTGCGCTTTATGAAGGTGAACAACGGACTTGCAAGCGAAGAGGATTTTGATAAAATAAAGATAGAAGATACTCCGGAAGATCTTATCCGAAAGACAACCCTTACCGATCTTCTGGCTTTCCTCACATATACCTCATCAGACCGTGACAACAAGGCGCAGGCTCGCGCGAGAAAAGCGGTCGCACTGCGGCAGTTCTTCAAATATCTCACAGTGAAAAAAATGTGGTTCGAGGTAAGTCCCGCACAAAATCTCGAACTCCCCTCCCCCAAAAAGACGCTGCCGAAACATCTTACTATCGAACAGGCTACCGAACTGCTGAAAGTCTGTTCTGACTTCAAGGACTGGAGCGACTACCGCGACTACTGCATGATAACTTTTTTTCTGAACTGCGGAATGCGTCTCTCGGAGCTTGTAGGGATCAATATAACCGATTATATTTCCACAAAAGAAGGCGGCGTTCAGGTACAGCGTATCAAAGTCCTCGGAAAAGGCAGCAAGGAACGTATAGTATATCTCAATCCGGCTTGTGTATCTGCCTATGAGAACTATATCTCCGTCCGTCCGGATTCCAAGGATAAGGCGCTGTTTATAAGCAAAAGGCTCAGACGCATATCAAACCGCCGTGTGGAGCAGATAATAGACGAAAAGCTCCGCTTGTCCGGGCTCAGCGGCATGGGTTTCTCCGTACATAAGCTCCGGCATACCGCAGCTACACTGATGTATCAGAACGGCGTCGATGTAAGAGCACTGAAGGAAGTGCTGGGGCATGAAAACCTCGATACCACGCAGATATACACCCATGTGGCTAATGAACAGATACGCAACGCTATGAACAAAAATCCGCTTGCCGATGTCACCGTAAAAAAAATCCCTTCCGATAATAAAGATGACGATGCTGATTAACACTTTTTGAGTTATTTAATGTCTGCTCATCAGCCAACAAATTGCTTCATAGCGCAGCTTGAAGCAATTTATTGGCTGCAAAAGTGCAAGGAAAATTTATATATTTTAGGATTTTCCTTGCACTTTTGTTCGTCCGAAGGACGAAATGAGCTTGACATCAAGGAATGTGTCCGTTGTTTAAATGCACCGCAGGCGCATTTAAACAACATCTGAAAATCTGTTTTGCAGATTTTCAGTCAATAACTGCCAAAAGGCAGTTATTGAGGACACATTATTTATAAATATAACAGAAAACCTCTTGATTTTTTCAGGAAAAAGTATTATAATATATTAGTTGAAACCCACTTTAAAGCACGATAATACAAATAAGAAAGAAGAGAAATAATCAATGAATATTGCAGTAGTAGGACTCGGACTGATCGGAGGCTCGTTCTGCAAAGCCCTCAAAAAGCACACATTCCACCATATCATGGGAATTGACCATGACAAGGAAGCAATAAAAAAAGCCCTCGATTACGGCGCTATCGACGAGGAGATCACTCCCGACAGGCTGAATGAAGCAAATCTGACGATAATCTGCCTTTACCCCGAGGCTATTGTCAATTTTGTAAAGCAGTATGCCGACAAATTCAAGAAAGGCGGTATCGTCATAGACTCCTGCGGTATCAAGGAATATGTCGTATCCGAATGTACACCTGTTCTGGAAGAACAAGGCGTTATCTTCGTGGGTACCCACCCAATGGCCGGACGCGAATTCTCAGGTTTTGATTACTCTCAGGACGATCTTTTCAAGGGAGCAAGCTTCATCATCACTCCCACCGAAAAAACCCCTCAGATAGCAGTCGATCTTCTTCAGACCCTTGCAGGGAGCATTGAGTTCGGTAAGGCGGTAGTTTCCACACCGCAGAAACATGACGAGGTCATCGCATATACCTCGCAGCTTGCCCACGTAGTCTCCAACGCTTATGTAAAAAGCCCCGTAATGCTCAACTACGACGGTTTCTCGGCGGGAAGCTTCCAGGATCTTACCCGTGTTGCAAAGCTGAATGAATTCATGTGGTCCGAACTGTTCATGTGCAACAAGGAAGCTCTTCTGAAAGAGATAAACTGTATTCTCGATCATATAACCGAATACCGTGACGCACTGGTAAATAACGATACCGAAACACTTATCAGGATCCTCCGCGACGGACGTGTCCTGAAAGAAAAGAGTATCGAGATATACGGCAAGGGAAAGTAAAAAAATGGGCAAAACAAACAGGCTTGCATTCAATGTCGCGTTCTGCGGAATAGTGTCCGCGATCGCTGTCATAGTGATGTTCCTCAGCATCATTCCCTCATTCGCCTATGCTGTACCGGCGCTTGCCGGAATAGTGATCTGGACCGTGAGCGAACATCTGAAAGTCAAGTGGGCATATCTTTGCTACGCCGCTGTCGGACTGATATCATTCATGCTGATACCTGAGGTCGAAGCCGATCTGTTCTATATTTTCTTTTTTGGTTACTACCCTACCCTATGTATTCTTATCGAAAAAATAAGGAACAAGATCCTTCGTTTTCTCGTAAAGCTCGGATTATTCAATGTTGCCGTTGTTATCGCATATAATATAACAGTGCTGCTGCTTTCGGCGGAAGAAATGCTTGAAGGTATGGAGGATTTCGGCGAGTATGCCGTTTATATATTCTGGGCTATCGGAAACGTTGCCTTCATTATTTACGATGTAGCACTCGGTGTAATAAAACAGGCTTATACAAGGGTGATAAAGCCAAAAATTGCTTCCAAACTGAAATAATAAAAGTATCCCGTGAAACTATCATTCGTTTCACGGGATTTTCTTATAAATTATCTGCCAGACTTTTTGCAAACCATTTTACTTCCGGTTTATCCGCGATCTCCCACAATCGTGAAGTGCATACGGTAATTTTACCGTTTTCGTTCCCGATCTCATACAGCAGTCCCAACTTTTTGGCACGGTCGGGATTGTCTATCACCCATACTGTAGGTATGATCTCCGTCCCGTCAAGATCCTCACAATGGCTGTGCATTACTATGTTGAACCACTGCGGCTCCGAGTGTTCATTTGTCGGGAATTCTTTTAACAGCTTGTTTTGTCTGTCTATCAACAGACCCATGGTACCGACCGGAACAGGCTTGTTCATGCTCTCTGAAATAGAACGGAACATCGGATAGCACCAGAAATCCGTGCAGTATGTTCCGGGAAGCTTGTCGTCCGCCGAAGGAACATATATCACTTTCTCCCCGGCTTTTATCATTTTCTCTGCCGCATCTTTATTGTGTGCTATCTTTATAATCTTCTCTCCGCAGACTATTTTCTCTTCAGTGATATTCACATCGATATCAGGATAAACAATAAACTCGTAATTGTTTGCTATACCTGTGTTCTCGACTTCCAGTTTCAGGCTGTATTTTCTCGGTGTATCTGCATCGTCCGCCTCAAATCTCACTTTACCAAGTCTGCGGACGCGACCGTTCCCCTTGATACGGATATGACCGTAAAGTTCCAGGGTTCCGTTACTTTCTATTGTGTAGCTGATTCGTTTTCCGCTGAAAGAAGGATCGGTATTGAACAATGTTATCCCGAATCCGACAGGTTCCTCAGCGGAGAATACAAACCGCTCAAACTCCGCCATTACCACCGTTGAATTACAGAATCGCCGCCATTCTTCTGCCGTACAGGTCCCTTTCGGCTCCATCAGAGAGTTAAGAACGCCGACAAGAGCTGTTCCCTGCCCGGTGAAATCCTGAATATCGAGCAGCTGAAAACCGGACAATTCCTGTGATTTGAGTGCAGCCTCTATCTCACGTTTATAGCAGTCAACAGCCAATGCCCCTGATGCTCGGAAGAATTTGCCGGTATATTCGGAAAATCCCTTTTCATCAGCTTTTTCTTTATATAAGGCGATATTCTCCGCTTTGAGCGCACCTGTGTACTTTTCTGTATCATTATAATCCGGGTAAGTTTCGTACTGCCCCACTTCATGGGAGATAACCGGAACGTCGGGAATAAATGTTCCTGTGCTGTCGGCTTCGACCTCCTTGACGCCCGTTCCGTACTGTATAAGTATCTTTCCACCCTCAGAAGCTTCACCGAGTGTTTCCGGAACAATTATACCGTCATAACAATGAACTGTATTTGGTTCATCTGTCTGTATAAATCCGAGCGGTGCATCACACATAGCATAAGAACCGCGGTAAAGCCTGTCTTTTGACAAACGCACTCCGCTCAGGAAATCAGAATTTTTCAGGACATCGGGCCAGAACTGGAAGTTGTTGGAACCGTCTGTATAAAGATGCCTGTCATCTTCCGATCTATAACGGGCAAGTATCTCATTCATCACGTCCTTGCTTCCCCACAGCTCATTGCCGAGAGACATCATGACAAATGACGGGTGATTGCCGAATTCACGAAGTATTCGCGAGCCTTCTTCTATAAGATACTTCTGCTCGTCCGTGATATTGTCCTCGACAGTACCCCAGAACGGCAGTTCCGGCTGCATATAGATACCGAGTATATCGGCGGCGGTAAAAGCGGCATCAGGCGGACAACATGTATGGAAACGATAGTGATTGATACCGAAATCCTTTGCTGTTCTCATAACTCTGAGCCAGCTATCCACATCGGTCGGAGCGAAACCCGTCAGCGGGAAGATCATTCCGTCATGTTTGCCGCGCAGAAATGTCTCCCTTCCGTTTATGAACAGTTTTCTGCCCTTTGTCTCCAGCTTTCTTATGCCGAAAGGTACAGTCTGCATCTCACCGTTGGCGGAGATATGAAGCTTCAGCACATTAGGTTCAAATTCGTCCCAAATGGGAAGGCTTGAATGCGGTGTATAACGGATAGTGTTTTCACCTTTTTGCAGGGTTACTGTAGCGGTGACATCATTTTCAACCGTAACATAAGCTTCACACTTGTCGGACGAAAAACATGAAAATACAACAGTCCCGCAATCGGTCCCAGATAAAACTTTTATCCCGTCTATCCGTATTTTCGGTCGGATCCCGATCTCAACAGCACCGGTAATACCATTCCAGTTGGACTGTGTATCCGGCGAAGTCATGTGGCCGCCCTTGGTAGGATACCCGACGTTCTTTATACATATTTCAAAAATATGTTTTCCGGGTTTGATATCCGGCAGTTCATAAATATGAGATGTACAAAGGGAATCCTTTTCTCCGATCTTGTTTCCGTCAACATATAATGTACTCAGTCGTGTGCGTTCAAGTCTCAGAAAAAGATCCTTTTCCCTTGTTTCTTCAGGAATATCCACTTCCCGCCTGAACCATGCATAACCTTCAAATTTAAAAGCATCGGTTAGATATCCTCCTGCGCGCTCGGTATTACGTTCGCCTTTTCCGGCGTGAGAAGTGGTATCGGGCAGAATTATCTCTTCATCATAATTGTCGGGAATTCTTTCTGAACAGGTTTTATCCAGGAACAGCTGCCAGATTCCGCTAAGGTCAATTTTATTCATATATGTCAGTCACCAAAAGAAATACCGATATTTCTGCCTGTAATTACAAGTTCATCATCGGGAAGAACAAATTTCGTCTTCATTGCTACATCGGATAGTTTGTTTTCGGTGATCTTCCCGTCAACTTTTGCTACTGTATAACCGAATTGTCCTTTCTTGATAAGTTCGGCAGCCCTTGCTCCGAATTTTGTGGCAAGCACTCTGTCATACGCAGACGGACTTCCGCCGCGGAGCATGTGTCCCGGAACCACAGCGCGTGTCTCAAATCCTGTGATAGCTTCTATTTCCTTTGCGATACGGGCTGTGGCTGTGGTATATCCCTCATCGGCTCTCTGCTTCATACGCTGTTTTCTCTTCATCTCTGATTCGGCAACGCTCATAGCACCTTCAGCACAAGCTATTATGGAGAAGTTTTTACCGTCTTCGGCTCTTTTCTTGACAGCGTCAGCTATTTTATCTGTATCATAGGGTATTTCGGGAATAAGAACAATATCCGCACCGCCGGCAATACCCGAGTACAGAGTGAGCCAGCCTGCCTTGTTACCCATGATCTCAATGACCATTACTCTGCCATGTGAGCATGCGGTGGTATGTATCCTGTCAATAACATCTGTTGCTATGTCAACGGCGGTATGAAATCCGAATGTCACATCGGTCCCCCATATATCGTTATCGATGGTTTTCGGAAGGCCTATAACATTCAGCCCCATTTCGGAGAGCAGATTAGCGGTCTTATGCGTACCGTTTCCGCCGAGAGTGAGAAGGCAGTCAAGTTTCTGTTTCTTATATGTCTGTTTCATTTCCGAAACTTTGTCTATATTGTCTTCCTCGATGACCTGCATCATCTTGTAAGGGGTACGCTTTGTACCGAGAATAGTTCCGCCGCGGGTAAGTATTCCGGCAAAATCCATAGGAGACATCTTCTCACAGTCATTGTGTATAAGTCCATAATATCCGTTATGTATGCCGATTATCTCGACCTTATCTTCGCCGAATAACTGATAACAGCCTTTTGCAGCACCTCTGATAGTTGCGTTCAGCCCGGGGCAGTCGCCGCCGCTGGTAAGAATTCCCACTTTTAACTTTGCCATTTTACGTCCTCCTGTAAAAAAAAAGAAATATCTGTATATAATTATACATAATTTTCTGAAAAAGTCAATATTTATAAAGAATGTTTTTGTGCATATTCAATAAATATTTTAATAGTATTGACGAACATTAAAAATAATAGTATAATATGAAAAGTAAACCTTAAAAACAGGAGTTTTTTATGACGAGAAGTATCTGCTTTGTATGTGTGGGAAATATATGCCGGTCACCTATGGCTGAATTTGTTTTCAAGGAAATGCTCCGGCAGCGGGGGCTCGGATCGGAATATCTTATCGAATCAAGAGCTACCAGCACCGAAGAGATCGGTAATCCACCGCATTATGGCACAGTTCTTAAACTTGCCCAGTTTGGTATAGTCCCGGCGGACAAATTTGCGGAACAGCTTAAAAAATCAGACTATAAAAAGTACGATCTCATTATAGGAATGGATGATATGAATATCAGAAGTATTCTCAGAATTATCGGAAGTGACCCCGAAAACAAGGTATGCAAGCTGCTTTCGTTTGCCGGTTCAGACAGGAATATTGCCGATCCGTGGTACACTAATGATTTTGACACGACATACAATGATATAAAACTTGGCTGTGACGGACTCGCGGAATATCTGGGAATATAAAAACAAAGGGCTTTCGTAAGAAAGCCCTTTGTTTAACCGCTGCGCCGCACATGGAGTATAAAACCCGCACTAAGCAGGGTGGGTAAAATCGCTCGACAGCTTCACGCTCCCTTCTTCCGCAGTACGGGAGGTCTGCAATCCCCTGTCGTAGAGAAATCCCTTTTTTCATGTGTTGGATCATAGATTCCATGCTGAACCGAACGCAGCAGTAATTTTATTATTCGATTTTCAGATCAACTTATTCATCCTCCGGATCTTCTTCGGCAAACCTTTTCAGGAAAACCTCACCTATCTCCGAATAAAGTTCATCATCATCAACGGTTTTCAGAATACATCCGTATTCATCATCGGGATCCTCACCAAGTTCAAGTATAGTGAAATCCCCGTCCTCATCATCACTTTCGAGTATATTATCATCAAAAGGAGTAATGGCAACGTAATCTTTACCGTTATAGGTTGCTGTATCCACTATCTCGTAGCGTACTCCTTCAAGTTCAATGACAGTAACATCGCCTTCATCGTCTGTATCGGATATACCGGAAGTCAGCTCCTTATCCGGATCAATTTCAGGTAACATATTTTATTCCTCTTTATTTTTTACTCGACAGTTTTATTATACTATAAATGCTTATAAATGTCAATATGATTTTGTGCAAAATTATGTCTTAAATACATTATTTTTATAATTTTACCATATAAATGTTGAAAAAATCATACAATATCACCAAGAAAAACCTATTGACATTTCTCTTGAAATATGTTATATTATATTCAAGGAAAGATAAAACAAAAAAACAGCTAAAGCTTACAGGGTCGTTGAAGAACGACGGTTATCTTTCCCAAGGTTTTCAGAAAGATAGCATTTGTAAGTCTCCCCTGCTATATTCCTAGACAGAAAACAAAGCATCTCTGAAAATGCATTGCCGAATGTCAGGCGCAGTGTAAATTTAACCGGAAAGGAAGCGAGTCCAATGGAAACAGAGATCACACAAATGAATATTTCGATGTCGTTCAGCGACTCGCCGATCAGTGCCTGAAAGGTTGATGTCCCTGCCGCAGCCGGTTATGAGACGGTTACAAAGTATTGAATGCGGACAGTGAATCATTAAGACGACTCTTTAGTCATAACAGCCGTCGGCTTGGCGAACACATCGAAACGCACTTGCAGCTGTGCAGAGTATGATCGAGACAGCTGAACTTACGCCGAATGGCTTTATATACATTATCAAAAATTGGAGCGGAGTGGTTAACATGAAGATTGCCGCGCATTTCAAAATAACTTGAAAGGTAATTACTCCAATGGAAATGTTAAGTTGATTCTGATTTAAAACTGAATAAAACAGTGAGCTGCACCAGAAATGCAGCTCATTTTGCTTTAAGACGATGCCCTGCCCCGATAAAGGAGGATTGTTATGAACGATTCAGAAAAAATATCAGCTTTGAAAGAAATGATAAAAAATACAAATAAGATCTGTGTATTTACCGGCGCAGGTATAAGCTGTCCATCGGGAATACCGGATTTTCGCTCCGAAAATGGCTTGTATAGCAAAAAGAATAAAGATACTTACTCTCCGGAACAGATCATTTCACATACTTTCTTTGTTAACAGACCTGAACTTTTCTTCGATTTCTATAAAAACAAAATGATGTATCTTGACGCAAAGCCCAACGATGCCCATATCTATTTTGCCGATCTTGAGAAAAAAGGAAAGCAGGTAACGATCATAACGCAGAATATAGACGGGCTTCATCAGATGGCAGGAAGCACAGACGTCGTTGAACTTCACGGAAGTATTCACAGGAACTTCTGTATGAGCTGCGGAAGATCTTATGACGCAAAATATGTAAAAGAATATGACGGTGTCCCGAAATGCAGTGAATGCGGCGGTATTGTAAAACCCGATGTAGTTCTTTACGAAGAACCGCTTGATGAAGCATCGACATACAAGGCAATTGAAAAGATCTCGGAAGCCGAAACACTTATCATTATCGGGACTTCCCTTGTCGTGTATCCGGCAGCTTCTTATGTAAGATATTTCCGCGGGAAAAACTTTGTACTTATAAATAAAAGTGCTACTCCTGTGGATTCCAGTGCAGATCTCGCTATTTATGATGATGTGGTGAACGTAGTTCATCAATTATGAGCCTTCAGCACTCAAACAGATATTAAAACGCCAACAGTCTTTTTTATCAGTAGATATCTTTTACTTCGCTGAGTGCTTGTACGTACTGTTCTTTCAAAGCCGCGGGAGCAACAATTGATGCGCGTTTGCCAAACTGAAACAACCATGCAAAAAAAGGCATCGGCTGTTCGGTCTTGACGCAGACTTTTACGGTGAAATGGTCTTCATCTTCCGGCATGGCATCAACATCATATCCGAACCTGTCGATCACAGGATTCATCAGATGATTTTCAAATCTTAGCGTTACTACTTCAGATTTTCCGCTGAACATAGAAAATGTCGCATTAAGATATCTGGAAAGATTAAGCCTGTTATCAGAACGTTTTGCCCGCTCCTCGATCATTTCTACCTTGTCCATTCTGTCCACCCTGAAATTTGTATATTTATCGGGGTATTTTTCATAGTGTGCTACAAGGTAGTAATGTTCGTCGCTCCACGTAAGGGCGTATGGCGAACATATCCTGTCTCCCTCCCTGTACACCTTTCTCATTCTGGTATCATAATCAAAGTACCGGAATTTTATCTTTTTCTTTTGTGCTATGGCACGGTGGATAACATCAATATTTATATATATCTTCTCATTTGCAGCCTTGACTCTGTCTGCAACAAATACCTGCCTGTCAATACCCGCAGCTTCATATTTGCTGGAAAGCTTTTCAAGCTTATGTATAAGTTCCGCAGACTTCTTCTGTGTAATAAACTTCGATGATGATACAGCATCTGCCAGCAGAGTAAGCTCCGGAAGTTCAAAATCTCTGCTTACCATGCTGTAACCGGCACCGCTTCCCCGCCCTACACTAATATCATACCCAAATACCTTCAGAGCAGTTATATCGTCATAAATTGCTTTTCGGGCAGCAGAAATACCATATCCGTCCAGCCGCTCAAGCAGCTGTGGCATTGTAAGAGCGTGCTCTTCATCTGTTTCTTCCGATAATATTTTCAGGACAGTCAATATCCTGATCCTCTGTTTGATCGAACTGTTTTTTTCTTCCATAACACACCTCAATGCCTTATTTTATCCAATTATATCATACAGAAAACAGAATATCAATATTTTTCAGCAAAAATGTTTTGTTTATGGGACAATTCGCTTGTCCCAATATGGCAAAAACCCGAAATACCGCTGATTTAACGGTATTTCGGGTCATTTTTTATTTATTGGCAAGCTGTTTTGACAGCTCAAGTGAAGAATACTGGTCGCTCCGTGAAACTGCGCCCGTACGCCTTTCAGCAAAATCCAGAAGAGCCTCGGCGGCATTTGACCTTGATGAAGAAGAGGCAGAATTAAGAAATCTCTTTACATTTCCTTCCGAATACTCGGCATAAGCTGTAAAATATCTTTCAGCAATAGGTTTGATAGCGGTATAATTAGTATCTTCGGATTCACTGATATACTTAAACAATTCATTTACTTTTGCATCCATCACATACTTGAGCCTGTTCGCCACATAACCGTACGCTCCGGCAAGATCAGGATTTTTGATTATCGACTCAGAAAACTCAATAAATCTGCGTCTGTCTTTAAGCTGAAGGAAATTGATAGCGTAGGTGATGCTTTCAAAGTAGTTCTGAGAGATTATCACTCTGCCGTCCTGATCGGTGGTCGAACCGCTGAGCAGTACGTCAAGATCATTGTCCGTAAGTTCTGTTATGGCAAATGCCGACGCCATCATTTCAGCATCAGGCATTCCCTCAACATTTCTGTCTATAGCAGCCGATACACGACGGGCAAGAACACCGTTGCTAAGCATCTTATCTGCCTTCCATTTTATCTCATTATATTCTCTTGGTACACATACACTGCGGTGCAGCAGAAAATTTTCCAGCATCTTTCTGGAAATATTTTCAAATGCGATCTTTACAAACGGACAAGAAAGTGCTATGACCTTATTCTCCTCTATGCTTCCCGGTTCACCGTATATCACACTGTTCAGCGGTTCGATGATTATACAGTTGAAATCCATATTATTCGCTACACAAGCAGCTGCATTTATATGCCCTTCAAGAAGCGCAGAGAACATACCGGAAATATGATACGCGATACCGCCGATTTTCTTTCCGTTAGCCAGTTTATCCGAAACTACACTTACTCCGCTTTCTGTATATCCGGCAAAAGACTGTGTAGGGATAAGAAACGGCGGCGAATAGCACTTTCCGTCACCTATGACGGGATTATACGGTGCGGATCCGAATATCTCATGCTTGACCGTGAATGCGTCCCAGAAGAAGTTTCCCGCTCCGTCCGTAGGATACACTTTTCCGACGTGTACAACATACAGACCGTTGGCAAGCATTTCCAGAATAGGCATCAAGGCCTTTGAAAGCGGGGCGGATCCGCTGAAATAGTTCTCACAGGCCTTCGGAAGTCTTGAACCGAGAACACTCTTAGCTTTATCTATAGAAGATGTCTGCCATATAACACGATTGGTGTCGTTGCTGTTTTCACGGTACTGAATATCAACAAGGCACTCTGAAGCCGCATACAGAGACTTTCTGCGCACACCGCTTTTTATTGATGTATCGCAAATGCCTATAATACCGTCACTGTTAGTGACACTTACAAGAAGAAACTCACCGGCAGGACCTCTGAGAGGCTCAACTGTAACACTTGATTTCATGTGCGATAATATCCTCCCATATAAATATCAGTCCTGGCTTACTCTTGCTGCGACAAAATCAAGCACATCATTCTGCACCGATTTCTGGAACAGTTTCTTAGGGATACAGCAGACTGTTTTATCGCGGCATACTATGGCAATAGAATACTTGGTTTCGTAAAAATATTTTGCAAAAGACCATGGTATAAGCTCTTTTCCGCAGTAAATACACTGTTCCACCGCTCCGAACCCATCAGGTGCGACCACAAAAACAATACTTTCAACGGTAGATACATCTTTTTTCAGAAATCCAGAATAACGATATCTTGCTATTATGCAGAGTATCAGATAGATGACTGTGCCGGACCCGATGCCGATAAAAAACGCGATGACCAGATAAAAAATCAGATTGTTCTCTATGTTCTGTCCGATCATCCACATCATGAAAAATGATAATATTGCAACTCCTGCGGCTATAAGCCATATCGGTATCTTTATTTTGCTGTAAATATGTGAAACACTTCCCGCGTTTATCTCTTTTTCAGAATATACTCCTGTGCCGGAATATGTATTATCAGATGAAACATCTGCATTCACATAGTTGTATTTTGGAGGGATTATCCTGTTCCTTACATTGAAACGGACATCCTGCCTTCCGGAAAGCATTCCCTCCGCTATTGTCCTGAAGTGGATTATCTGCATATTCTCGGAAAAACAGGTTTTAGGTATAGTATAATCTGCACGTTCAAATGCTATATGAAAGCTGTCCGCTAATTCCTCGTATGCAGTGACCGCACTCCATTCATATACTTCCGGAATATCTGTCTCATCATCAAAAACAGCAAAATAATCTCCCACGATATATGTAAGATTATTCTGACTTACAGAGATCCTGAATCCCGTCAAAGCATCAAACGCCATCTGATCAATTCCTTTCCTGAAAAACACGGTCATTCTTCTTCTGAAATATCGGGTATATCGTCTTCCGAAATGTCATCTCCGAAGAAATTCACAAATGTGACAAGTCTTTCGGCAGAATAATCCGACTGATAATGCCAGTCCACCTTCAATGTATAATGGTTTACCGGATCATCCGCTATAAAATCTATATATCCGAAATTATACGAGAGTTTTCTTATATCATTGAGGACCTCATGGCAGTCTTTGGCAAATTCCCGTATAGACATCTGAGCATCCGAAAAGTTTACAGTAAGGTTTATTATATCACCTTCGGAAAGGTCGGCAGGTGTTTCATATGTGAGTGCATTGTCTCCATAAAGCTGTGTCTCTATATCGACGCTTCTTATATAATCTCTTGCTATAGTATCATGCAGTTCACTTGCCAGCATATTCTGGATACGCTGTTCTGCATATATTCGTTCATTATTGCCGGCAGAAGCATTTACAGAAACAAGAGACATGACCGCAGACAGAATTATCAGAGCGGCAACTATAATGATACTGCGGATATCTATCCTGATACGGAGCGACATTCTGTTGAAGACAGCAAACAGGATCTCCGCGCCAATGAATATAAGCATTACCGGAGCGGATCTCAGCGCAAAAAACGGTCCTACCGGCGAACTAAGCGATATAAGGAACATTATTCCCATGAAAACAAGGGAGGCAGCGGAAGAAAGAACGCCTATCACATATACCGGTCTCCGCTTACGCTGCTGAGCCCCGGTTTTGTTTCCGACGGCTGCGTCTGAAAATCTTCTTTCAAGATTCTCGTTTTCACGCGCGATCTCACGTTTCATCTCTTCAACAGCGGTGAAACTTTCACGTACAAGTTCTTCCGGAGGCGTAACGTCTGCCGGCTCGTCTTCGGATATTTCTTCTATTGCGGGCGTATATGCGTCATTCAGAGTCACCTGACCGTCTATTTCAAAAACATCTTTACTTTCCGATTGAGTACCGAAGAGTTTTTCCTGCAATTCCGACAAGTTACCACCTCATTTCCGCAGAATAAACATTCTCCAATATATTATATCATAATGCGCTTAAAATTGCAAGAGATATTTTAAAGAAAAAGCGGACATGGTATAAGACCATATCCGCCTGATATTTATGTATTTTTCAAAGCTTCATGAATGGACCATGCCGCAGTCTTTCCCGCACCCATTGCCGAAATAACAGTTGCCGCGCCTGTAACAGCATCTCCGCCGGCATATACATTGCTGCGCGAGGTAAGGCCGTCTTCGGTAACAATAATTCCGCCGCGTTTGTTGACTTCCAGTCCTTCTGTAGTATCCTTTATGAGCGGATTCGGAGATGTACCGATAGCGATTATTACCGTATCGACATCTATCGTGAATTCACTTCCGGGTATCTCTGCAGGTCTGCGTCTTCCCTTCTCGTCCGGTTCACCAAGTTCCATTCGTATGCACCGCATACTTTTCACAAATCCGTTTTTCGGATCGCGTTTGTCATCGGGGTTATAATATCCGAGTATTTCAATGGGATTACAAAGAAGCCTGAACTCGATTCCCTCTTCTTCCGCGTGCTCCACCTCTTCTTTTCGTGCCGGAAGTTCTTCCATTGAACGCCGATAAACGATATACACCTTTTCAGCGCCGAGACGAAGAGCAGTTCTTGCGGCATCCATAGCAACATTTCCGCCGCCGACCACCGCGACTTTACCGCCTTTCATTACAGGAGTGCGGGAATTTTCAAGATAAGCCTTCATAAGATTTGAACGGGTCAGGAACTCATTGGCGGAGTACACTCCGCACAGCGATTCTCCGGGTATCCCCATAAAGTTGGGAAGTCCGGCGCCGGATCCGATAAACACCGCTTCAAAACCCTGTTCAAACAGTTCATCTATCGTAAGGGTCCTGCCTATGACCACATCGGTCATTATTTCCACTCCGAGCGCTTTGAGCTCATCGACCTCGGCAGCAACAATGCTCTTGGGCAGTCTGAATTCGGGAATACCGTAAACAAGTACTCCGCCCGCTGTATGAAGCGCCTCGAATATGGTGACACTGTATCCGAGCTTTGCGAGATCGCCGGCACAGGTCAGCCCGGACGGACCGGAACCTATTACAGCGACCTTATGCCCGTTTGCCTGAGGTTTTTCGGGAGCGGTTTTACAGTTAGTGCGGTGATAGTCTGCAACAAATCTCTCAAGTCTTCCTATTCCAACCGGTTCGAGCTTCAGTTTTGTTGCAAGAGTACATTCATGTTCGCACTGAGTCTCCTGCGGACATACTCTTCCGCATACCGCCGGTAATGATGAAGTTTTTGATATAACTTCATACGCGCCGTCGAGATCCTTATTCTTAACATGAGCAATAAACTCGGGAATGTCGATATTTACAGGACATCCCTGCACACAGGGCTTATTTTTGCAGCCGAGGCATCTCTGAGCCTCTGCGTCTGCGATCATGGCAGTGTAACCGAGCGCTACTTCATTGAAATTATGCGCACGTACAGAAGGTTCCTGTGTTGGCATCTGATGTTTTTTCGGTTCTCTTGCAGCCATTATGCGTTACCTCCCATCTTAAGCAGATTGCACTCTGCTTCCCGTTCGCGCTTTTCAAATTCCGCATAGGCTCTGCCGCGCGACATAGCTTCATCAAAATCTATCTCATGACCGTCAAATTCCGGTCCGTCAACACAGGCAAACTTCGTCTTTCCTCCGACAGTAAGACGACAGCAGCCGCACATTCCCGTTCCGTCGATCATTATCGGGTTCATGCTCGCGATCGTCCTTATCCCGTACTGCTTTGTAAGCGAACAGACAAATTTCATCATGATAAGCGGACCTATCGTTATTACTTCATCATACTTTTCTCCGCTTTCTATGAGATTTTTAAGAGCGTCCGTGACAAGTCCTTTTTCGCCCCATGAACCGTCATCGCTCATTCTGCAGAATTTTGTCGAATGAGCTGCAAATTCATTTTCCAGTATTACAAGGTCTTTTGAACGGAAGCCCGCTATTGCGTGTACATCTGCGCCCTGTTCAAACAGCTTTTTGGTGACCGGATAAGCAATGGCACATCCGACACCGCCGCCAACAACTGCTGCTTTTTTGATACCTATAGTATTGGTGGCTCTTCCGAGAGGTCCTGCAAAGCTCTCAACACAGTCACCTTCTCCAAGCATATTCAGACGCATGGTACCTGCGCCGACTATCTGGAAAATGATAGTTACCGTTCCCTTTTCACGGTCAAAGTCAGCTATTGTGAGCGGTATTCGTTCCGCGTCGCTGTGTGAACGAATTATAATGAACTGACCGGGTTCCGCCTTTCTTGCTATAAGCGGAGCTTCTATTTTCATCAATGTTACTGTCGGATTCAATTCCTTTTTTAAGATTATTCTGTTCATATAAGCCTCTTTTTAACGTCTTTAAATATCAGATACTGCTTTTTCTTGACATACAGTCAATAACCATTTTGTTCCGTGACCCTGCATTGACCTCCTTATATAATCATATTTTATTTATATTCCAGTATTTCCGCTTCGACAAGATCTGCCAATTCTATCTCCGTACCGTCTGTAAAAATAATTTTTCCGCTGTAACGATCGACACGCCTTACCTCTCCTGAGAAATTTTCATATTTACCGCCGTTCTTATGTGTATCTTTCCGGAGAAAACGTGCCTGTATAATATATGATCCGTCATTTTCTCCGGAGATTACATTCAGTATTCTGTCAAGACTATCCTTTGCATCATCGCTGAGAGAAGCGCGGCTTCCCACGATTCGGCCCGCTTCATTTACCGAAGCGTCATAACCGGAAAGCGCAGCAAACGGAGAGAACTGTGCCGCCCGTTCCCTCATGGACATCTGCGGGTGATGTTCGGAAATATGATGCGGCAATCCTATGATCTTATCATACTTTTCGTTTTCTATGCTCTGTGACCTCCGATCTGCCTGTTGCGTTCCATAGCCGTAGCTCCTTCTTCCAGGTCCATTGCCTTGACAACAGAGTTGCTGCCGAATTTTTTCTTTATATCTATGAGTGCTTTCTGCACACTTTTTTCACGTTCCAGCTGATGCTCGATCTCAGGATCAGAATGTGCTGCGGGCTTTGCTTTTTCGGTAAAAAGGCTGAGCTGACCGAAAGGTTCCTCATCATCTTCGTCATCATCGTCCGGAATATCTGTTTCCGGAATAACATGATTTGCAACAACATACATTCTACGGACAAGCAGGTTTCTTTTTACTATATTACCGAACAGTTCGTCCACAGCGTCTGTCATGATGCGTGACGATGAAGTGAAACGACCGAGGCCAGCCGTCCCATGTGCAGGCTTAGGGGTGATCCTTCCGTACCTGTCAAGCGTAGTATCTTTTTCTTTACAGTTACCGTTGCTCACAGACTCATACCCTACTGTAATAATTATCTGATCGGCGACCAGCTTCTTTTCCACAAGTTCGAGAGACAATCCGTCGGTCATTTCCCGGATAACCAGTTTTGCAAGATCAAAACTGTATGGTTCCTGAAGTACCTGTCCGACACTCAGACTGTTGTTCTCCGGTTTATAAGATTTTATATCCGATATCCTGCACGGTTCATATCCCCACGCATGATCTATCAGCAGCTCGGCATTTACCCCGAACGTCCTGTACAGCTTTTCCTCATCTTTCACCGAGCAGTAGGCGACATCTCCCATGGTACAGATCCCAAGACGCTCCAGACGTGCCGCATAGCCTTTTCCGACACGCCAGAAATCTGTTATGGGAGTATGAGACCACAGCTTCTCCCGATATGACATCTCATCAAGCTCTGCGATGCGTACCCCGTCCTTATCGGCGGGTATATGTTTCGCAACGATATCCATTGCGACCTTTGCCAGATACATATTTGTGCCTATCCCTGCTGTTGCGGTTATACCGGTCTGCGCAAGAACATCGCTTATCATTCTTCTTGCAAGTTCATGCGAAGTCATCTTATAAGCCGGCAGATAGTTTGTCACGTCGATGAACACTTCATCTACCGAATATACATGGATATCTTCGGGAGCAATATATCTCAGATATATTTTATATATCGCGGTACTGACCTCGATATAGTATGCCATTCTGGGTCTTGCGGTAATATAACCGAGTTCAAGGGTAGGATCGTTTTCAAGCTCCGGCGCAAATACCGAAGTTCCGCTGAATGAACCTCCCTGTAACCGGCGCTTACGCTCGGCATTTATTTCTCTTACACGCTGCACGACTTCAAAAAGCCTTGCTCTCCCGCTTATCCCATAGGCTTTCAGTGATGGGGACACAGCAAGACATATCGTTTTCTCAGTCCTCGTGATATCCGCAACGACCAGATTTGTCGCGAGAGGGTCATGACCGAGACTTGCGCATTCGGCGGAAGCATAAAATGATTTCAGGTCGATCGCAATATATGAACGATTCTCCACCGGCTATCCCCCTATCCTGCTATGCTGCCGGGTCGGCTCAGAAATGATAAACCATTATGTATTCTTCTTTGTTCTCGTCATATACCTTGAATCCGACCTTCTCATACAGTCTTACAGCGTAATTGGCTTTCTGTACAGAAAGTGAAGCCTTCTCAAAACCAGCCTCAGACAATATGGCGAGCATTTTGTTCATAAGAGCTGTTCCTATACCTTTATGCCTGTAATTTTTATACAGTGATATAGCGAATGACGGTGTTTCATCGTCAATATGTCCGTAATCGTTCATGATCCGGGTCCACACTGCACCGACTATCTCCCCGTCAACGTCCGCAACAAGACATCTGTCATCAGGAAATGTTCCGAAATCCTTGATATATATCTGTAAAGCAGGACTTTCAATGATATGTTTAGGCGGCGGTTTTATCCCTTCGGGTATGAATATTGCCTGATAGAGAAAATCTTCAAGTACAGGGTATTCGGATTCTTTGATCGGTCTGATTATATAGTTCATATTCAATACCTCTGCTAAAAGTGCATATATTAACGCTTATCTTTCATTTTACGGAACAACTATACATTTTATACAATAATCCAATTTATATTATATCACACAACAAACAGAAATGCAAGAAAAATTTATTCTTTTCCATATCTTGAAAAAAAATATGATATATGCTATAATATATAAAATCGTAAAGGAAGTGCAGAAAAATGAACAAAATACCTCATCTGATCGACATCAACGATTTCACTCCGGACCAGTGGCAGTCCATTCTTTCTCTCGCTCATGAAATTATGAGCGCACCTATGGTATATGCCGGAGCCTGTCGGGGAAAAATAATGGGTACACTGTTCTATGAGCCCTCGACACGTACCCAGATGAGCTTCCAGACAGCAATGCTGCGGCTCGGCGGAGGGATAATCGGATTTGACAACCCCTCGAATTCCTCTGTTGCAAAGGGAGAAAATCTCAAAGATACAACAAAGATAGTAAGCGGTTACTCCGATATTCTTGTTATGCGTCATCCGCTGGAAGGCTCTTCCAAAGCAGCGGCTCTTACCGCTGAATGCCCTGTTATCAATGCCGGTGACGGCGGTCATATGCACCCGACACAGACGCTCACCGATCTGCTCACTCTGCGGGAAGAAAAAGGCAGACTCACAGACCTTACCGTCGGTTTCTGCGGCGATCTGAAAAACGGCCGCACAGTTCATTCTCTGCTCAAAGCACTGTCCTGCTTCGACGGGAACAAGTTCATTCTTGTATCCACACCCGAGCTTAAAGTCCCTACTTACATAAAGGACTACATCTCGGCAAGCTGCAAGAGTTACGTTGAGTATCATACACTTGAAGAAGCTCTTCCTCAGCTCGACGTCCTCTATATGACACGGATACAGCGTGAACGCTTCGGCTCCCCCGAAGAATATGAGAAGCAAAAGAATGTATATTGCCTCGATGCACGCAAAATGAAGCTTGCTCCCAAGGAAATGATAGTCATGCATCCACTGCCCCGTGTCGATGAGATCGCGGTCGAAGTAGATGATGATCCGAGAGCGATGTATTTTAAGCAGGCAAATTACGGAATGTATGTAAGAATGGCATTGATCCTTTGTATGACGGATTATAAATTCACTTCCAAACCGCTGCTGAAAGGCAGCATAATGAACGATGTGTGCTGCACCAATCCCAAATGCATCACTCACACCGAGAAATACCTTCCGCACAGTTTTATCAGGTCCGGAGATGTACTTGAATGTGAATACTGTGATGAGCGAATACTTGTCTGATATGCCTAAGATCTGGTATTATGATTTTTCAGGTGACAATCATACCCTTTCCGAATTGAAAAAATATCTCAGTGACGACAGATTTTCATACTGTTCCGGTATGAAGAACATCGTCTCAGGTTTAAGTTCGGCTTATGGATATTTGCTACTCCGGTATGCTCTGAAAACCGAATACGGTATCTCAGATATGCCGATAATAACGACAGGTGAACATGGCAAACCTTTCCTCGAAGATCACAGAGACATTTTTTTCAATATAAGCCATGCAAAAAAACGAGTTATCTGCTCTGTCTCCGACCGGTCCGTCGGGGTAGATATCCAGGATATCCGGAATATTTCATTGAATACTGCCGAAAAATTTCTTTCCGAAACAGAGATGAAAGCTGTATCGGAGATAACAGATGTGTCGGAGCGCGATAAAGAGCTGAGCCGGATATGGTGCATAAAAGAAAGTTACAGTAAAATGACAGGAAAAGGTTTTGCTGAAGGTTTCTGTTCTATAAATACCGCCGAACTGCTCGAACAGAAAAAAGTATTTGTCACGATCAAAGATAACTATTATATCAGCATTTGCAGCTGATCGAAAGAGAAGTGAACAAAATGCAAGTGTGCGTGATTTTCGGTGCCGGGATCGAACTTCCGGAAAAGATAGAACTGCCGGACGGAGAGAAATATATTATAGCTGCGGACGGAGGTTTATTAACACTGGAAAAACTTGGTCTGAAACCCGATCATACAGTCGGAGATCTTGACTCTCTGAACAAAGCTCCGGAAAGCGATAGCTTCACCCTGCTCCCCCATGTCAAAGATACCACCGATACATTTGAAGCAGTAAGGATAGGACAGAAACACGGCTGCAATGAATTTCATATATACGGAGGAACAGGAGGCAGGCTTGATCACACGCTCGCCAATATCCAGCTTGCCGCCATGCTGTCACAGCAGGATCAGCGTGCATACATATATGGTAATAACTATGTAATTACTGCTGTAACTGCCGGAAAAATCAGACTTCCGAAAAGGCGGTCCGGATTTGTGTCTGTTTTCGCGCACAGCGATGTTTGCACCGGTGTCAGTATTACAGGTCTGATGTATGAAATATCGGACACTGAGCTGAAAAATGATTTTGCATTGGGAGTTAGCAACGAATTTATAGGCAAAGAGACTGAAATATCCGTTGAAAGCGGCACTCTTTGCGTATATTATGAGGTATGACAATGAAAAAAAAGGTAAAAGTCGGCAATATCACGCTCGGTGACGGCAATATTTACATACAATCCATGCTGAATATACGTGCAGATGATATCAGTAACAGTGTAAAACAAGCGATAGAGCTTGAGAAAGCAGGCTGTCAGATCATCAGAGCGGCAATACCGAAAACGGAGTGCGCAGAACTTATCCCGGCTCTTAAAAATGCTGTTTCGGTACCAATAGTTGCCGATATACATTTTGATTACCGCATTGCTCTGAAATGCGCTGAAATGGGTGTTGACAAGATACGTATAAATCCGGGGAATATCGGAAGCAGCGACAGGATAAGAGCAGTCGCCGATATATGCCGCCGGAAGAATATTCCGATAAGAATAGGCGTCAATTCAGGCTCCCTTGAAAAGAAAGTTCTCGAAAAATACGGCGGACCTGTCCCTGAAGCATTTGTTGAAAGCGCTCTTGAAAATGTCAGACTGCTCAATCAGTTTGATTTTGATGATATAGTTATCTCTATTAAATCATCGGACGTAAAGACTACGATCACCTCATACAGAATGCTGCATGAACGGACGAACTACCCGCTTCACCTCGGTGTCACCGAAACAGGCACCGCACACATGGGGATCATTAAATCCGCAATAGGCATAGGCTCTCTTTTATGTGACGGCATCGGTGACACTATACGTGTGTCACTTACCGCAGATCCTGTCGAGGAGATCCATGCGGCAAAAGATATCCTCAAAGCATGCGGATTGTCCGGCGGCATCAATATCGTTGCCTGCCCTACCTGCGGAAGAACACAGATAGATCTTATCTCCCTCGCCGGCAAAGTGGAAAAGGCAGTTGAAGGTATAAACAAGAATATCAAGATAGCTGTCATGGGCTGTGTCGTCAACGGACCCGGTGAAGCAAGAGAGGCAGATCTCGGAGTCACCGGCGGGGACGGAAAATCAA
>CAMVGH010000038.1 GCA_947166945.1 uncultured Clostridia bacterium
ATACCGCGGTGCACATCTTTCTGCGTTCGCACGCCGCGAAATGGTAGCTTGAAAACAGCTCCGCATCTATGAATGAGGACGGGAGAAATCCCGCCTTTTCAAGCACCAGACTGACCGTCACGGTCTCACCGCGGTCAAGGACGTCCGCACTCACCTCTATGTACGCGCTGAGCATACGCTTGGTATAAACGCATATCAGGACCGAGATCAGAGCAGCCGCCGCGAGAGCGATTATCAGATAGCTTCCGCCCGCACCCTCAAGGAACAGGGTATAAAGAACAGCAAAACCGATCAGCAGTATGTATGCGAAAATCGACTTTAAATGTATCATATCTATTCGGTTGGCACCGGCGTATTTGCCAGTATCTCCGCCATAGCGGCCTCAGGACTTCCGAACTGTGATTTACCCTTAGGAGAAAGCATGAGCCTGTGTGCGAGCACATCAACAGCCATAGCTTTCACGTCCTCCGGAACAGCGAAATCCCTGCCGTTTATCAGTGCAAATGACTTTGCAGCCGTGTAGAGAGCTATGCTGCCGCGCGGGCTCGCTCCGAGCATTGTGAACTCACTTGTTCGGGTAGCGGTCACAATGCCGATTATGTAGCTTTTCACGCTGTCCGAAACGCGCACATTCTCCGCCTGTCTGCGCAGTTCCATTATATCATTCAGATCCATTACCGGATCAAGCTTCACGGCTTTTCCGAAATTCCCGCCCAACAGCTGTATCTCGTCGCTCTGTGCCGGATAGCCTATGGATATCTTCATCATGAATCTGTCCATCTGTGCTTCCGGAAGATGATAGGTACCGTATGTCTCGACGGGATTCTGTGTCGCAAGTGCCATGAACGGCACCGGCAGTTTATATGTTGCGCCGTCCGCGCTTATTTGCAGTTCTTCCATTATCTCCAGCAGAGCCGACTGCGCTTTCGGAGAAGCACGGTTTATCTCGTCCGCCAGCAGGAAGTTGCACATTGCCGCTCCGGGACGGAATTCCGACTCGCCTGTCTTTGGGTTTATCATGGTAAACCCGGTGATATCCGACGGCATAAGGTCGGGGGTGAACTGTATGCGGGAGCAGGTGCCGCTTACGCTCTCGGAAAGCGCGGTGACAAGTCTTGTCTTGCCCACGCCCGGGACATCTTCGATCAGCACATGACCGCCGGACAGCAGTGCAGCCATTAATTTGAGTATGACCTCACGCTTTCCGATTATGGAACGCTCTATATTTTCGGTAAGAAGCCGTATCTTTTCATTCATCGGATCATCTCCCCTGTTCTTTGTCATAGAAATATTTTATGATATCGCGGCGGGTGACTATCCCTATGAATTTTCCGCGGTCATCGGTCACCGGAACAAAATTCTGTTCCATTATCAGGAGCAGCAGCTCGTCCATTCCCGCGCTCACCGTTACCGCCTTGTCCCGCTTGCTGCGCAGTATGTCCGAGACCATCAGCTTTTCGAGGGAACGCAGTGAACCGCTTTCGCAGAGCGCCCACAAAAAGTCGCCCTCACTTACCGTGCCCACATACTCTCCCGCTTCATTGATCGCCGGTACTGCGGTATAGCCGTGTACCCGCATTTTTTCAAGTCCCTGCCGTACCGTTGCCGTTGCGGGTATGTAAACTATGTCGTCCTTGGGACGAAGCAGAAATAAAAGGTTCATAGCACCCTCCGTCGTCGTTCTTTACAGATATGATTATTATATCATATTTCCCGCAAATAATCAAGGCTTTTTCTTGCTAAAGCGAACCAATAAAAAATGTGTCCTCAATAACTGCCTTTTGGCAGTTATTAACTGAAAATCTGCAAAACGGATTTTCAGATGTTGTTTAAATGCGCCTGCGGTGCATTTAAACAACGGACACATTCCTTGATGTCAAGCTCATTTCGTCCTTCGGACGAACAAAAGTGCAAGGAAAATCCTAAAATATATAAATTTTCCTTGCACTTTTGCAGCCAATAAATTGCTTCAAGCTGCGCTATGAAGCAATTTATTGGCTGATGAGCAGACATTAAAAAAGCCTGTCATTCCGCAACCGGATCGACAGGCTTTTTTGTTTATATATCCGTATTCATTCCGCCGGCTGTTTACTCGGTGCGCAGAGCGACCACAGGATCCTTGTTGGAGGCGACACTGGAGGGGAAGAGCCCTGCGATGAGGGTAAGGCAGACGCTTATCGCAATAAGGATCACCGCAGCGATGGGCGGCAGCTTTGCGAGATTCTCGATATCGGTTATACTGAGGATTATCGCGTTTATCGGGATTATGAGCAGGCAGGTCACGAGAATACCTATACCTCCGGAAATAAGTCCGATGATAGTTGTCTCGGCATTGAAGACGCGGGAGATGTCCTTCTTGGAAGCACCGATCGAACGAAGAATACCGATCTCCTTTGTGCGTTCGAGAACCGAGATATATGTGATAATACCTATCATTATGGAAGATACGATAAGAGAGATTGCAACGAACGCTATGAGGATATAGCTTATGGCATTGATTATATCGGTGACCGAGGACATGAGCAGACCGACCACATCGGTGTAGGTTATCTTATGGTCTTCGTCAACGCTTTCGTTGTACTTCTTTATCATCTCGACCACACGTTCTTTTGCCTCAAAATCGTTCGGATAGATCGAGATAGATGAGGGAGTATCCATGCTGATAACGCCGAGAATATTCATGTTGTCGAAATAGGACGATGAGGAAACTACATTCGCCATCTTGAATCCCGCTCCCGCAAGCTGCTTCGTTAGTGCAGCGCGCTGTTCGTCGGTAAGAGACATGAAGAACGACATCTGCTCGTCGGTGATATTGCTAAGGTCAAAAGCGGACATATCAACGCTCGAAAGATCGAAACCCTGCATCATAGCGGACGGCACCGGAGACGCTGTCTGTGCGCCGGAAAGCTGCTCGATGTAGGCCAACTGTTCGGCGGGAGAAAGTGCGGAAACTATCGCCTGCTGGTCTTCGGGAAGCATACCGATTATAGACGACATATCCAGCATCGCCGCATCTGCGCCGGCAGTCTGCGGCATCATCTGCATGATGTATGCCTGCTGTTCTTCGGGGGGCATTGCCGCGAGAGCTGCCTGCTCCTCGGGAGAAAGGTCTGCCATTATCGTCTGCATATCCGGCATTGCCACTGCCTGTTCCGCAGCAGCCGCCATAGCTTCCTGCGCTGCCTTTGCCTGCTCTGCGGCTTCTTTCAGCTGCTTCTGCATATCTTCGAGTTCCTGTGCGCGCTTTTCTTCCTCGGCTTTCGCATCGGCAATCGCCTTTTCTCCTGCTTCGGTGTCCTCGAAAGGCAGTCCCGTGAAGACATCATAGTCCTCGCGGCTTTTCTGGTCCTTAACTATCTCACTGTCGTTGATCATGGCGGAGATACGCTCGGTAAGGGCGCCGGTATATCCTATGGTGCCGCTGATAGTGGAAGAACGCTCCTTCTCGCGGATAATGCCGACGATCTTCAGTTCAACGCCGTTGTCATAGGCATTTTCCATAAAGTCATCGTCCTCGGTCATTTTCTCCCATATTCCCTCGTCATTCTTCTTATACAGGTCTCCGGTAGGGATAACAGAGAATGTCTTTCCGAGAAAATCATCAAATTCATAGTCCGGGCTTGGCTCTACGTCCGTGATCTCGTTCTTGTCCTTCTTCTGCATCATCTCACGCACTGCCGAACGCAGTTCCGACGGGTCGCGCATACCGAGAGCATACAGGGTGAAGTCGGTTATCTCATTGTTCTTGTCGATTATAAGCACAGCTTCATTGTAATTTTCGGGTCTGTGTCCCGCGACGACCTCGTAGCGGGTATTGAACATACCGTCGTCATCTGTTATCTGCGAGAAAACATCTATATTTCCCGCAGAAGATGATATCTGCGAACGCAGGCTGAACATTCCGGACACCGAGCCGAAGCCGATATCGTCAAGAACGGTATTCGGATTGACCTGCTTTATCCCCTCGTCCGTGCGGGAGAATACCTGCAATGTCATACCGCCGTAGGAATATTCGATGTTTGTGACGTTCTTTGCGATCTCCTCATTCCCGTCGAGAAATTCCTTGAATGATTTCAGATCGTTGGTATTGGTCTGCGCGTACATTCCCTCGAATATATCGCCCATACGGTCATCCGTGTATATCTTGTCCTTAGACCGGTTTGCCTTCTCATTCGCCTTATCCACATAATCGACGCCGGACATACTGAGGAATGACGAGATATCGGTGGAACTCTGGTCAATGGTCAGCGGATAGGAGGCGAGGGTATCACGCTGTATATCGTCGATATATACCTGTACGCCGTTGGAAAGCGAAAGTATCAGCGCTATACCGATGATACCTATACTTCCCGCAAACGCTGTCAGAATGGTCCTGCCCTTCTTTGTCAACAGATTGTTGAGTGAAAGCGACATTGCAGTTAAGAATGACATGGAGGTCTTGCGGACTTTTTCGGGCTTGTCTTTGAGCTGTTGCTCCTCGGTGTACGGATTGCTGTCGCCGGTTATCAGTCCATCCACGAGCCGTATGGTACGGTTCGCGTACTTTTCGGCAAGCTCGGGGTTATGGGTCACCATTATGATGAGCTTGTCTTTGGAAATTTCTTTCAGTATCTCCATTATCTGAATGGAGGTCTCGCTGTCGAGAGCGCCGGTCGGCTCGTCGGCAAGCAGGATATCCGGGTCGTTTATCAGTGCGCGGGCGATCGCCACTCTCTGCATCTGACCGCCGGACATCTGGTTGGGCTTTTTCTTCATCTGATCTTTCAGACCGACTTTTTCGAGGACTTCCACCGCGCGGCGTCTGCGTTCACTCTTGGATACGCCCGACAGTGTAAGCGCAAGCTCGACATTCGATAGCACGTTCTGATGCGGTATCAGATTGTAGCTCTGGAATACGAATCCTATCTTGTGGTTGCGGTAGGTGTCCCAGTCGCGGTCATGATATTTCTTTGTGGAAACGCCGTCGATTATAAGGTCGCCGTCAGTATATCGGTCAAGACCGCCGATGATGTTCAGCAAGGTAGTCTTTCCGCAGCCGGACTGTCCCAGCACTGCCACGAACTCATTGGAACGGAAATCCACACTTACGCCTTTGAGCGCCTCGACCACAGTGTCGCCCATTTTGTAGTTCTTTCTGATGTTCTTCAGACTCAGCATTAAAGTTGTTCCTTTCGTGAATTTGTTCTGCTTACTCTCCTAATCGTTTCACGGGCTTGAATCCCGCTGTCTTTGTAAATTTCATATTGCAGGTGAACGAGTTTACGAAATCCGACGGGTCAATGCGGTCGAAATTGACCTGTCCGAATTTTTCCCGTTCAAACAATACCGACAGAATGGTTGTTTCGGTGTCATTTCCCGTGGCAGTGTCAAGCACTGTATCAACAGCGTGTACGATGACTCCGCCCACAGGCAGTATCGCAAATATCTCCCGTGCCAGCCGCACCGCGCAGCTGCACACATAATCCTGCTCCAGATCGTAATAGGCGGACTTGGTGAGCTCCTTTTCGGAGAGCTTTCCGCTTTTCAGCACAGTCACCTGTGTTTTCGGCACCACTTCGTCCGACTTGACCTGAAACTCTATCTCCATAACGGAAGGATCGTCCGTCCCGAACTCAAACCCGCTCCCGTATTCGACGAGGTCTTCAAACGGGTTCGCCTCGGCTATGACTTCGAGGTACGCGTCTGTATCGCCGTCAATTACGCGCTGCGCGAGCTTGTAATTATTCTGCCACTCAGCGAATTCCGCGGCATCCTCTTTTTTTGCTTCCTCAAGGGCTGCCGTCAGCTTTTCCTTTGCCTTAGCATCGCCGAACAGCTTTCCGGCGAGTCCGGGCTTATATTCGTCCAGAGCCTTCTGTGCTTCGGCTTCACGCGGGCCGCCCTGATTTTTCACGAACGGCGGCGGGCAGTTCATCAGCGAGACCCAGTCGATATCTTCCGCGCACTCTTTATGCACCGATTTTATCAGCTCGCAGTAATTTTCGCTTTCCGCGGCTTTCAGAGTATTCTCCTCCAGCTCCGCAGCCTTCTGCTCGGCTTTCTGTGCGGCAAGCTCCTCTTTCTGCTTTTTCAGTTCTTCCTTCTTTTTTGAGGCATCGGAGGTACTCTTCTTTTTCTTGCCGAGGGTGAAGGACTTGGAGTACGAGAGACCCGTACCCGGCAGTCCCACGGTCGCCGTATTCTTGCCCTGTGAGTTTATGGAATAGTGCAGTCCTTTCGTCCCTACACTTACCCCGACACCGGATTTGCTGACATTCAGCTTTACTCCTTTGCATATAGATATGCTCTTGTGAAATCTCAGTCCCATGATTATTCCTCTTTCCTCTGTCCGCTCAGTCTTCGCCGAGCTTGAGAGCCTTATTTATATTGATCTTTCTGATGAGCGCGCCGAGGATAGCGAAACCGCCTCCGAGCATCACCACTATCAGCAGGTAGAGCTTTATATAATCGCTCTGTGCCGCTGCAACCAGGAACGGCGGCACCTGATCGGCGGGATTGTACATCGATCGGAACAGCGGAACGAACATATCGCTTGCTATACCGCCGATAATGAATGACATTGCTATCGAAACTCCCGAAACAAGTATCTGTTCATAGCCGATCATACCGATTATCTCTCTGAAAGTCACGCCCATTGCGCGCAGAATACCGAACTGAAGCGTGCGGCTCCGTATCGAGAGTATCCAGTATATGAGAAATCCTATGATCGTCATTATCATTATGACCACAAAGCTCAGGGTCAGCGCACCGTTCATTCCCTGGAGCTGCGGCTGGTTCTTTATCGTTATGAGCTGCTGCGAAGCGTCTGTGAGGGATTCTATCGGTATGTGCTTTGCCTTTATGTCGTCATAGAGCGCCTGACTGGAAGCGCCGTCCTTCAGCTTTAACCATACCTGATAAGGTTCGATATCCGATACGGTGCTTGTGTAGTAATAGTTCATTATCACGAAGCAGTTCACGGCGTATGAGGTTATCTGCGCCGTTTCCTCTTCTTCCTCGGCGGTGCTGCGGCGCGAAGTATTTGTTTTAGCGGCTGTGACATTCGGATTTATGCCCGGCCAATAATCCACGACCGCAAGCACGGGAGCGCTTATCTTCTCGTTCCCCGACCACTTTACGGTTATCGCGTCGCCCAGCCCGATCTCATATTTATCGGCGAGCGCGCGGGAAATGATAACTCCGGAAGGATAATCCTGCAGAGCCTTTATGTAATTCCACCAGTGGACCGGGAGCAGATCATTCCTGAACCATGCGGTATTCGCGAATTTATACGGTTCTATCGACATCAGCGTCACATTATCTTCGGTCTTGTTGTCAACGCCCACCTTTGTCTTTTTGTTTATCAGCACTTTCGTTGCAGTCTCGACGCCCTCAAGGTTCTCAAAACGCTCAAAATCACGCTCCACATATCCGAGGACAGCAGAGCTGTTATCGGCGGCGGTCGCCTCCAGCCAGTATTCGGTGAGGGTTATGTCCGCGCCTGCCGCATAGTAGATGCGGTCTTCTTTCTGATTATTGATCGTGCGTGCGGTATTGGCGGAGAATATCCCCAGCGAGAACGTCACCACAAGGAACAGCATCAGAAATCTCTCCCTGCCGCCCTGCGAACGGCATACGGTGGTTATCGCCATATACTGCGCGGGGGTCCAGAGAGGTTTCAGTATGAGATATATAAGGTTCAGCAGATATGGGTAGAGCCTTATGAAAAGAAGTCCCAGACCGAAAACAAGGCAGGTCGAGAATATAAAGAACATCGGGTTTATCTCACCCGAGGAAACTTCGGATATCTGTTCATCGGCGGTATAAAGCATATAGAATATGATCGCCGCCGCGATGAGCAGGAAGTCTATGCCTGTCTTTTCCCAGAGTGACATCTTCACCACCCTGGTCTTGCTCTGCTTATACTGCACTATCGACAGCTTTGAAGCGGGTATTATCGGTATCATCGTCGCCGCAAAGAATATGACTACGGCGAGAAGCGAGAACCATACCGCGCCGGAGGTTATCTTTGAAGTAAGACCGGTGCGGTTGACGAATTCGAGAAATCCGTCCGAAACGCCCACCAGTCTGCACATCAGCAGTCCCACGAAAGGCGCGGTGACAAGCGTCACAGCCCCGAGGATCCCCGCTTCGAGCGCGTACATACCGAATATCTGGAGCGAGCTTGCGCCGCGGCTCTTGAATACCGCGATCTCGTTCTTTTCCTGCTCTACGTTCAGCCTCGACACCATGAACAGGTAGAACGCCAGCATGACCATTGTCGGTATCTGCAATACCCACAGCATCTGTGTGAGCTTTTCGGCTTCCGCGGCGTACTTCTTCCATATATTCAGGACGCCCATTTTAAAAGTGCAGTTCAGACCGGGGAAATACTCGGTATCCTCGGTTATGGCTGTGACCGCGAACGGCAGGTCGTTCATATCCATAGCCTGATAATCGAGTGCGCAGCGCACCGATATGTTTGCGAGATTAGCCGCCTTTCCGGGGATAAGGGTATCGCGGAAACAGCTGTAATCTGTAATGAGGGCGCTTTCGTAGCCTGTCATGGTCTCCGACCAGTAAACGTCGTTGGCGTCCGACTGCTCATATATGCCGGTGATACGCACGGTAAGATCGCCGCTTCCGGTATCGCCGCCCTTTATGGTGTACTCTTCCCCGAGGGTAATGCCGAGCTGACGGAGCGCCGGTTCGTTCGCGACCGCTTCCAGCACGCCTTCCGGCGTCATTCCGCCTTCCGCGAACATTCTGCCGGAGGTAACGGTGATGTGCTTTTCAAAATCGGTCATCGCCGTGAGCTTGACACGGGTGGAAGTTGTTCCGTTTATGCCGCCCCGCAGCAGATACAGCATATTGTCGAACACTACGGTCTTGAAAGTCTTTACGGGAACAGGCAGGTAATCCACCCTGTCCCTGACCGTACCGGGAAGCTCGTCGATCAGCTTCATCTGCTCGACACTGCTTACATTCATTGCAAGCGCCCGCTCAACGGAGTATATGCCCGGATATTCCCCGGAATCGAGCTGGTATGCCTCCATATCCTTTATCAGCATACGCTGGAGGGAGGCGTCCATATAGATAGGCACGGTACTCATCATTCCCGCCGCCATTAAAAATCCTATGAAAAGGCACAGCACCATCCATTTGGTCTTGCGCATTTTCCTGAAAAGCAAAGTAAACAAGTAAAACTCCTATACCCGCCGGATCATCGTATGATGACCGCTTCACCTGCCGAAAGTCCCGAGACAATCTCCGCCTCGGTCGCGTTGGTTATGCCGACAGCAACATCTCTGTCGAGCTTTTCACCGTTCTCATAGATCTGCACGTAGGTCCTGTCGCCGTCAGTCTTTATGAGGTTTTTCGGTATGACCACAGCGTTTTCGGAGACGGATCTGACCTTCTTGACATCTGCAAGCGAGCCTAAGTATGCGACGGTGGGGGAAGCGCTGTCGAATTCGGCGTACAGAGCCTTTGTATCGTCAGCTCCGTCGGCTTTGGCTTCTTTCGGAGTGTAGGAGACGGTCGCTTCATAGCTGTCGCCATCTACAGTGACCGTCACCTTATCGCCCTTTGCGAAAGCCTTGTCATCGTCGCAGCTTGCCGCGACATACAGGTCGTCGGGATCGACTATGCGGGCTATCACCTTGTACGGGTCGAACTCTGTGCCGGGATTGATCCTGAATACATATGACACCTGTCCGGTCATGGGGGCGTAGATCTTTGCTCCGTCGTACTGCGCCTGATACATCTCAAGGGTGCTCTGCTCGATCTCAAGCTGGAGCCTGTCGGCTTCGGCACCGGTGGAATTGTAGCGGAGCCGTGCCGCCTGCACCTTATAGTCCTGTATCCGGAGTTCATATTCAAGCTCTCCGACATTCATCTCGGCTATAAGGTCGCCTTCCTGCACCATATCTCCGGCGCGGACATAAACATTCTTTATACGTCCGGTATATCCGGTGAAGTAACATTCCTTTTCAACGCGTGAACGCACATACCCTGTAAGGTTCACGGCGCTTTCAATGGTCTTGTTCCTCGCGGTGAAAGTGGAGTATGCCACCTCATCGGGGGCTATTGTCGGCGGGTCAAGGAGTTTTTCCTCCTCCGGGAAGAAGTAGCATCCCGACAGCATCGTTACTGCTGCGGCAAGCCCCGCGATCCCGCATATAAACTGTTTTTTGATCATAATTTGTCCGCACTTGTGAAATGTGCGCCTCCGGTCGGATTGATGTCAGACAGCTCTCTTTCAAGAAAGCATTACACTATATAATAACACAATTTAATATTTTTTTCAATAGCACTGCCAAAAAAATAATAATTTTTCTCTCACGCCATAAAAAAACGCAAAACCCCTTGAAATTTTCAGTCTTTTGTAGTATAATAGAATGGATTTCGGATTGAATGCCGCAGATTTTCCGCGGCAATGACTATAAAGGGGTTTTGTAAATGCATAACGCGATCAATACAGCCGCACTGGTTGAAATGGACTGGGGGCTTATCGGCTCGACAGTGGTAACGGGACTTGTAATAGTATTTCTTATCCTTGCGATACTTGTTCTGTTTCTCTGGCTTTTCGGCAAAATATTCAAAGCGATAAACAGCGCGGGGGACAAAAAAGCCAGACTAAAGCAGGTGACCGCACAGCAGGCGGCAAATACCCGTACTTCCGCTACGGCAACGGCATCGCCGGCAGAAGGAACGGAAGATGACGAGTACATAGAAGAGGACGACGACGAGATCATAGCGGTAATAGCGGCGGCTATCGCGGCATACGGAGCCGCTGAGGGCAAGCAGTACCGCATAGCAAGCATAAAGCGTCCGCGCTCGGCACGCTCCGGCTGGAGCAGCGCCGGTATCGCCGACAATATGCGCGGCTTCTATAACTGAGAAAGGGGGACAATACAGTGTTAGAGACATTTCTTGATACGATACAGAACTTATGGCAGCAGTCGGCGTTCTGCAATATAACATGGCAGCAGGGCGTGATGCTCCTTATTTCCTTCTTCCTGATGTACCTCGCGATCGTAAAGCAGTATGAGCCTATGCTGATGCTCCCCATCGCTTTCGGTATGGCACTCACCAATCTCCCCGGAGCAGAGCTTTACCACCCGGAATTCTTCATGACCACCAATATCCCTTACGCAACGGTACTCCATGACGGCGGAATACTCGATGTGCTGTATCTCGGCGTAAAATGCGGGATATTCCCTCCGCTGATATTCCTCGGTATAGGCTGTATGACCGACTTCGGTCCCCTTATCGCAAACCCGAAGAGCTTCTTCCTCGGTGCCGCAGCGCAGGGCGGTATCTTCTTCACCTTCCTCGGCGCCTGCATACTTTCCGCTACCGGCATAGTTGATTTCTCCCTTGCGGAGGCCGCTTCCATCGGTATCATCGGCGGTGCGGACGGTCCTACGGCGATCTGGCTCACTTCCAAGCTGGCGCCCGGTCTGCTGGGTTCGATCGCAGTCGCGGCATACTCATATATGGCGCTCGTACCTGTTATCCAGCCCCCGATAATGAAAGCCCTTACCACCAAGAAAGAACGCAAGATCAAAATGGGAATGCTCCGCAGCGTTTCCAAGACCGAGAAGATAATCTTCCCGATCGCGGTTACTGTCATCGTTGCATTCATAGTTCCGTCCGCAGCGCCCCTCGTAGGTATGCTGATGCTCGGAAACCTGTTCAAGGAGAGCGGCGTTGTTGACAGACTCGTCAAGACAGCCTCCGGCGAACTCATGAACATAATCGTCATCATGCTCGGCACAACCGTCGGCGCAACTGCCACAGCAGAGAACTTCCTCAGCATACGCACGATACTCATAGTTGTCCTCGGACTTCTCGCTTTCTGCGTCGGCACAGCCTGCGGCGTGCTTCTCGCAAAGCTGATGAACAAGCTCTCCGGCGGCAACCTCAACCCTCTTATCGGTTCCGCAGGCGTTTCTGCCGTTCCTATGGCTGCCCGCGTTTCCCAGAAGGTAGGTCAGGAAGAAGATCCTTCAAACTTCCTCCTCATGCACGCTATGGGACCCAACGTTGCCGGCGTTATCGGCTCCGCAGTCGCTGCCGGCGCACTTATGGCGATCTTCGGATAAGAAGCAGCTTCGCCTGAGATCGGGGGAAACCTTTCTGAAGAAAGGTTATCCCCCGAACCCCTTTCCAAAGACTTCTGATCGCTTCGCGTTTAAATTTCAAAGTATGATTTCTTTTGTGACAAACTGAAAGCCCCGCCATTCAATGTGAATGACGGGGCTTTTCTCTCTTTGTCATTTTATTACAAGCGGAAGGGTCACACTCACTGTGGTCCCCTCACCAAGCTTACTGGACACATCAAGGGAGCCTCCGTGGATACGGATTATCTCGTCCGCGACCGCGAGCCCTATGCCGGAACCGCGGACTGTATTGTTCGCTTTGTAGAATTTTTCCTTGATACGCGGAAGATCGTCCTCGGAAATACCTACGCCGTCGTCCGCAAATGAGATGCGTATGCTGTCCCCGCTGACGGCAGTCGAGACGGTGGTGTGACCGCCTTTTTTCCCGTATTTTACGGAGTTGTCGATTATGTTGATGAATACCTGTCTGAGCCTGTTCTTATCTCCGAAGACTATGGCAAGTTCATCGCTCTCCTCGATAGTGAGGGTGATTCCCTCCATGCGGGCGCGTTCCTCATAGACAAGCACCGCGTCGGAGACCTCGGCTATAACATCGAGATTAGCGCGCTGAAGAGAGAAATGACCGTTCTGTATGCGGGAGAAGTCCAGCAGTTCCTCCACCATTTCGGAAAGCCGCTCCGTCTCCTTGTTGATTATCTTCATACCCTTTTTGCGGGTCTCCGGATCATCTATCTCATCTATCGTCTCGCTCCAGCCCTTTATTGCGGTGAGGGGGGTACGAAGCTCATGAGATACCGAGGAGATGAACTCATTCTTGATGTTCTCGGAGGTTTCAAGTTCGTCCGCCATATAATTGAAGATATCGCAAAGCTCACCTATCTCGTCGGAACGTTCGTTCTCTATGCGCACAGAGAAGTCCCCTGCCGCAAGCCTTCGCGCGGTCGCACCCACACGGCGTATAGGATGAACGATACTGCGTATGAAAGTGATGCCCAGTACCAGCAGCAGCAGCAGTATCACCGCACTGACCGCGAGTATCTCAAGAGACAGCCTTATTATTCGGGCGTCGGTCTTGTCGAGAGAGGTAACTATTCGTATGCCGATACCTGTTGCGGAGTGTATCACGGTGAATGCCATGAATTTCTCACCGCCCGGAAGATCGCCCACATAACTGCCGGTAAGCGAGTCTGACAGCCGCGCCGAGATGTAATCCGGCATATCGTAGCTCTCCGCAGGGGTGAATCCGCTGCTTGAAAGATATACTCTGCCGTCGCGGTTTATCGCCATAAGCTCGGCATAGTTCTTTTTCTCGAACTGCTCCACCGAGTTGATGATCTCGTCGGAGTAGTCGCTGCCGGACTGTTCATAGAAGCGGTCAACGACGCCCGCTATTATGTTCGCCTGTGTTTCAATGTACTGCCGTACCGCACTGTAATAGTAGTTCCGCACAAAGAAGTAGCAGCCGATGTCTATTATGACGAGCAGTACAGCCACAATGCTGAAGCTGTTGAGGAACCAGCGGGCGGCTATACTGCTCCTGCCGCGGGGCTTACTCACCGTTTAAGCCTCTCTGCCGAGTGCGAACGCCTTCTTGTTTATCTCTATCGCTTTTTTCGGTACGCACGCGTCGAGCGCCTTCTGCCATGCTTCCTCGGGGAAACCTGCGGTCTTCGACACAAGTCCCATCAGCACCACGTTTACAGCGCGTGAGCTTCCCGCCTGCTCAGCCAGTGCGAGTGCGTCTATCGCGGTGATATCCACACCCTTTGCGCGCATTTTTTCGGTAAGTTCCTGCGGATACTCCTGCACGCCCATGATAACGGGCATAGGGTTTACCTGCTGAGAATTTGTGATGATCTTGCCGCCTTTTTTGAGATAAGGCAGCCAGCGGGCAGCTTCAAGCTCCTCGAAGGAGATTATCACATCAGCCTCTCCCTTTTCGATAACGGGGGAGAATATCTTATCGCCGTATTTTATGTAGGTAACGACAGAGCCGCCGCGCTGCGACATTCCGTGTACCTCGCTCACCTTTACGTCATATCCTGCCGAAAGCAGTACATTTCCGAGTATGCGGCTTGCGAGAAGGGTTCCCTGTCCTCCGACGCCGACCAGCATTATTGATTTGGTTTCAGCCATTTCCGTGCCTCTCCTTTCATTCCTTTATCGCGTCAAATCTGCACATCTGACTGCACAGACCGCAGCCTACGCAAAGTGTATTGTCTATTGCAGCCTTGCCGTCCTTTATCGAGATAGCCGGGCAGCCTATCTTCATACACGCCTTGCAGCTCCTGCACACATCGGCATCTACACTGAACGGAGGATTATGCTTGACAGTCTTGAGGAGGGCGCATGGTCTGCGGCAGATCACCACGGCAGGCTCGTCCGCCGCAAGAGCGGTCTTTATCACACGCTCAGTCTCTCCCAGATCTCCGGGATCAACCACCGTCACATTGTCTATTCCTACCGAATGGCAGAGAGCTTCAAGATCCACCGCGGCTGCGGGATCACCGTAAATGTTCTTTCCGTTGGCAGGATTGTTCTGATGACCGGTCATGCCCGTGATGCTGTTGTCGAGTATGAGCACGGTGGAATTTGTGCGGTTGTATGCGATATTGATAAGTCCGGTGATGCCGGAATGGATAAATGTCGAGTCACCTATGACCGCGACAGCCTTGCCCTCGTATTCGCCCTTCATGGCCTTGTTGAAGCCGTGCAGACCGCTGACCGAGGCACCCATACAGACTGTGGTGTCCATAGCGCCGAGCGGAGCCGCGGAGCCGAGTGTATAGCAGCCGATATCGCCGCTTACGAATACTCCCAGCTTCTTGAGAGTATAGAAAACACCTCTGTGAGGGCAGCCCGCGCACATTACCGGAGGACGTACCGGGATAGTATCCTCAAGCTCCACATATTCGTTCTTTTCGCCGAGTATCTTCTCGCGGATATAGGTCTGGGAATATTCGCCGACAAATGTGAAAAGCTCCTTGCCTATGGGGTCAAGCCCTATCTTGCGGCAGTGTGTCTCGATAACGTCATCGAGCTCTTCAACGACATACAGCTTCTTCACCTTTGCCGCAAAATCCTTGATAAGCTTCACGGGCAGGGGATTTACCATACCGAGCTTCAGGTAGCTCGCCTTATCTCCGAGAGCTTCGCGCGCGTACTGATAAGCGGCGCCGTTCGCGATTATTCCGATATCTGTGCCGAACATCTCTACGCGATTGAGCGGAGTTGTCTCGGCATACTCACGGAGCTTTTTAGTGCGCTCTTCGACTATGGGGTGCTTCACCTTCGCGTTTGCAGGGACCATTATATTCTTGCCGGGCTGCTTTGTATATTCGTAGCGGACGGTCTTTCTATCCTCCGTCTCAACTACGCTCTGCGAGTGCGCAACTCTTGTGGAGAGCCTTAAAATAACGGGAGTATCGAACTTCTCCGATATCTCGTAGGCTATCTTTGTGAACTCCTTGCATTCACCGGAATCTGAGGGTTCGAGCATAGGAACTTTCGCGCCTATCGCGTGGTTGCGGGAATCCTGCTCATTCTGGGAAGAATGCATTCCCTGATCGTCTGCGACCGCGAGGACAAATCCGCCGTTCACGCCGATATAGGACGCGGTATAGAGCGGGTCTGCGGCAACATTGAGGCCGACGTGCTTCATAGCGCAGAAAGACCTTCTTCCCGCGAAGCTGGCTCCGATAGCCGCTTCACAGGCGACTTTCTCATTGGGCGCCCACTCGGTGTACATTTCATCTTTGTCGTATGTAGATGCGAATTCGGTAATTTCGGTGCTGGGGGTACCGGGGTAGCTGGAAACGAACTCAACGCCCGCTTCATACAGACCTCTTGCCACAGCCTGATTTCCAAGCATCAAGCTTGCCATTGAAATCAATCCTTTCTTATAACAATATTTAAGTAATTATATCACATTTTCTCAGATTTTGCAACAGCAAATTTTTTGAAACAGCGGAAAAGATTATGCAAAATAAAATGCAATGTTTTGTAATTCTTCAAAACCGCTTGCAATGCGGGTTTGACGGTGATATAATGTCGGTATGCGGGAGGGAGCTCACTCCCGCGATACCCATTAAGGAGGAACAAATATGAAAAGAAAGCTAAGAAGACTCACCGCACTCGTCGTGACTGCCGTGACTGCGCTCTCCGCCCTCACGGCAGGTTCGTCCGCCCTGTCGCTGTGCATAGGCGGAAAATGTTTTGATATTCCTTTGCAGTCCGGCTGCACGAACATTATACAGCTGATCCCGGAATGTCTCCGCACAGGCAGCTGCGGCAGCATCACCATACCGCAGGACACTGATACTGCCGGCTGCACCGGCGGCAGCTGCGGCACTCCCGCACAGAGCGCACCAGCAGTACAGCCCGCCGGAAACACTGCGGCATCTGCGGAAATTTCCGATGTGCTTGCTCTCGTGAACAGTGAAAGAGCTGCCGCGGGCCTGCCGGCACTTACTCTTGACAGCAAGCTCTGTTCACTTGCCGATATCCGCGCAAAGGAGACGGTGCAGTCATTCTCCCACACCCGTCCCAACGGGACTTCCTGCTTCACGGTATTCAGAGAGAACGGCGTAAGCTACCGGAACGCGGGGGAAAATCTCGCTTACGGACAGAATTCCGCAAAAGCCGTCATGAACGCGTGGATGAATTCATCGGGACACCGTGCGAACATACTCGGAAGGAATTTCGGCAAGATCGGCATTTCCTGCTACATATCCGGCGGCAGAAAATACTGGGTACAGCTTTTCACGAATTGAATATGATCCCGGCGGTATTGAATACGGGATAAAATATCGCGGAAACCGCATTTGAAGATCAATATTATTCCGCTCCTTCGGCAGGATCCGGCTATACGGCAATGCCTGACGAGGGAGTTTTTTTATATACTGCACAAAAATCCTTGCATTTTTAAAAAAAGTATGATATAATAGTTAAATATATACTGGGGAATTGTCCCCGCGCGCAAAACCTGAAAATATAATATAAGGAGGACATATTCCTATGGCTTCGCATTATCCCTTCTCAAAAGTCACACCCGAGCTTGAAGCTCTGGCGGCGCTCTGCACCGAGAGCGGAAATATCTCCCCCGAGCTTTACCGTGAACACAATGTTTTCCTCGGACTCCGCGACCTCAACGGAAAAGGCGTCCTTACAGGACTTACGGAAATTTCGGAAATAGTATCAAAAAAACTCGCTGACGGACAGGAGATCCCCTGCGACGGCGAGCTTTATTACCGCGGCATAAATGTGCGCGATATCATCAAGGGGTTTATGTCGGACAACCGGTTCGGCTTTGAGGAGACCACCTACCTTCTTCTGTTCGGCGATCTGCCGGATAAGCAGCAGCTCGATGATTTCATAAAGATGATAGGAAGCTACAGACGGCTGCCTTCGTCCTTTGTCCGCGATATTGTGCTGAAATCCCCGAGTGAGGACATCATGAACACGCTTGCAAGAAGTGTACTGTTCCTGTACGCGTACGACGATTACCCGAACGACCTGTCCATTCCGAACGTGCTGCGGCAGTCCCTTGAGCTTATCGCGCTTTTCCCGATGCTTCTTGTGTACTGCTATAACGCAAAGCGCTATTATATAGACGGCGACGGGCTTATCATACACCGCCCCAAGAAAAATCTCTCCACCGCGGAGAATATCCTCTATATGCTCCGTGATGACCGCAGATATACCCAGCTTGAAGCCCGTGTGCTCGATGTTGCGCTGGTACTTCACGCCGAGCACGGCGGCGGAAATAACTCCACCTTCACGACACACGTTGTGACTTCCTCCGGCACGGACACATATTCCGCTGTAACCGCGGCGCTCTGCTCGCTGAAAGGTCCGAAACACGGCGGCGCGAATCTGAAAGTCATGGGAATGTTCGACGAGCTGAAACGCGAGGTAAAGGACTGGACCAACGACGATGAGATCACCGCGTACCTCCAGAAGCTTCTCGATAAGGAAGCGTTCGACAGGAGCGGACTTATATACGGTATGGGTCACGCTGTATATTCCATTTCCGACCCGAGAGCACAGATATTCAAGAAATATGTGGAAAAACTCGCCGCCGAGAAGCAGATGGAGCGGGAATTCGCCCTGTACAGCTCCGTGGAGCGCCTTGCGGCAGAACTTATCGCAAAGAAGCGCCGCATCTACAAGGGCGTAAGCGCGAACATCGACTTTTACAGCGGTTTCTGCTACTCGATGCTGGGACTGCCGCTGGAACTCTATACCCCGCTGTTCGCGGCGGCGAGAATGTCCGGCTGGTCGGCTCACCGCATAGAGGAGCTTGTAAACGCGAACAAGATAATCCGCCCGTCGTACATGAACGTACACCCGAGAACGGAATATGTCCCCCTCTCCGAACGGGGCAAAAAAGACTGATCTCCAATGACCACATCACCTGGGAGGTAATGACACGGATACCGAGGAAATGCTGTCCGATATTTCGGATTACAGGAACTGGATAGAGATAGAACCCATAGAAACGGGACTGTCGGGTGACAGGAAGTTCCATATCACCCGCAACAACGGCACCGAGCTTATACTTCGCGTGTCGGACATCTCAAAGTACAAGCGTCACTGCGACAGCGCACGCTTTTCTCAGTATGTGGGTTATAAGCTCGGTCTGAATATGAACCGCCCGATCGAAGTGGCTGCGTGCTGCGGCGATACGCTTGTATATACGCTTTACACATGGGTGGACGGTGTGGAAGCGGATACGAAGATATGCAATATGCATACGCCCGAACAGGCAAAGTACGGCGAGAGCGCCGGCGCACTGCTCCGGAGGATACATACGGTGACCGCGCCGGAAGATATACTGCCGTGGGACGAATACTACTCAAAACGGCTGGACGAACTGCTCGGAGTATTCAGGTACAGGGTAAAAGGCTCGTTCAGGGGCGACAAACAGACACTCGGATTCATCGAAGAGAACCGCTCTCTCCTTGCGGGAAGACCGCAGGCGGCACTCCACGGGGATTTCCGCTCCGGGAACCTTATCATCACCCCGGACGGCGATCTCGGCATAATCGACTTCGGGCGCTGGTGCTGGGGAGACCCGTATATGGATTTCCAGTGTGTCGGACGTTCATGCAGCGCCCCCTTTGCCCGCGGACAGATAAACGGTTATTTTGAGGGGGACGTCCCGGGGGATTTCTTTGCCCTGATGTCGTTTTACACCGCCGTTGACAGCATAAAGCGGATATGTCTCGCCTATGTATGCGGAAAGGAAGAATACGACGAAGCGGTCAGATCCGCCGAAAAGACATTCCGCGAATATAACGGCTTCGCGGGGCATGTACCTACATGGTACTGACGAAGACCGGATCTCTTATCACAGGTAAATAAAAAGTAATGAAAAACATCATACTCACAGGAATGCCCGGCTGCGGAAAGAGCACTGTCGGCGTAGTTCTTGCAAAAACTCTCGGTATGCGGTTTGTGGATACCGACCTTATAATCCAGCAGCAGAATCACGAACTGCTGTGGCGGCTTATCGACAGATACGGCGTGAAACGGTTTGAAGAGATGGAAGATGAGGCTCTTCTGTCCGTTCCGGAGACCGTAGATACCGTTATCGCCACGGGCGGCAGCGCGGTATTCTGCGAACGTGGAATGAATTTTCTGAAACAGTCGGGGCTGTGCGTTTATCTGAAAGTCCCCTGTGACGAACTGGTGCGCAGGCTCAGCAATATAAAGACCCGCGGGATCGCCGCGGCAAAGGGCATGACGGTGGAAGACATCTTTGCCGAAAGAAGCCCGTATTACGAAAAGTATTCGGATTATACGATAGACTGCGGGGATATGCACATCGAGGATATCACCGCGCTTATCGCGGAGCGGATGGAAAAGGAAAAATGAGCGACAGGATACAATACCGTCATGAGCTGAAATACCGCATAAACGGCGGGGCATACCATATACTGCGGCAGAGACTGCGGGCGGTGATGATGCCGGACACACACACCGACGGCGGTATGTACCGCGTTACAAGCCTGTACTTTGACGACGTTTATCTGTCGGCGTACCGTGACAAGATGAACGGCGCACTGCACCGCAAGAAGTACCGTATCCGCGTCTATGGGCTGGGAAAAGATATCATAAATCTCGAAGAGAAGATAAAAGACCGTGACGTGGGCTACAAGAAAAGCACCCGCATAACCGAGGAAGAGTACAGGAAGCTCCTTTCGGGGGACTGTTCGTTCTTCTCGGACGAAAAATACGCCGACAGCGCGGGCGGTGACTTCTTCGCTTCGGACTCTGCGGCAAAGCTCTCCCCCACCGTTATAGTGGACTATATCCGTGAGCCTTATGTATGCTATGCGGGGAACGTCCGCATAACATTCGACATGAAGATAGCTGCCTGTACCAACGGGCTTGACCTGTTTGCTCACGACAACGTATATGAGACGGTCATGCCCGAAAACGACATCGTACTTGAAATAAAGTATGACAACTTCCTGCCCGACCATATCCGGCAGGTATTGACCGGTTTCATCTCGGAGGAGGAAGCCTTTTCAAAATTCATTCTTTGTTATGACAAGCTCGGCGCCGGACGCCGTCTGCAATACTGACCCATTACGGAGGTAACAAACCATGCAGCCTGTACTTATGAGCATCGTTGACGAGGCTATCGCACTTTTCGGCGACGACCTGAAATTCTCCGCTCTTACACCCGCGGCAATTCTTGCGGCAATGGGGGCATCGCTGATCTGCGGCATTATCATTTATCTTGTTTACCGCTTCTGCTACCGGGGAGTGGTATATAGTGACAACTTCAATATCCTGCTCGTGATGATAACCTCCATAACCGGATTTATCATAATGACTATCAGCTCGAACGTTGTGCTCTCCCTCGGTATGGTGGGTGCGCTGTCCATCGTGAGATTCCGTTCTGCTATAAAAGACCCGCTTGACATAGGATTTCTTTTCTGGTCTATCGCGGCGGGCATAACCGCCGGAGCGGGGCTTTATTTCGTCGCGCTGCTCGGCACGGTGGTCATCGCGGTGATCTACATAGTATTCTCCATGCTCAAAAAGACAAAGCGCAACTATCTTCTTATAGTACACTACACCGATGCGGCGGAAGACAACGTGAACGCAGTTCTCGGCGGCATGAGATACAGGCTCAAGAACCGCACCAAGACCGGCGACCACAACGAGATCACCATTGAGATAAAGGTAAAGAACAACGATACTTCAGGGCTTTCTCGTTTCAAGGGCATTGAGGGAGTCACGTCCGTCACACTTCTTGAATATAACGGCGAATACATGAACTGATCCGTTTGTCCGGTCATTATTTAATGTCTGCTCATCAGCCAACAAATTGCTTCATAGCGCAGCTTGAAGCAATTTATTGGCTGCAAAAGTGCAAGGAAAATTTATATATTTTAGGATTTTCCTTGCACTTTTGTTCGTCCGAAGGACGAAATGAGCTTGACATCAAGGAATGTGTCCGTTGTTTAAATGCACCGCAGGCGCATTTAAACAACATCTGAAAATCTGTTTTGCAGATTTTCAGTCAATAACTGCCAAAAGGCAGTTATTGAGGACACATTATTTATGTATTTTCTGCCGGAGCGGGCATAAAGTCAAACAAACCTATTGACAAACCCCGAAAAAAGGTTTATAATGTACTTTAGCACAAAAAAGCACCATTACAAAAAAGCGTGACTGCGAAAAAGCAGTCTCACTTTAAAGGAGTACATTATGCCGCTCATAATCACTATCCTTGTACTGTATATCGCGCTTGCGGTGGGTATAGGGATCTACTTCAACAGAAAAGCAAACACCGTAAACGAGTATGTTCTCGGCGGGCGATCGGTAGGTCCGTGGATAACCGCGTTCGCATACGGCACAAGCTACTTCTCCGCAGTCATTTTCGTAGGATATGCCGGAAAGTTCGGCTGGAACTTCGGCGTATCCTCCACATGGATAGGCATAGGCAACTGCCTTATCGGTTCGCTTATGGCATGGGCGCTCATGGGCAGACGCACCCGCGTCATGTCCAAGCATCTTGAAAGCTCCACGATGCCGGAATTCTTCGAAAAACGGTACCTGAGCAAGTCCCTCAAGATAGTTGCCGCGATCATAGTGTTCATCTTCCTGATACCCTACACGGCTTCCGTTTATAACGGTCTTTCCAGACTGTTTGAAATGGTGTTCCATATAGATTACTCGATATGCGTTATCGCCATGGCGGTAGTCACCGCGGTCTATGTTATCCTCGGCGGTTACAAGGCTACGGCTTACAATGATTTCATTCAGGGCATAATAATGCTGATAGGTATATGAGCAGTTGTCATAGCCACACTCGCAAA
>CAMVGH010000039.1 GCA_947166945.1 uncultured Clostridia bacterium
TGTTTTGCAGATTTTCAGCCAATAACTGCCAAAAGGCAGTTATTGAGGACACATTATTTATCAGAATGTAAAATCGAGAGGCTCACTGCCGGTGTCGGCAGGTCTGTTGTTTTCTTTCTTTACCTCGGGAGCGGGTACAGGCTTATCAACAGAATCGGGCTGCTTGTTCTCCTCAGCAGGCTTTATCGTTTCGACAGGTGCCGTCTTTTCGATGACCGCTGCGGGTTCCGGTATTTCCGCGGGCCTGGGTGGCTCCGTCCGTTCCGCAGGCTTGGGGGCTTCCGGCGGTTCCGCGGGTTTCGGCTGTTCAACATTCTTCAAAGAATCGGAGAGATTGAGCAGGGTCTTGTTTTTGCCTTTCTTGTTCTTGAACGCGGTGAACCTGAATCCACCTCTTTCCGGTTTCTGTTCCGGCTCGCTTACAACGGGCTGCGCAGCGGGAGCCGCCGGAACCTGTACAGGTTCCGGAGCGTTATTCTGCGGTTCTGGAGCAACAAATCCCGGAACGGAATTCTTCAATCCGTTTGTATCGGAAGCGGGAACGGAGTCATCGGTGATATTGAAGCCGAACTGCGACTCATACACCGTTTTCTTTATCATTCTAAGCTCTACCCCGCCCTCTTCGGGTTTGTACTCGGGTTTCGGCGGCGAATACGGCTCGGGGATATCCGGCTCCTTATATTGCTCGATATTATCGGGTTTCCTGTGCTGAATAGGCTTGAGATCGATCTCGATATCCTCGGGCTTGAAGTCCGGGATATGGGGATTGAACTGTCCGGGAGTCTCCGGCTCGGTATATTCGGCGTTACGCTTTTCAAATTCCTGCGGCGCGACAAGCTGAAGATCCATATCACCCTCCACGGGCTTGTACTCTGCCTTAGGCGGTGAATAGGGCTTTGCCGGCTCATTGCCGGTATAATTGTCATGTGAGGGGATAGCCGACTCTGCGGGGGCTATCATGGTAAGCGAGATCTCAGGATCGTTCGGCTCAAGCGGATCGCCTGTCCCGTCCGGTTCGGAAGGCTGTATATCCATATTTTCGGTCTCTCCGACGAAATTTTCGGGGATATCAAAAACGGATTCCTCTTTCTTTGGTATCTTGTTGATGACCGGGCGCTCAACTTCGGCGATCTGATCTATGTTCTTCAGTGCAGTTGTATGCTTACTCGGCTGTATCTCGATATCCTCTCCTTCATCGGCTTTTTCGTCCGAAGGCTTGACAATATCGGTGACAAGTCCGAAAGTCTGTCCGTAATAAGCATTCTCACCGTGCTTACGCAGATAATGCTTATTGAGAAGCGGTTCGCTGATACGTGTAAGACCGAACTGGAACTGTGCGTTATAGACTGCCATGTGTGCGATCTCTTCAAGCACAACAGCGTTCTCCACAGCCTTTTCGGGGGTAAGTCCCCACACGAACGGTCCGTGGGACGCAACAAGACACGCCTGCATTTCAAGGCAGCCGAGCCTGCGTCTCTGGAATGTATCTGTGATCGCGATACCGGTATTTCTTTCGTAATCCTCGGCGATCTGTTCTTCCGTCATCTGCATTGTGCAGGGGATATCACCATAGAAATAATCGGCATGGGTAGTACCGTAGGCAACAATATCAAGACCTGCCTGCGCCCATATAGTCGCATAGCGGGAATGGGTATGTACCACAGCGCCGATCTCGTCGAATGCCTGATACAGTATCAGGTGGGTCGGCGTATCGGACGACGGGTTGAGGTCGCCTTCGACTACCTTTCCGTCCATATTGACGACCACCATTTTATCGGGGGTAAGATCGTCGTAATCAACGCCCGAGGGCTTTATCACCATAAGCCCTTTTTCACGGTCTATTGCGGAGACATTTCCCCATGTAAGTATAACAAGTCCGCTGTCACGCAGCTGTTTATTGGCTTTGCATACGCGCTCTTTAAGTTCTTCTAACATCTCTTTCCTCCTGCGCCTTCATGTGCAGTTATGCATATTATCATTATACACCCAAAGAGCCTCGATTTCAACAGATTTTTTATTTTTCTACAAATATTTGTAAAACGGGCAGTCGGATTTGGTTATTTTACCAATCATTCGTTTCAATCCGCTAATTTGATAAAGTATTCCTTTTTTACTCTTCCGTCTTCATCGAATTCCACGCCGTCTTCCAGAAGCATTTCACGCTGTCGGTTCCCGCCGCCGAAGGCGAAAGCTTCCGAAACTTCCCCGAAACGGTTTACGATCCGGTAACAGGGAATGTTCTCCGGATCGGGATTTACGTGCAGCGCGTATCCCACCACCCGCGCAAGCCGCGGATTACCCGCGAGTCTCGCTATCTGTCCGTATGATGCCACCTTACCTTTCGGCACCGTCCGCACTACCATATATATCTGCTCAAAAGTATTCATAAACTCTCCTTTTCCGCCGCATATACAAAAATCCGGAAGCATGGTCTGCTTCCGGAGCCTTTTATTCTTTCATGTGCCGTCTTATATTGCCTCAAGCACGCTGTCGGGGATCGTGCGCTTTACAATGTCGGCGCCCATTGCACGGAGCTTGCCGTCCATATTATCGTAACCGCGCTCTATGTGGTAGATATCGTCTATCTCTGTTGTGCCGTTGGTGCTGAGACCCGCTATTATAAGCGCCGCGCCCGCCCGGAGGTCGGTAGCCTTGACGGGAGCGCCTGTGAGGTGATCCACACCCTCAATGACAGCCACCTTTCCGTCAACGGAGATATCCGCCCCCATTCTGCGGAGTTCATCGGCATATCTGAAACGGTTATCGAAGATACCCTCGGTGATTATGCTGGTACCTCTTGCGAGAATCAGCAGTGCGGCGAGCTGCGGCTGCATATCCGTCGGAAAACCGGGATGCGGCATAGTCTTGACCGTTATCCTGTCATAGCTGTCCTGACCTATGACACGGACACTGTCGTCATATTCCATAACTACCACACCGATCTTGCGGAGCTTTGATGTAATAGGTTCAAGGTGCTTCGGAATGACATTTCTGATGAGAGCGTCGCCCTTGGTTGCCGCGACAGCTATCATGAATGTACCCGCTTCGATCTGGTCGGGGATTATCGCGTATTCCGCGCCGTGCAGTCTGTTCACGCCCTTGATCTTTATAACGTCGGTTCCTGCGCCCATGATGTCTGCGCCCATGGAGTTGAGGAAGTTCGCGAGATCGACGATATGCGGCTCTTTCGCGGCATTCTCAAGGATAGTAAGTCCCTCAGCCTTGACTGCCGCAAGCATTGCATTCATAGTTGCGCCTACGGATACTTTATCGAAATAGATCTGGGTACCGAAAAGGAAATCCGCCTTGACATCGACAACGCCATGCTCGATAGCACATTTCGCGCCCAGTGCGCGGAAACATTTCAGATGCTGATCCATAGGTCTGTCACCGAGGTCACAGCCGCCGGGCATAGGAACCTGCGCGTGCTTGAATCTGCTGAGCAGTGTTGCGAGGAAGTAGTAGGAAGCTCTCATCGAGCGTGCCAGCTCATAAGGGACCGGCATATCCTGTATAGACCGGGGATCGATGCTTATTGTCGTCTTGTCAAGGAACTTTACATCGGCTCCGAGAGCGCGAAGTATTTTCAGACTTATGGTCACATCGTTTATCGCGGGGACATTTTCAAGCACACACGGCTCGTCCGCGAGAATGACCGCCGGGATTATTGCGAGGGCAGCATTTTTTGCGCCGCTTATCTCGACTTCTCCCGTAAGCTTCTTTCCGCCGTTTATAATAAATTTCTCCAAATTATTGACCTCTTGTATTTTGATTTGAACATGAGTTCAGAGAAAGTAAAGAATCCATTCATCACACATCGGTCCTCATAACCGACAGCTATAAGATTATATCACATTTCAATCTAAAAATAAAGGGTTTTTATGCAAAATCTACATTTTCAACATATATTTTTAACAAAAACACTGATATTATACCGTCATATTGCACAGCGCATCGGAAACCTCCGCCATTCTTCGCTCTGCCGCGCTTTTGCGGCGGGTCAATACGATGCAGCCGCAGTGGTGATAATGCACAAATCAGTCTTCTATGACCTCTATTATCTCCTCATCAAGTGCAGTTTCGGGCTCCTGAAGAGCTTCTACCGCATTAGGCTCGGACACTGTGACCGTATCTCCGGCATCAGCGGAAGGCTGATGATCGGCAGATGCCTCCGCTGTTTCGTTCCCGGCGGGATCACCGCCCTCTGCGGGCTCAGGCTCTTCCGCCGCAGCCGGCGTTTCCGCAGGCTCAGTTATTATTACATCGTCATTTTCCGCCTGTGCAGCCGTATCTGTGTCCGCGGAAGGCTCTGATGTGGTATCGGAAGACGTATCTGTGTCCGCGGAAGGCTCTGATGCGGTATCGGAAGCCGTATCCGATTCCGGGAGCGTCTCCGCATTGACTACATCTTTTGTACCCTTGGTGTTCTTCGGCTTTTTGGTCGTGGTGGTCTCCTCCGTCACTTCCGGCTCAATACGTATGATATTTATAGATTCTATCGTTATCGGGTCAATAGGCTTTGACGGTGTTCCGACATTGTCGTCGATCATGTTCCCCGAAACGACCTCCACTGCCGATACCGCCTTCAGCACATCAAAACCGTCAATGACCTGTCCGAATACCGTACTGGTACCGTCAAGCTCGTAAAGACCGCCTATGCGTGCGTACTTCTCCTTTACCTCAGGAGGAATAGCTTTCAGCTTGTCAAGGTATTCCTGATAATATTTCTTGTCCTTTTCGAGCAGACGCGCGGAGATATTTTCGTCCGCAAGCTGCTCGGTGAGCTTGTCTATTACTGCGTCGATGTCCTGCGGTGTATGGTTGTCAACTATGTAGAACTGACCGTAGCTCCCGTTCTTCGACGCGGCAAAACACAATGCCCCGTAGAAATTGTACGCCACGTCCGATACTTCTATGGGGATATACTGGTTCGGCGGAATCTCGCCGTCACTGCCGTCACCGTTGAGCGATCCGCCCTGTATCATATAGTTATCTATGACGCGGTGGATCGTTGTCCCGTTATAATAGCCCATATCCGCAAATTCGATGAACCGCTTCACCGATTCCGGTGCCGCACCTTCAAACAGCTTTGCGGTTATGGTACCGTAGTCCATTATATTTATCTCGGCATATACGTCGTTCTCCTCAAGCTTCACATCTCCGAGGTTCCCGACAGGCTTATCCTCGCCGCAGCCCGCAGCCGATATCAGCAGCATTACTCCCGCAAGCAGTCCCGCGGCTCTTTTCATCAGTTTCATTTCAGAATTTCCTCATATCACTTCACGGCGTGATATTCGCCTAACGTAACCTTGTTTATACGGATCGGCGTTGTCGGCGCATAAAGATCACCGCTTACTTCCGAGGCACATATCTTCTCTATCACATCAAAGCCCTCGATAGTCTGCGCGAACACGGTGTAGCGTCCGGCAAATCCCGCTATGCAGCCCTTTTCTATGAATGCGTCGATAAGCTCGTCCGGCAGCAGTTTCCCGCCGTTTTCATCTGTAAGTCCTTTCAGCTCGGCGATATCTTCTTCGGAAAGCGGGTGCTGATTTATAACAAAAAACCTGCTGTCACCATATCCGCTGCGTCCGTTGTAAGCACAGATCGCGCCTCTGAATGTCCACAGATCGACCGACAGTTCGTTCGCGATAAGCTGTCCGTCCTCTGTAACGCCGGAGTCCTTTTTTTCATCGGCTGCACCAGACATGAATATCTCTCCGTCAAGTATCCCGTAGATATCCTGCCCGTCATAGAAGCCGTCATTGACGCGCGCAGTGAAATTGTTCACGGTGTTCGGCGCGTATTCCGGGTAAAGCACTGCCATTATATTGCCCGCGTCCGTCTCAAATGTGACCGTAGGCTGTCCCTCATGCGGCTCTTCCAGCTGTACAAGCTTCATGGCGCTGTAATCGTAGGTGCGCACGGGGTTCTGGTTCAGCCCCTGATCTCCCCCGAACAAAGCACAGCCCGACAGTCCGGACAGTGCTGCCGCCGCCAGCAGTCCCGCGGCGGCCTTCTTCAGTATTCCTCTCATGCTTTCCTTATCACTGTCCCCTGTCTTGTTTCCTCGACTATATATCCCAGCTCCGTGATCTTCGTCCGCAGTTCGTCCGCTTTTGCGAAATCCTTTGCCTTTCTCGCTTCTGCACGCTGCTTCACAAGTTCATTTACTTCTTCGGGGATATCCTCGCCGGAATTTTCCTTAGCCTTCTCTGAAAGCAGTTTCTTCGCCGCCTCAGCCAGCCCTATTGACAGCACATAATCAAAATGCTCAACAGCTTCACGCTTGGTGGCATTGTTCGTATCCGCCTTCAGCACATCATACAGAACGGTTATCGCCTGTGCGGTATTCAGATCGCCGTCAAGAGCCTCTCTGAACTTATTCACCAGCTCATTGAACTTTGCGTCATCGACATCTTCTTCGTCGGTGTTCCCGTACAGCGGCGCTATCCTTGCAACAAGCTTCGCGTATGCAGCCGCCGCATTGTCGAGGTTCTCCCACGAAAACTCCAGCGTCTTGCGGTAGTGGGACTGCAGGCAGAAGAAACGGTAAGCAAGCGGATCGTACCCTTTCTGTTCAAGCAGCGAGACGGTAAGGAATTCGCCCTTTGATTTGCTCATCTTACCGTCATTTGTGTTGAGGTGATGCACATGGAACCAGTATTTGCACCATGGGTGTCCGAGGAACGCTTCGCTCTGCGCTATCTCGTTGGTATGGTGAGGAAACTGGTTATCTATGCCGCCGCAATGCAGATCGAGGTATTCCCCGAGATGCTTCATACTGATGCAGCTGCACTCGATGTGCCAGCCGGGATATCCCAGCCCCCACGGACTGTCCCATTTGAGTTCCTGATCCTCGAACTTGGATTTCGTGAACCAAAGTACGAAATCCGCCTTGTTTTTCTTGTTATCATCGGCTTCAACGCCTTCACGTACTCCCACATCGAGGTCTTCTTCCCTGAAGTCATTGAAAATGTAGTATTTATCAAGCTTTGAGGTGTCGAAATATATGTTCCCGCCGGCTTCATAGGCATATCCCTTTTCCAGCAGCGCAGATATCACCTTTATGAATTCGTCTATGCAGTGTGTGGCGGGCTCCACCACATCGGGCATCTTTATATTCAGCTTTTTGCAGTCATCAAAGAAAGCATCGGTGTAGTACTTTGCGATCTCCATTACTGTCTTATGCTCGCGCTTTGCGCCCTTGAGCATCTTGTCGTCGCCGGTATCGCCGTCACTGGTAAGATGTCCGACATCGGTGATGTTCATTACACGCCTGACATCAAGTCCCGTGAAACGGAGGTATTTTTCGAGAACGTCCTCCATAATGTAGGTGCGCAGATTGCCGATATGGGCATAATGATACACCGTGGGACCGCAGGTGTACATATTCACCCTGCCCGCGGTGTGCGGTATGAATTCTTCTTTTTTGCGCGAAGCGCTGTTGTAGATATACATACTGTATTCCTTTCGTTCTACCTGACAAAGTAATAGCAGACAATGACAAGCGCCAGTGAAACGAACATTATTATCCAGTTACGTATCACTGTACGTTTAAGCTTCTTCTCCGCCGCTTCCTTGTCGTATTTCTTTTTATACATGATGATTTCTCCTGTACGCGAGAAAACTTTCCAGTATCACTGCCGCGGCAGCCGCGTCTATTACCGCTTTGCGCTTCTTCCCGCGCCTGTCGAGCTCGTTCATTATATTGTGAGCGGTGACGGTGGAGGAACGCTCGTCCCACATCTCCACGGGGATATCAAGGCGCTCCCGCAGCAGTCCGGCAAACTCGCGGCACTTCTCGCTTCTCGGTCCGTAGGTACCGTTCATGTTCACCGGGTCGCCTACCACCGTCATTTCAGCGCCGAGCTCCTTTATCTTCTCCGCCACCTTGTCCGCACACACTTCAAAACGCTTTTCGTTGATTATGCAGACCGGTGTCGCAATCATTTCAAGGCGGTCACATTCGGCTATGCCGGTGTGACTGTCGCCGAAATCCACAGAAACTATCTTCATATATCTCCTTTATGTGTGTACCCATATAGCGTCTTTTTCGGGGTCGAACCGCACCCGTATCACAGTGGCGGAGTCATCGCTGAGACAGGTGTGGGTGTTCTCACTTGTAGGTTCCTCAAAATACGGCGGCTCGGTCTCTGTGCCGGTCATGTGAATGGATTCCTGTATCTTCAGACCGTAAACATACAGAGAGAGCACGGAAACGCCGTCATAAACGCTGTCGTCATACTGTATGTATTCTCCCTCGGTGATCTCCGCGTATTCCTCAAGGCTCCTGCCGCTGCCGATATCCTGCTGTGTATTCCATGTCGGACAGCGCAGGAAGATGTAGTCGTTATCCTTCCACCAGACGTCGGCGGGGTCGTCATAAAACTCCCAGCCGTGTACGCCGCTGTGACACCAGTACCCGTCCGTGAAACCGTTCATATCCGAGAACCACAGGGAGCTTCCGTCCACCCTTGAGCCTGTATGGAACCCGTTTTCCAGTATGCGCACAAGACCGCCGTGGAATTTGCTGTATCCCAGAACGATTATCAGCTCGCCGTTATCAGCCCGAGTCTCTCCGAAATAGCGTATCGCGCAGCAGTCGTCCATATATATGACCTGACCGTACATCTGAAGCGCAGCTATATAGGCATCAGCGCCGTTATTCTCCGCCGTTTCCGTATATTCCGTCTCTTCCTCGGCTTCCGCCGTGATCTCATCGTCATCTTCGTCCGCGTCGGTAATATCCTCCGGCGCTTCTGTCGCTGCTGCAGCAGCGGCGGTCGGCTCAGTCACGGGTGCTGCCGTCACCGCGGGAGCGCTTTCGCAGCCCGCACAAACAAGCACCGTCGCCAGTACAGCCGCAAGCCTGTGTTTTTTCATTATTTTCCTCTCCCCGCCGGTTATTCTCTGTATGCTTCCCCGACCGCCTTTGCGACCGTGTCCGCAACGCGCTTGTCGAGCGGGCTGGCTATTATATTTTCGGGTGTTATCTCATTATCCGGTATTATGGAGGCGATAGCATAAGCCGCTGCCTGCTTCATCTCCTCGGTGATGCGCTTTGCGCGCACCGCAAGCGCTCCCTTGAACAGTCCCGGAAATACAAGGACATTGTTTATCTGGTTCGGGAAGTCGCTGCGCCCTGTGCCGACAATGAATGCTCCGGCAGCCTTTGCCTTGTCGGGCATGATCTCCGGGACAGGGTTTGCCATTGCGAAAACTATCGGCTTTTCAGCCATGCTCTTTATCATATCCTCCGTAACAAGGTTCGGTCTCGATACACCCACGAATGCGTCCGCGCCCTTCATAGCGTCGGCAAGCACACCCTTGCGGCAGTTCTTGTTTGAACGGCTCTTTATATCCTCATGCGCAGGGTTCTCATAGCTGTCCTCACGGTTTATTATGCCGCAGAGATCGACCATTATAAGGTCTCCTATGCCGAGACTCAGCAGGAAATTGCCGATAGCCATGCCCGCAGCACCGGCACCGTTTATCACGACTGTCATATCGGAGAGCTTCTTGCCCGCGCACTTAGCTGCATTTATCAGAGCCGCGCCTACGACCACCGCCGTGCCGTGCTGATCGTCATGGAATACCGGGATATCCAGCTTTTCCTTTAATTTCCGTTCTATCTCGAAGCATCTCGGAGCGGCTATATCCTCAAGATTTATGCCGCCGAAGCTGTCGGACAGCAGCTCTATTGTATGAACGATCTCGTCAACGTCCTTGCTCTTTATGCAGAGCGGGAAAGCGTCAACGCCCGCGAATTCCTTGAACAGACAGCATTTGCCTTCCATTACCGGCATACCCGCGAGTCCGCCTATATCTCCCAGACCAAGCACAGCTGTACCGTCGGTGATGACCGCAACCAGATTTTTCCGGCGGGTGAGCTCATAGGAAAGCTCCGGCTTTTTCTGTATCTCAAGACACGCCTGTGCTACTCCGGGCGTATATGCGAGGGACAGGTCCTCCCTTGTATTTATGGGCGCACGGGATATCACTTCGATCTTTCCCTGCCATTCATAGTGTTTTCTGAGTGCTTCTTCTTTGATGTCCATAACTTATTTCCTTCGTTCCTTTTTATATATTAAGATTTTCGCCGCGTGTGATGATCGCGCGGACCGACTGCTCGGGAGTGAACTTATATCCGAGCGAGATAGCATAATGGTTGTAGAAGCCGTGGAAGTCGGAGCCGCCGGTCGGGAGAAGTCCGTACTGCTGGCAGAGGTCGAGAAGCTGTTCCTCCTCTGTTTCGTCCGCGCTCTCGTGATAGACCTCGATGCCGTCGATCTTGCCCTGTGACGCAAGCTCCTCGATCACTTCAAAGCTGTTATATACTCTCGGGTGAGCGATAGACGCGGTACCGCCGGCGGAATGTATCATCTCCAGCGCGAAACGCACATCCGGCACCCGCTCGATCTCCTGACGCACTTCTTCGGCGCAGAGTCCGTCCTTTGCGCTGAACAGCTTGTCATACACATCACCGTACAGTTCGGTGGTATAGCCGTAATCCATGAGGGCGTGCATTATGTGACACTTGTATATTGTCTTGCCGCCCGCCGCGTAACGGAGTATGTTCTCGAATGCTATGGGATATTCCTCCACGACCTTCAGCGCCATTTTCTTGCCGAGCTGCTTTCTCGCCTCGGTGGTACGCAGGCACAGACCCTCAAGACGATCGGGCTTGTGGGGCATATAGCAGAGAATATGTACCTTTCTGCCGCGGCTGCCGTCAACGGCGGAGATCTCCACGGCGGGAAGCACGCGGATACCGTAGCGCTGACCGAGTATGACCGCACGGGAGGTAGATGCTAAATTATCATGGTCCGTAATGGAAAGGACATCTATCTTGTTGCGCTTTGCCTGAGCGATGACTTCCTCGATGCCCAGCGAACCGTCCGATAATGTGGTGTGACAATGTAAATCTGCTCTCATAGTATTTTCTCCGTAGCTTCAAATGGTTTGTACTTATCTTATTACTTTACCTTTGGTCTTGACTTTTACGCCGCCCTCGGCACGCTTTTTCTTCTCTTTCGGTATCTCGGTCGGGGCTTCAACGCCGCCCATATCTTCAAACACCGCTTCTTCGGCGGTCTCATACCGCGAATATTCGGGATTTTTCTCCCCTCTCGCTTCATAGTAGGGGTCGATGATATGTTTCTGAATGACGGGGTACGCGCAGAATGTAGCTATGAAGCTCATCCACGCGAACGGAACGAACGGCAGTGCGATCACCGAATACGGGAACCCCAGCACTGCCAGCGCCGCAAGCGCGAGCCACGCGAAGAATGCGGCAAAGCTCCTTTTGAATCCCACTATCATCAGAATGAACGAATTTTTTATTATCTTCGGCAGCGTCAGGTTCAGTGCAACTATCTGGGGGTAGATGTAGAAGTGCATCATCACCACGAAAAATCCCATTGCCAGTGAAAGCGCCAGCAGGATCTTGGTCTGCATATCCGACGCGTTCATCAGGGCGGAATAATAGAAGTTGACGTTGAAGAACAGCAGAACGATCAGTATTATATCCACCGAGCCCATGAAAAGCGCCTGTTTGAAATTCTTTTTGAAAGCCGTCCAGAACTCATTCCACACGAATATCGGCTCTCCGATGGTGAATTTTCTCATGCACTGTGTCATAGCCGCCGCCGCGGGTCCGAATGTGACTATCGGTATGCAGAAAGCCACGAATATGAGGTTTAGCTGGAAGAATTTCCAGAACTTCGCCCCGAATATCTCCCAGAAGAGGAAGAAAGGCTTTTTCTGCGGACCTCCTTTTTGGACACCGCTGCCTGTTTTTCTGTAATTGTAAATGCCGAATGCCATATTTATCCTTCCAAACATCGCGGCACCTGCCGCGAAAAAATAAAATACCAATCATATTATATCATGTTTTAGCTTTTTTTGCAAGTGTTTTTTGCGTATTTCAGCGGTCCGGAGCGCAATTTCCAAAAATAATTGACATTTTACCGATTTTGTGGTAATATATATCTGTATATTTTTCGGAGCCTTAAAACGGGAGTTGACGGAACTATGTTTGAAAAACTCGATTATCTGCGCGACAAGTCAAACAAGCTCCCGATGCGCCCCGGCGTATATCAGATGAAGGATAAGTCCGGAAAGATAATATACATCGGAAAGGCAAAACTGCTGAAAAACCGCGTGACCTCATATTTCCACGCTGTGGAAGCCCATAACGCAAAGACCTATAAGCTGGTGTCTCAGATATATGATTTCGACTTTATCGTGACCGATACCGAGCTTGACGCGCTGGTTCTTGAAGCGAGCCTCATAAAACTGCATTCTCCGAAGTATAATATACTTCTGAAAGACGATAAAGGGTTCAGCTATTTTCAGATCACCGGCGGCGATTATCCGCGCATAAGGCACTCATTCCGCAGTGACGATCCCGCCTCGACCTATATCGGACCTTATATGAGCGCGTTCACCGTTAAACAGGCAATAGAGGAATGTAACCGGATATTCATGCTCCCCACATGCGGCAAGGAATTCCCGCGGGATTTCGGCAAGGAGCGTCCCTGCCTCAATTACCATATCAAACGCTGTATGGGCGTTTGCCGCGGCTGTATCCCGAAGGAAGAGTACTCCGACATCATAAAGCAGGCTGTGGATTTTCTCAGGAACGGCAGCAAGGAAAGCGTGGAACGGCTCACCGAGGAAATGAACGAGGCTGCCGAAGCGCTTGAATTTGAAAAGGCGGTAAAACTGCGCGACAGGATAGCCGCGATAGAGCGTGCCGCAAAAGTACAGTCGATACGTTCGGGGCGGGATATAAGCTGCGATGTGTTCGCACTCTCGAACAACTCCGGACTTACCGCGGCGGCTGTGGTGAAATACCGCAAAGGACAGCTCATAGACAAGGAAAACTACTTCATCGGCGATGAGTACGACAGCACCATGATACGTACCGAATTTCTGATGAGATACTACGAGAACGGCAGGGAAATACCGAAGCTGATACTTCTCGACGGCGACACTGAGGACAATGATCTGCTGAGCGAATACTTCCGCGGGACGGCAGGACACAAAGTGGAACTCATCGTACCGAAACGCGGGGAAAATCTCGTACTCACGACCCTCGCGAAAAGCAACGCGGACGAATACCTCGCGCTGCGGGTAGGACGGACAAGCCGTGAGATAACGGCGCTCCAGGATCTTCAGAAGCTGCTCGGACTGAAAAAGATACCGGTGCTTATAGAAAGCTATGATATATCCAACATGGGCGAACAGACCCGTGTCGCGGGAATGATAACCTACAGGAACGGAAGACCGTATAAAGCCGGATACCGCCGGTTCAATATAAAGGACGTGGTCGGTATAGACGACTACGCCTGTATGCAGGAAGTCCTGCGGAGACGGTTTACACACTATCTTGACGGGGACGAACATTTCCGGGAATGTCCCGACCTGATACTTCTCGACGGCGGAAAAGGACATGTCGCCGCGGTAAAGGAAGTTTTTGACGAAATGGGGATAGATGTTCCGCTGTTCGGACTGGTCAAGGACGACAAGCACCGCACGAGAGCCGTTGCCACGGACGGCGGAGAGATACAGGTAAACGCCAATAAAAACCTGTTCAGGATGCTGACCGAGATACAGGACGAAGTCCACAGATATTCGATAAATTACCAGAGAAAAAAGCATAAAATGACACAGTATGAGCTTGATCTTACAAAAGTCAGAGGCATAGGCGAGAAAAAAGCACTGGCTCTTTTAAAGGAATTCAAGACAAAGCAAGGCATTAAAAACGCCACGGTGGAAGAGCTTATGGATACGGCAAAGATCAGCCGTGAGACCGCCGAGGAGCTTCAGCTGTTCGTAAGAGAAGCATTTTAGGAGAAAGTATGAGAGTAATTACGGGAAAAGCGAGGGGTATGAAACTGAAGTCCCTCGAAGGCACCGACCTGATACGCCCCACCGCCGACGCGGTCAAGGAGGCAATGTTCAGTATAGTGCAGTTTGACGTTGAAGACGCAGTGGTGCTCGACCTGTTTGCGGGTTCGGGACAGCTCGGGATCGAAGCGCTCAGCCGGGGCGCAAGAAAAGTCTATTTCGTGGACAGCAGTCCGGCGGCGATCGGCATAATAAGAGAAAATCTCGCCCACACGAAAATGACGGACGACGCGGTGGTTATAAATAAGCCGAACTCCGCATTTCTGCACACTGTTCCGGAAAAGATAGATATAGCGCTGCTCGACCCGCCCTACGGGAAAAAGCTGATACAGCGCTCTCTGCCCGCTCTCACCGAAGTAATGAGCGCAGACGGGATAATCGTATGCGAACACGAGACCGACTGCCGACTGCCCGATGAGGAAAACGGGTTCGTGATATCAAAGACATATAAATATGGAAAAATAGCTCTTACGGTTTACAGACGAAAAGAGGAAACGGAGGAAAGCGAAGATATATGAAAAAAGCCATTTATCCGGGAAGTTTCGACCCCGTGACAAACGGTCATCTGGAAATAATAAAACGCGGCGCGATGCTGTTCGATCAGCTCATAGTACTGATATCGCTAAATCCTAACAAGCAGTCAAGCTTTACGGTGGATGAGCGTTCGGCATTTCTCAGAAAGGTGTGCTATGATATACCGAACGTAAAAGTTGACAGCTGCAGCGGACTTATCGTTGATTACTTCCGCGATCACGACTGCGATATAATAGTCAAAGGACTCCGTGCGATGTCGGACTTTGAAACGGAATTCCAGATGGCTCACGTCAACAAGCACCTCTGCCCCCGCGCGGAAACGGTATTCCTGTGCGCGGACAGCCAGAGCACCTATCTCTCGTCAAGCATGGTGCGCCAGATAGCAATGTTCGGCGGCGATATCGCCCCGTTCGTACCCGAAAGCATAAAAGATGATATAGTAAAGAGACTTGATATGACAAAAGACAAGGAGGAAAAATAAGTATGAGTATCGAAGAAATTCTCGACATGATGGACGATATGCTTGACAAGGCGGTGAATGTGCCTTTCACGAACAAGAAATCCCTTATCGACGTGGACAAGATGCGTGAACTGATCGACGAGGTGCGGCTAAACCTTCCGAACGAGATCAAGCAGGCCCGCGATCTTGTCAATGACCGCAAGACTATCATCAATGACGCAAAGAACGAGGCGGCAAACATAGTCTCCCGTGCCGAGCAGCGTGCGCAGTCCCTCGTTGCACAGCAGGAGATAGTCCGTCAGGCTACCGCCAAGGCAAACGAGATCAATGCCTCCGCGCAGGCACAGACCAAGGAACTCCGCGATATGACCAACAAATATGTTGACAATATGCTCACCAAGGTCGAGGAACTTCTTTCCAACGATATCATCGACGTAAAAAAAGCCCGCAGCGCGCTTAAACAGACAATTAAGTGAGCCGGCTTTATCAGAACACAGAAAAATAGCCTGCCGATCCGGTAAGTACCGGGTCAGCAGGCTTCTTCTTTTCCGATCAGAGCCCGAGCTTGATGATCTCATCAAAGCCGAGGTTTTTGGTGCGGGTGTAGATCTTGTCCGCTTTTTTGGGGTTAGGGACAAGCACAAGGGTAACGTCACTGTCGGATTCCAGTTCGGAAGACTTTCCGATAGCTTCGAGAATATCCTCGGATCTGTAGAGGATTGCGGTTTTTTTGCGCTTCTGTCCGAGAGCCACCTTGTTTTCCGATACTATTGAAAAAATGCGCTCAAATCCTATGGAAAAGCCTACCGCGGGAATGTTTTCGCCGGTAAATCTGCCGATAAGTCCGTCATAGCGCCCGCCGCCGGCGATAGTGCCGCCGAATTCCTCGCTTGCTACCTCAAATACGGTGCCGGTATAATAGCCCTGTCCGCGGACGAGGGAGGGATCATATACGACAGCGTAATCGGGAGAAAGCTTATCGGCAGTCTCTATGATGGTGCGGAGCTGTGTAAGGGCTTCCTTTGCGTCGCCGGAGCAGTATTTTTCCATATCGTCGAGAGTTATATTTCCTTTTCCGAGAAGTTCACGGAGAGCGGAGACAGCCTGTTCAGGCATTTCCTTTTCTCTCAGCTCTGCCGCTACGCCGTCCGCCCCTATCTTGTCAAGCTTGTCGAATGTGACGGAGACCGTATCAAGACTGTCCTCGGGAAATCCCATTGTTTTCAGGGAATCACGGAGTATGCGGCGGTCATTCACACGAATAAAGAATTTGCCTATGCCGATCTTACCGAGAGCCTTTGCTGTCACCGAGATAAGTTCGATCTCGGAACAGATGGAATCAGAGCCGAGTATATCTATATCGCACTGTACAAATTCGCGCAGTCTGCCGCGCTGCGGTCTTTCCGCGCGATACACCTTGTCTATCTGTATGCATTTGAACGGGTTCGGAAGAGCATTGCGGTTGTTGGCATAGTATCTCGAAAGCGGCAATGTAAGGTCATAGCGCAGTCCGAGGTCGCAAAGTTCCTTTTCGTCAACGGGTGTCTTTTCAAGTGCCTCCGCCAGCTTTTCGCCGCGCTTGAGTATCTTGAATATAAGGTTGAGATTGTCACCGCCGTCGCTTTTGTCGAGGTTTTCGGCACTCTCGACAGCGGGAGTGTAAATGCGTGTAAATCCGCAGCTTGTGTATGTTTCAAGTATCATCGCGGTCAGCCTGTCACGCAGTGCCGCGGCTTCGGGAAGATATTCCTGCATTCCCTTCTGAGGTTTGATATTCAATTATTTGTCTCCTTTGTCCTGTTCTTTTTGACTGCCTTCATATCCGCAGTGAAAACTATCATCGAAAAAGGTAAATTCAGGATTCATCGCAGAAAAAACCTCTCCCGTTCATAATTATAACACTTCCGTACTTTTTCGTCAACCTTTTTTCTATTGTATCAATCGCATAATTTTTACGGTCATTTCAGCGCGTTTCTTGTCGGAACGCAGCATCGGAGCTGTTTTTTCAAAAAATTTCGTAAATTTCAAAAAAATTCGGCAAATTCCCTTGACAAATCTCTTGGTATGTGGTAAAATGTCATAGTATCGACGAGCAATATGCCCGACGATCGAATAAAAAGGGTAAACCATCTATGGAGAAGTCGCGTAGCTGGTCGAGCGCGCGCGATTGGAAATCGCGTAACCGTCAAAAGCGGTTCGAGGGTTCGAATCCCTCCTTCTCCGCCAGCGGAACACCCGCGGTAAAACCGTCTCCTACTCAGCGTAAGAGACGGTTTTTCTGATTTCTGACAGAAAAAGCGGCAGTTCCGGCTTGTAAGAAACCGGATAATCAATAAACAAGGGCTGAACGGACGAACAGTCCGCAATGCCGCGTGGAAGTTATTTCTGTGCGGTTTTGCCTTTATATAAGAGAAAATAAAAAACAACGACAATTCCGGAGGACAAAATGAAAAGGAACAGATCAATAACCACCGCAGCTGCTTCGATATCCGCAGCGGTAATGCTCGCGGCTTCTGCCGGAGCTTACCTCACTCCCGCGGCAGCACCGAATGAGAATCTTACTTCAGATCAGAGAGAATGGTCTCTGATAATTCCCGAGGGACAGACAGACGGCGTTGAGGGTATAAAGAAGCTCGAACTCGTCATCTCCCTTGACGGTGACGCGGAACAGTATGAACGCGAAAAAGCATCGGGAGTATATGAGAGCGACGGAGAGACCGTATTCGTGGATTTCACCGGTCATATCGGCATCGGCGCAAAACTCATGGTCAACGACTCGGAAGAGAACTGGTACGATTTCGGCTACAAGGGGCTGGTGACAAGTACAGCCGATAAAATGGCAGTCATTGAGCAGCTGAATGATAATACATATCTCTTCAGCTGCGATTTCGAGAGTGCCGATGTGCTCAAAACAGACCGCGATGTGCAGTTCACCTTCAAGGACTGGGGCAACACTTCCGCGGGATACAGCCTTACCGTAAATGAATTCTACGCTTACTACAGCGACGGGACTGTGGCTGTTTACGCGGACGCGGACGGTAACGCGGACATCGACGGACATGATCCGCTGGACCGCTCGAAGTATGCTGCCGCAGAGGAAACTCCCGCAGAGACTTCCGCTGAAGCAGCCGCAACAGAAGCCCCGGAAACTACTGCCACAACAGCAGCTCCGGAGACAACTGAAACAACATCGGCTGCCGCGGACACCGCAGCCGAAACCACCGAAGCTGCAATTACAGAGAATAACGGCAGCAGCGCTGCCCCGGCAGGTTCCGGTACTGTCCAGGCAGTTCCCGCCGACTTCGGGTCGAGAGATATGTCGCTTATCATAGTCGGCATCATAGCGGGTGTTGTGATAATCGCTCTTATCGTAGTCATCGTGCTCGTACTGCTTAAAAAGAAGAAATGATTTGAAAGGAAAATAATATGGAATTTATACTTGCGGCAATGATGAACCCCGCAACGGGAACCAATCTTCCCATACCGCTCTTCATTATTTCCGGTGTAGTGCTGGTGGGATGTATAATAGCCGCCGTCGTTACGAAGAATCTGAAAGGCAAAAAGTCCAAAAAGAACGGCAAAAGAAGAAAGTGATCCCTGAAAGCGTGCGGTGCTGACCGTGCGCTTTTATTCTGCAAAACGGAGAGATAAAATGAAAAAACTGCTGGGATACCTTACAAAAGGATACCTCAAGGAAACCATACTAAGTCCGCTGTTCAAGTGCATCGAAGCCGTGCTGGAGCTGTTCGTGCCGATAGTCGTCGCGGATATGATAGACAACGGGATAGAATACGGCGACAAAGGCATTGTGATACGTTCCTGCATATTGCTGGTGTGCCTTGCTCTGGCGGGACTTGCGTTCTCGATAACGGCGCAGTTCTTTGCGGCAAAAGCCGCAACGGGCTTTGCCAGAACTGTCGGAAATGCACTTTTCAGGCATATACAGGGGCTTTCATACTCGGATCTCGATGAGATCGGCACATCTACGCTGATGACCCGCATGACCAGTGACCTGAACCAGGTGCAGACCGGTGTGAATATGACGCTCCGCCTGCTGCTGCGGTCGCCGTTCATTGTGTTCGGAGCAATGATAATGGCTTTCACTATCGATGTGCAGTCGGCGCTTATATTTGCCTGCACTATACCGGTGCTGTCGGTGGTGGTGTTCGGGATAATGCTCGGAGGAATGAGGCTGTACGGCAAGGTCCGAAGCGGTCTTGACAAGCTTTTGTGCCGCACCCGCGAAAATCTCAGCGGCTCCCGCGTGATAAGGGCATTCTGTATGGAAGAGCGCGAGATATCCGCGTTCCGGGAAGACAACAACGCTCTGACCCATGACCAGCTTGTATCGGGACGTATTTCCGCGCTGATGAATCCCCTCACTTTTGTCCTGATAAATCTGTCAATAGTGATCCTGATACATCAGGGCGCACTCCAGGTCGAAGCCGGGATACTCACACAAGGCGCCGTTATAGCATTGTATAACTATATGTCACAGATACTTGTGGAACTTATAAAGCTGGCAAGCCTTATAATAACCATAACCAAGGCTGCCGCCTGCGGAAAGCGCATACAGTCTGTGCTTGACGGCGGCGAAGGTATGGCGGACGGCAGCCGTACAGACGGTGAGCCGGACGCTGAATATGCCGTGGAATTCCGTCATGCCGATCTCTGCTACCGCAATGCCGCGGAGAATTCGCTGAGCGATATCAGCTTCACCGCAAAACGCGGCGATGTTATCGGCGTTATCGGCGGTACCGGTTCCGGCAAATCCTCGCTTGTTGATCTTATACCGCGTTTTTACGATGTGACCGGCGGCGAAGTGCTGATCGACGGCGTGAATGTAAGAGAGTACAATATTGAGGCTCTCCGTTCAAAAATCGGGATCGTACCGCAGAAAGCTGTGCTATTCAAGGGTACGATAAGGGAAAATATGAAGTGGCGGGACGAGAATGCCTCCGACGAGGAAATATTCAGAGCCATTGAGATCGCACAGGCAAGGGAAATCATCGACACTAAGAAAAACGGTCTTGACGCTATAGTAGAACAGGGGGGCAGGAATTTCTCCGGAGGACAGCGGCAGAGACTTACGATCGCCAGAGCGCTGGTAGGTTCGCCGGAGATCATAATACTTGACGACAGCGCCTCCGCGCTTGATTTTGCCACCGACGCGGCGCTGCGTCACGCACTGCGCGGACTTGAAAACGCTACGGTCTTCATAGTTTCACAGCGCACCTCTTCCATAATGCACGCGGACAGGATAATAGTACTGGACGACGGACACGCCGTCGGCATCGGAACTCACGCGGAACTGCTCGGACACTGCGACGTTTACAGGGAGATCTATGAGTCGCAGTTCAGAAAGGAGGACAAGGCAGTATGAAAAACAAAGCTACCCTTTTAAAAGTCCTCCGGTACATCAGGCGGTATATGCCGCTGATCGTGCTGTCCACGGTGCTTGCGGCTCTCACAGTGGCAGGGACCCTTTCAATACCGCTGATCGTCGGGAATGCCATTGATCTGCTCGTTCCCCGGAACGGCAGTTCATCACCAGATCTGGGCGGTATCTTCACATATCTGCTCCGGGCGGGCATCATTGCCGCAGTCACAGCGCTGCTCCAGTGGATAATGAACGTGATAAACAACCGTATTGCGTTTGATGTTGTCCGCGATATCCGCAGCGATGCGTTTGAACATATCGAGAACCTGCCGCTCAGCTACCTCGACACGGTAAGCTCGGGTGATATCGTAAGCCGCGTGATATCAGATGCAGACCAGTTCGCGGACGGACTGCTGCTCGGTTTCTCGCAGCTTTTTACAGGCGTTGTCACGATCTTCGGTACTCTTATCTTTATGCTTACTCTCGATCCGCTTATTACTCTTGCCGTGATCGTACTCACGCCGGTATCGCTTCTTGCCGCGAAATTCATCGCAAGCCACACATACAGTATGTGCAGAAAGCGCTCTGAGACTCTCGGTGAACAGACCGCCTATATTGACGAGATGATAGGCAACGCAAAGACGGTCAAGGCATTCTGCCGAGAAGATGAGGCACAGGAGAAATTTGAGGAGATCAACGCCCGTCTTGAAAAATACTCCCTCAAAGCAACATTCTACTCTTCCCTGACAAATCCCGTGACCCGTTTCATCAATGCACTTGTATATGCGGCGGTGGGAGTGTTCGGGGCGTTATCCGCGATAAACGGCGGGATAACAGTCGGTGCGCTGTCGTGCTTTCTGAGCTATGCAAACCAATATACCAAGCCTTTCAACGAGATATCCGGAGTCGTGACAGAGCTTCAGAACGCCCTTGCCTGCGCAGGCAGACTGTTCGAGCTTATCGAGCGTGAACCGCAGACTCCAGAGCCTGCCGACGCACATGAACTTACCGATGTACAGGGCAGCATAAAAGCCGAAGATGTAAGTTTTTCCTACACCCCCGACAGAAAGCTTATCGAGCATCTGGATCTTGATATAACTCCCGGACAGAAGATAGCGATAGTGGGACCCACGGGCTGCGGAAAAACGACATTCATCAATCTGCTGATGCGCTTCTATGATGTGACCGGCGGAGCGATCAGCGCCGACGGTCACGATATCCGCAGTGTCACCCGGCACAGTCTGCGCAGCTCCTATGGCATGGTATTACAGGACACGATACTTATTTCCGGTACGGTCCGTGACAATATCCGCATGGGCAGACCCGATGCCACGGACGAAGAGATCATCGCCGCCGCGAAAGCCGCCCATGCTCACAGTTTCATAAAACGCCTTCCGGACAAATACGATACCGTCATAGGCGAAGACGGCGGAAATCTTTCACAGGGACAGAAGCAGCTGCTTTGTATTTCCCGTATCATGCTCTGTCTGCCGCCGATGCTGATACTTGATGAAGCGACTTCGTCAATAGACACCCGTACCGAACTGAAAATACAGGACGCGTTCACCAAGCTGATGAAAGGACGTACCAGTTTCATAGTCGCTCACCGTCTTTCCACTATCCGTGACGCCGACATGATACTCGTCATGAACAACGGCAGCATCATCGAACAGGGGCGCCACGATGATCTCCTTGCTGCCGGCGGGTTCTACGCCAACCTCTATAACAGCCAGTTCTCGGAGTGACCGCCGGCAGGCGGGGAGCGGACGCCAGCGACGCGAGTGGTCGCTGGCGCTTGAGTGCCTCCGGCGGGCGGGAGAAGAGAGGTCGCTGCGCTTGAGTGCCTCCGGCGGCCAGCCCCCTTTAAAAAGGGTGCTGGATCCCCTAAACAAACCGCTTCGCCTTGCAGCGGGGGCAGGTAGTTCACCTGTGCAGAGAAAAGTGTATAACAGAATAACAA
>CAMVGH010000040.1 GCA_947166945.1 uncultured Clostridia bacterium
CGCCGGAGAATGTGTTCGCGGTATCGTTGTAGGGTTCCTTAACGATGTGGTCGATAGGAGCGGAACCGTCGGACTTGGCATTGTCGGTATCTATACCGGTACGGAAGTCATACGAAGGTGTAAGAGGAGTATCCTTTACGGAATAGAGCTTGGTCTTGAATTCCATCTGGGTCTCTGTCCACTTTTCGTTCTCCATCTGCTGTGCTCTTGCGGCAGCCTGAACATCTTCGTCTTCGAGAACGAGCATATTGCACTGGATCCATGCCTTATAGCTGTCTATGTTGGTAGAACCGGAGCAGAGGGCATATCCGAATACCTTGTAGGCGTGATAATACTTGTCTGCCTTGGGATCCTTGGGCGCAGGTACGAAGAATACTTCATCATAATCCCAGCCCATCTTCTCGCAGTACTTGTGACCGTTGCCCTGATAGAACCAGAAGCCGTCGTCAAAGAACAGTGTATCGCCGTTTACCCATGCCTTCTCGTTTACGCTCCAGTTGTTCTCAACAAGCGGATAACGATAGTTCTCGGAGCAGAGCTTTGCGATAACTTCGGCAGCACGCTCTACATTTGCGTCATAGAGGTTATTTACGATCCTGCCGTCTTTCATACCGATGATCGGAACGCCTGTGGTGGAGAAGATAAGGGACTGTATGTACCAACCGTCGCAGACATACTTGTTCTCGCCTGTCTGCTGGAACTTATCAGCCATATCAAGGAATGTATCCCATGTCCACTCGCCGTTTACAAACAGCTCATAGGGATCCTGGAGTCCTGCTTCTTCGATAACGCTTCTTCTGTAATAGAGGACCTGTGCCGGATAGAACTCGCAGGGAGCGAGGTAATGCTTGCCTGCCCATGTGTACTGATCGGAGAGTTCTCTCCAGCCGTCCCACTCGGAACCGCTCATATCAATGATATCATCGATATTCTGGAACATATTCTTGTATGCGGGGAGCGGGAAGATATCATTCTCAAACGGGAAGATATCGGGAGCCAGACCTGCGGAGATAGCCGTACCGAGCTTGTCATATCTTGCCTGATAGTCAACTACATCGGATACTACGACATAATCTTCGTTCTTATCGTTGAGATAGGATTTGTAAGCTTCACTGATCTCTGTGGGGGTACCGTACTTAGCCTTGAAAAGCTCAACGGCAGGCAGAGTGTTGTCGATAGTCCAGTTGCCCATAAATACGAGCTTCTGGGTAGGATTGAGGGATTCATCGACCTCAAGGTTTGCTACGGCACCCTGAACTTCGGCATTGGTGTCATAGGTCTCGCTTGCGAATACTGTTGTAGCAGCAGTTGTTGTGGTTGCGGCAGCATCGGTGCTGCCGGCAGCGCTGGGTTCTCTTCCGCCGCCGCTGTTCCCGCCGTTACATGACGCAGCAGAGATGACCGTCACAAGTGACATAGCACCTGCGAGGACTTTGTGCAGTTTCTTCATTTTTGTTCCTCCGAAAATAAATTTTTTCTGCTTTTCCAGAGTGCAATCACGCTTTAAACGCGTAATTCCACTACTATACAAAAATATTATACACTTTATTATGCAGAAAAACAATTGACAATTTTCATAAATGATATTATAATAATTTATAACATTTGCTGTCATATTTCACACAATAAAATTACATCTGAGGAGGGTGGAACAAGTGCGTTACAAAAATCCTGTCATCAAAGGTTTTTACCCTGATCCTTCCGTATGCGCCGCAAACGGAAAGTATTACCTTGCCGCAAGTTCTTTCCAGTATTTTCCCGGTGTACCGCTGTTTGAGAGCGACGACCTGGTGAACTGGGTACATACAGGATATGCCCTTACACGGTCTGAACAGGTGATGCTCGACAGGATAAACAGTTCCGGCGGAGTTTTCGCGCCTACACTGCGCTTCAACAACGGCAGATTTTATATGGTTACGACCAACGATACCACTCATCAGAATTTCTATGTATGGACGGACGATATTTACGGTGAATGGTCGGATCCTGTATATGTGGATCAGGGCGGTATCGACCCTTCCCTGCTGTTCGACGACGGAAGAGTGTATTTTATAAGCAACGGCTCCGATGACTTCGGAGAAAGCGGAGTTGTCCAGTGCGAGATAGATATATGCACGGGAAGAAAACTCACTCCAAGCAGGTGTATCTGGAAAGGATCCGGAGGAAGATTTCTTGAAAGCCCGCACATGTATAAGATAAACGGCCGCTACTACCTTATGGCGGCAGAGGGCGGCACCGAATACGGTCACATGATAACCTATGCGCGCTCCGACAGTCCGTGGGGCAGTTTTGATAATTACCCCCTTAACCCTGTGCTTACAAACCGAAATAAAGCACCGTATATTATACAGGGCATTGGACACGGCGACCTGATACAGGATAAGAACGGCGAATGGCATATCCTGTGTCTCGGTTTCAGACAGATGCACCGGTGGATGCCTTTCCACCACCTCGGTCGCGAAACGTTCCTTATACCGGTAAAATTCGGTGAGGACGGGTGGTTCACCGCCGGAAACGACGGTACCTGCGATGAGGAGTACGAGATAAACGGCAGCTTCACACAGAATGAAAAACGTTCATATACTTTCGAGAATATGCTGTGGAATGTGGACTGGCAGTACCTGCGCAAGCCTCACCCGGAAAACTATATTTTTGACAAGAACAGCATTACCCTGAAAGGTACGGATATCACCCTGAATGATACAGACTCACCGACCTTTATATGCACTCATCAGAGGGATTTCTGCTTCGAGCTGAAAGCAAAGATAACCGTTGACAGTGCGGGATCCCCGGACGGATCTGTTCCCGAAGCAGGGATCACCATATACCACGACGAGACAGAGCATTATGATATCTGCATAAAACATGAAGTTGCCGGATACTATGCGGCACTTATGCTGAACATCGGCGGGATAAACCATGAACAGAACGCGACAGGAATTACACCGCACAGTTCTCTTGACATTGTTATAAAAGCGGACAATTATGGATATACTTTCTTTGCCGGCGGTCATGAGCTCGGACACGGAGCGTCAAAATACCTATCCTCCGAAGTCTGCGGAGGATTCACCGGCACGGTCATCGGACTTTACGCTGTGGGCGGCGTTACCGCCACATTCAGCGATCTCGTAATAAAATATAATCAGTAAACGAGGAGGAAATCATTATGCTCAATTTCACAAAAACAGCACCTATGGGCTGGAACAGCTGGGACTGCTGGGGCGCCGCAGTTTCGGAGTACACCGTCAGAAAGAACGCCGAGTTCATCGCGCAGAACCTGAAAGAGTACGGCTGGGAATATGTTGTCGTAGATATCCAGTGGTATGAACCTACCGCCGAGAACCATGAATATCACCCGTTTGCCGAACTTGCAATGGACGGTCATTCAAGGCTCATACCCGCGGAAAACAGATTTCCTTCTTCCGAAGGCGGGCTCGGATTTGCCCCGCTCGCGGACTATATCCATTCCCTCGGATTAAAATTCGGAATACATATCATGCGCGGCATACCGAGACAGGCTGTACACCGCAACACTACCCTGCTCAACAGTGACAAGACCGCACGAATGATCGCCAAGACAGACAGCATCTGCCGGTGGAATACAGATATGTACGGCGTTGACCCCGATAAGGAGGGGGCAAAAGAATACTATGACAGCATTTTCAGGCTGTACAATGAATGGGGCGTGGATTTCGTAAAGTGCGATGATATCGCAAGAGAATTCCCGCACGCGGAAAAAGAACTCATAATGCTCAGCAAGGCGCTCGATGACTGCGACAGGGATATGGTGCTGAGCCTGTCCCCCGGTCCCGCTCCGCTTGAAAAAGCCGAGCTGTTCAAGCAGATATCCAATATGTGGCGCATAACAGATGATTTCTGGGATAAGTGGGAACTGCTGTACAATATGTTCGAGAGAGCCGAGAAATGGTGTACTCATACCGGCGCAGGCCACTGGCCGGATGCCGATATGCTCCCGATCGGCGCATTGAGACAGGACTATGGTTTCGACAACAAGACAGAATTCACAGAGGAAGAACAGAAAACAATGCTCACACTCTGGTGTATATTCCGCTCTCCCCTGTTCATCGGCGGCGATCTCACCAAATGTGATGACTTTACCCTGAAACTGCTCACCAACTCAAAGATACTCGCTATGCACCGCAACGCCCGTAACTCACATCAGGTATGGCGCAGAGAGATAAACGGGGTCGAACATATCCTCTGGAAAGCAGACAGCACCGACGGCGGGATCTATGCCGCTATCTTCAATGTGGGCGAGGAAGAAAGCAAGATCGAGATAAGCCTGAGAGACCTTGAGACACGCGACGGTCAGACATGCACTGAACTGTGGAGCGGAAATAAGGCTCCCGTAAGCGGCAAGATAAACGTCCGTCTCGCTCCCCACGGCGCAAAAGTCTTCAAGCTTGTAAACAATAACTGATCCCGAAAGGCATTTTAAAAATGAAAAAAACATCATTCATTAAACTGTTCGTTCTGTTCATTGCAGCCGCAATTTCGCTCTGCTCATGCGCTCAGGTAACGGACGCCGCACAGCAGATCGCAAGCGCGGTGGTAAGTTCTGTAAATTCCGAAATATCAAGCGCCCTGTCCGAGGGTATGGACGAATTTGCAAGCGGAATGGCAGAGATCACAAGCGCGCTGAACGAAGTATCGAGCGATATCAGCAGTGCGAATATGGAGATCGCCGAACAATTTGACAGTATCGCCGAAAGCATATCCGGCGAAGTCAGCTCCGGTCTCTCCGAGGCTGTTGACAATATCGTTTCCGATAAGCCGGAAACGACTGTCACGGCAGAAACAGACATATCCGAAGATACCACTTCCGAACCGGCTGTAACGACTGCCGTTCAGGAAAGTACCGCAGCCGCTTCTTCCGAAAAGATCACCGAAACGACTACAGCTCCACAGACCACCGAAGAAAAAGCAGAGACCGCATGGTACACTTTCCGCAACAAGGCACGCTATGACGAACATTACGAAAAACACGGCGCCGAGTTCGGAAAAATTACAAAAGACGAATACCTGCAAAAAGCAAATGACCTTATAAATTCCACTTCAGACAGAGTACTGCACAAGTACTCCGATGACGGAGATTATATGTACTTCGATCAGGATACCGGATACTTTCTCGTTCTTTCCGCAGACGGATATATCAGGACATTCTTTATCCCGACGGCAGGTATAAAATACTGGAACAGACAGTGAGGGAGGAATATTATGAGTCTGAGATGTGCCTGCTGCGGCAATATGACCGTGGAAGAGGAATATGATATCTGCCCTGTCTGCGGGTGGGAAAAGGATAAGGTGCAGGAACGATTCATCGGGTTCCGGGGCGGCGCCAACCGGCTGTGCCTTGCGGAAGCAAGAGAAGAATACAGACTGCACGGGTATTCGGATAATATCCTTCCCCGGAAAAATGACGAAATATAAAATATCCCCGGACTTCCTGCAAAGTCCGGGGATTTTATTACTGCATCGACTTCCATTCGTTGGTAACAAAGAAATGATCTATCGCGGCAAGTATATCCTGTTTGGGCATCGTTTTGAGAAGATAACCCTGCGGTTTCAGGCGCATTACCCGCTCCACGCTCTCCTTGTCGGCTTTTCCGGTAAGGAAAATTACCGGGATACCCGCCGACGCGGGCTCGCTTCGTATCATCTCCAGCACCTGAGGACCCGGGGTTATCGGCATTTCATAATCCAGAAGTATCAGGTCGGGCGTATTTGTGGCTATGAATGTTATCGCCTGCATACCGGAATTCACTATGGTCACATGATAATACGGAGACAGCCATGACTGTACCATTTTCAGGAATGAGCCGTCATCATCTACCATGAGTATGTGTTTGGAAGCCTCTGAAACTGTGAAACTGCCAACAGCGGAGGCGGCTTCAAGCTCCTCGGCTAATCTGCGCATATCAAAGGGACGCAGGAACTTGCGCGTAACGAGCGAGTCCGGTATCATCTTCTCCACCGCTTCAAGCTCTTTCTCATAGCCGATAACGCAGAGTATCTTTTTCTTGTCCGCACACATATCCTTCAGATATGTAAGCACGTCCGCCGACTGATGCACAAATTCTCCGGAATAAAGCAGTATCACATCGGCTTCGTTCTGATTGTCCTTGATATCTTCTATCGTAGGTGTCACTTTGATTATACTGAAATCCGCGATCTTTTTCAGATTGTTTGCAAGGGCTTCGATCATAAATCCCCCGCCGTCGCTTATCAGCAGCACATTTTTGTCCATTCTTCTGTCCTCCCGTTATTATTTAATCTGACAACACACTTTTTATCATATCCCAGTCGGGCTTGGAGACCGCCTTTTTCAGTTCGTCATACCGCGCTCTTTCATTTTCGGGTATGCTGTATTCCGAAAGCGAGTCCATTATGAAAGTCACGCTTTCATAGTCAAAGACCTCTGCCAGCTCCCGTACAGCGCCATAGGCTTCGTACAGCTTATCCGTCGGTATCTCCGGAAGCTCACCGCTGTGTTCCGGCTTTATCAGCGGGGACAGTTCTGTTCCGAGGCTGCGGTATTCCGAAAGCAGCTCGTCCGTCCTGCTTCCGATCAGAGCAGTATCACCCGCGTCGCCTGCCTTTTCGAGGAGTTCCGCAAGATCACCGAGTTTCATAGCTCCGATAACCCGTGATGTGCTTTTCAGCGCGTGTACCTTTACCGTATAACCGGCAATATCGTGTTCTTTCCACAGCCTCTCTATTTCGTCCGCGTTGTCATTGATACATTCCGCGTACGTCCGAAGAGTTTCCGTATATATTTCCGCGTCTCCGCAGTGCTTTATCCCCTCAGTGACATCTATATTACCTGACAGTTCCGTGAGCCACTCCGGGAACGGTTCCTGCTCAATCGTGCCGGCGGACTCTTCCGTCTTGTCAGTATGCTGTATCTTTTCTTCCGGCAGATATTTCAGAAGTGCCGCCTCAAGATGATCCGGGTCTATAGGTTTGGTGAGGTAATCGTCAAATCCTGCGGCAAGATAGGTCTCCCGCGCCCCCGATACGGCATTTGCGGTAAGGCAGACCGTCGGGGTATCGGTATTCGGTGTACCGCTCATTCCACGAAGCTCATGAAGAGTTTCTATGCCGTCTTTTACGGGCATTCTGTGGTCAAGAAAGATAACATCGTATTTCTTCTCCGCTGCCATTTTCAGACATTCATCGCCGCTCGCGGCGGTGTCTATATTCAGTCCGGTCTTTTTCAGCAGACTGCGGAATACCGTAAGATTCATCTTTGTGTCATCGACCACGAGTATCTCACCTTCCGGTGCCGTGAACTTCTCTTTATATTTCTTTCTGCCCGCGAGCGTGTTACGGTAAGACTTTTCATAGTCTCCTATCGGGGTGAGATCTACCACTGTCTGCTCGACTGTAAACGCGAATGTGGATCCTTTGCCGTATTCGCTCTGTACTTCCAGCCTGCTGCCCATCATCGAGAGCAGCCGGCGTGTTATGTTCATTCCGAGACCCGTACCCTCTATCGTGCGGTTACGTTCTTCGTCTATGCGTTCAAAGGCGGCGAACAGCTTGTCCATATCCTCGCTCTTTATGCCTATGCCTGTGTCGGATATACTGAAACGCAGACCTATGATGTTTGCTTTGTCTGTCTTCTCATAGCCCACATCTATCGTAACGGAACCCTTTTCCGTGTATTTTACCGCATTTGTGAGAATATTTGTCACTATCTGTTTCAGTCGTATCTCATCGCCGTGAAGGAAATCGGGGATCTCACTGTCAACCTTCACTATGAGTTCAAGCCCTTTTGCCTCGGCACGGGTCTGTATCATCATCACAAGATCGTTGAGTACGGAAGCAAGATCATAATCGACCGGGATAATATCCATTTTTCCCGCTTCTATCTTTGAGAAGTCAAGGATATCATTCACAAGCCCGAGCAGAGTATTTCCCGCGTTCCGGATATTCTCCGCGTACTCCGTAATATTATCATCACTGCTTTCACGCAGTATCATCTCATTCATTCCGAGAACCGCATTGATCGGCGTGCGTATCTCATGCGACATATTTGAGAGAAACTCGGATTTGGCTTCACTGCGGGCTTCCGCTGTTTCACGTCCGGCGTGTTCCTTTTTTGAACGCTCGATATAGTTCGACATATCCGAGATCATACGCTGCATGGAATTCTGCAGCTCGCTGATCTCATTATACTTTCCGCTCAGCCTGTATTTACTGAACTTTTCGGAGAATTTCTGCCGCTCCTCCTCATCTGCCGAGAAATAGCTCGTCATCTCCGCAGAAAGAGTCTTTATCGGCAGTACGACCTCACGCACGATAAGGTCGCTGAAAAACATTCCGAGCGGTATCGCTATACTTATGACGAACAGCGCAAGCTGAAGGTTCATTATGAAAAGATAGCGCTCATCAGGCACGATATCATCACTTATCTGCTGTATCTGGTCACTGCTGAGAACTTCCCCGTCTGTTCCGGCAGTATCGTCTGCGGCTGATACGCTTTCCGTATCGCCGGATATCATCTCGGAGAAGGTATAATTATCCGAGCCGAAGCGCCGTTCACTCATAAGATAGCGCTGATTTTCCGTAAGTGCCGTTATCTGCGAATTGGAGATAACAAGTACGAACACACCGAGCAGAAGCGCCTCAGCCATTGACATTACCGTTATCTGCTTTTTAAGCACGGAGTGACGGCTGTTCCGGAAATCCTCGGATTGTTCATACTCAGATGTGTACAGATAGGCTATTCCGACCTTTTTCTTCAGAGTGTCGGGAGCCCAGTTGAAAAATATGAACAGTATCAGTACCGCGACTACCGACTCCGGCATGGCACTGATACATAATTCGGGAAGTGACATACTTCCGTAAAATGTCTGGCTGCGGTTCACCTGTGCAAACATTATATACCATGAACCGCCGAGAAGGATCACGAAATCCATGAGCACAAGAAATGTCTTCCATATACTCCGGTACCAGCGCTTCTCCGCAAACACGCCGGATATTATGGCGATCAGCAGATAGATGAGCACCGAAAAAACTCCCGATGCGTGTCCGCCGCCCTGTATGAGCTGTGCGGCAAGCACTCCGAGAAAAATAAGGCTCCCGTACCTGTAGCCGCAAAGTCCCGCAGCGATTATCACAAAGAGATCCGTTGTTGAGAAAGTGATACCGCTCACTTCGAGACGCATGATCATATTTGCCGTCTCTGTCCCGGAGCGAAGCCAGATGACCACTGCGGCAGCTATTATGGTTATTAACGCGCTTGTAAGATGACGCGTTACATTTTCCTTTTTTGTCATTGCCTTTATTTCACCGCTCGTCTTTCCTGTTTCAATTCATCAGAGCGTTCTCTGACATCTTTGCCGATAATATAACATATCAATTATACAACAAAATAAAGCACAAATCAATAGAAATCACTAAATTATCGCTCTATTTTTATGATCATGGCACATTTTTCCGAAAATATCCGGAATAAATAGCAGGGAAATACTTTACAAACAAGCAAAAATGTAGTATAATATTTAGGAATATGCAATATTGATAAGGAGAATATTTATGCTGCAATACGAAGAAATAATACTTGAATTTGAAGGGCTGAAGCCGCAGCTTGCCGACCTTAAAGCCGCTATAAATCCCGACGGACTGAAAAAAGAGATCGAACAACTTGAAGAAGAGACCGCCAAGCCCGATTTCTGGAACGATCAGGAAAATTCACAGAAAGTCTCCCGCAGGCTCGGCGCTCTGAAAGCTAAACTCGCACAGTTCGACAAACTGTGTGAGACCTTCGATGATGTCATCACCATGGCAGAACTCGCAAACGAAGAAGATGACGAGTCAATGCTCGGCGATGTAAAAGAACTTGCGAATACCGCCAAGACCCAGCTTGAGGAACAGAAGCTCATTACCCTGCTCTCTGGAGAATATGACTAAAAGAACGCTATCCTCACCTTCCATGCCGGTGCCGGCGGCACAGGGGATCAGGACTGGGTCGAGATGCTGTACAGAATGTATAACCGCTGGGCTGAACGTCACAATTTCAAGGTATCTGTCCTTGATTACCTTGAAGGAGAAGAAGCCGGCATAAAGAGCGCTTCTATCCTTATTGAAGGCATGAACGCTTACGGATTCCTGAAATCCGAGAACGGTGTACACAGACTTGTGCGCGTTTCCCCGTTCGACGCTTCCGGAAGACGTCATACGAGCGTCGCAAGCCTCGAAGTAATGCCGGAAATAGATGAAGATACTTCCGTTGAGATACGTCCCGAAGACCTCGAAATGGAAGTGTACCGTTCCAGCGGTGCCGGCGGTCAGAAGGTAAACAAGACAAGCTCCGCCGTCCGTCTGATCCATAAGCCCACAGGTATCGTGTGCGCCTGCCAGACACAGAGAAGCCAGGTACAGAACCGTGAGTACGCTATGAGAATGCTCATCTCCAAGCTCGTTGAGATAAAAGAGAGAGAACATCTCGAAAAGATCTCCGATATCAAGGGCGAACAGCTCCAGATCGCATGGGGCGCCCAGATCCGCTCATACGTATTTATGCCCTATACCCTTGCGAAAGACCACAGGACAGGTTACGAAATGGGTAACATTCAGGCTGTTATGGACGGCGATATCGACGGATTTATAAACGCTTACCTCAAGAGCAAGGCTCTCGAAAAGAATGACTAAGAATGACATAATACCGCTCCGGATAGACGGTCTTACAAATGAAGGCAGCGGCGTTGGCAGATACAACGGTATGGTCGTATTCGTCCCCTTCACTGCCGTCGGTGATGAACTCGACGTGCGGATAGTGAAATGCGGTAAAAGCTACTGCTACGGCAGGACAGAAAATATACGCACCCCCTCCCCGGCGCGCATCACACCGGACTGCGCTGCATTCGGAAAATGCGGCGGCTGTGTGTTCAGGCATATCTATTATGAAGCCGAGCTTGCGGCAAAATCAGATATGATAAGAGACGCCTTTACCCGTATAGGCGGGCTGGAGCCGGAGTTTCTCCCCATTATCCCTTCCGATAGCATCACCGGATACCGCAATAAAGCGCAATATCCGGTAGGGCGCGGAAATGACGCAAAACCCGTCTGCGGATTCTTCGCCCAGAGAAGCCACAGGATAATACCCTGTGACGACTGTAAACTCGAACCGGCTGTTTTCAACGAAATAAAAAGCGCGGTGCTTGAACTGGTAAGAAATTATAAGATACCCGCTTACAACGAAGAAGAACACAGCGGCGTTATCCGTCATATCTGTATTCGCCGGGGGCATTACTCGGGCGAGATAAATGTTGTGCTTGTGGTACGGAGAAATGTCCCGGAGCTGCGGAAGATCGGTCCGGAGCTTATGAAAATGTTCCCCACCATCAAAGGCGTTACAGCCAATATAAACAAGGATAAGACAAATGTAATTTACGGTGACGAGGAAATACTGCTCTGCGGAAAGAATGATATCGCCGACACTATGCTCGGAAAGCATTTTATAATCTCACCGCGTTCGTTCTATCAGGTAAATACCCCCATGGCGGAGCGGCTCTATTCCGAAGCCGCAAAGCTCGCGGAACCGGACGGGAAAACTCTCATCGACCTGTACTGCGGTATCGGTACCGTCGGGCTGACTATGGCGGACAATGTGAAAAAACTGATCGGAGTTGAGATCGTTCCCAGTGCAGTGGAGAATGCAAAAGCAAACGCCGCACTCAACGGGTCAGACAACGCGGAGTTTTACCTCGGAGACGCCGGAACGGTCACTTCCCTGCTGCGGGAAAAGAATATAAAAGCCGACGTAATTACTGTCGATCCCGCACGAAAAGGCTGTGACAGCAAGACTCTCGACAATATCGCGGCTTTCGCTCCGGAAAGAATTGTCATGATATCATGCAATCCCGCCACCGCCGCAAGAGACTGCGCTTACCTCGGAAAGCACGGATACAGGACGGTGAGCGTCCGCGGGGTCGATCTGTTTCCGAGAACGGAGCATGTGGAAGCGGTAATTCTGCTTACAAAATAAACAACTGCTTGTATGGGAAAACATACAAGCAGTGAGTCGGTCAAAGAAGTCGCTTGCGCTCAAGTGCCTCCGGCGGCAAGCCCTTTAAAAAGGGCTTGATCCTAAACCGAGTCCCGTAACACGGAACTTGAACGATCTGCAAACAGATCCCTGTATTTTTTTGAAAGACTGACGGCTTGTACGGTTTTCCATACAAGCCGTTATTTTTATGTGTTCTTGTCAACAGTGTGGAACTGTTTGAGATTACCGGTCTTGCTGCTGCGCTCCGCAAGGACTGCCTCGACCTCTTCCCACGCAAGTCCGCGCTCGACACACATTACCATGACATGATACATGAGATCGGCGATCTCGTTTTTCAGTTCGTCATTATCCTTGTTCTTCGCGGCGATCACCATTTCGGTACACTCCTCGCCGCACTTCTTGAGTATCTTGTCGATACCCTTTTCAAACAGATAGCAGGTGTATGAACCTTCCTGCTTTTCGCTTTTTCTCTCAACGACCGTATCGTAGAGTTCTTTCAGTACATTTTCCATTTTCTTGTCCTCCGTATATTTACATATCAAAGAATGATACCTGCGCCGATTTCGGCAGTCCCTCAAACGCGCCTATCGCATCGAGCTTATCAATGACGCTGCTGTTTATTCCGGGTATTCCTGTAAGATCTTCTATACTTACGAGCTCGGAATTGTGTATGCCGTCATACAGAGCCTTTGCAGCGTTCTCACCGCAGCCGTCCACTATGCAGAACGGCAGGCGCAGATCTCCGCCCTCTATGTTGTAGCCCGTAGAGTGCGATTTCAGATAATTCACCGGCAGGAAACTGATCCCGCGGCAGAGTGCTTCATACGCTATCTTTATCGACTCGTATTTTCCCTTTACCGACTTATCGGAAGCGTCCTCGCCCGCAAGCATCTGCTGCATTCTCGAACGTACCGCGTCTTTTCCTCTCAGCAGAAGCTCCATGTCAAGGTTCTCGGTTTCCATTGTGAGTATCGCCGCGTAGAATTCCAGCGGACGGTATATCTTGAACCAGCCGAGCTTTACCGCAGCGGTAACGTACGCCGCAGCATGAGCCTTCGGGAACATATACTCGATCTTCTTGCAGCTTTCCACATACCAGTCGGGGATATTGTTATCCTTGAAAGTCTGGTAGATAGTATCGTCAAACAGCTTCTTCGCGTTGCCCTTTCGGGTGATCTCCATGATCTTGAAAGCAAGGCCGGATTCAACTCCGTGGTGCATCAGGTAGGTCATTATATTGTCACGGGTTCCTATGACCTCACTGATAGTACAGGTCCCTTCCATGATAAGATCGCGGGCATTACCGCGCCACACGCCTGTCCCGTGAGAAAGTCCGGAGATCTGGAGCAGATCGGAGAAGGTCTTCGGCATCGTTTCGAGAAGCATTCCGATAGCATTGTCGGTACCGAATTCCGGAAGTCCGTATGTGCCTGTTTTTATTCCGGTCTCGGCGGCATCTATGCCGAGAGCCTCCGGCGATGAGAACAGACTGTACACTTTCGGATCATTGGTGGAGATATCCGCTATCTTCAGCCCGGTCATATCTTCCAGATGCTTGTACAGCGTCGGGTTAGTATGTCCGAGCTCGTCAAGTTTCAGTATCGTATCATGCAGCGCGTGGAAGTCGAAGTGGGTCGTTACCATATCGCCTTCGGTCTTGTCCGCCGGGTGCTGTACGGCGCTGAAATCATATATATCGTAATCATTCGGCACAACGACCATTCCGCCGGGGTGCTGCGATGTCGTACTCTTGACGCCGATCATTCCGTTCGCAAGACGCATAAGTTCGGCATTGTTCACGTTCATGCCCTTGCCTTCAAGGTACTTCTTTACATACATTATCGCCTTGTTGTCCTTGACGGCGCTTATTGTACCCGCCTTGAAGACATGATCTGCACCGAACAGTTCTTCTGTATATTTATGTACCTTGCTCTGTACTTCACCGGAGAAGTTAAGGTCGATATCCGGCTCTTTGTCTCCTTTAAATCCGAGGAACGTCTCAAACGGTATATCATGACCGTCGCGTATCATATCAATATCGCAGTGCGGACATTTCTTTTCGGGAAGATCAAATCCCGACCCGTATGAACCGTCGGTTATGAATTCGCTGTACCTGCATTTCGGGCAGCGGTAGTGCGGAACAAGCGGGTTTACTTCCGAGATACCGGACATTATCGCCACGAACGACGAACCGACCGAACCACGGGAACCTACAAGATAACCGTTCTTTTCGGAGAATGCCACCAGTTTCTGTGCTATCATGTAAAGCACGGCAAATCCGTACTTGATTATCGAGTCAAGCTCCTTATGCAGACGTGTCTCCACAAGTTCAGGTATCTTACCTTCATACCCGTACCAGTCCATTGCCCTGTCCCAGCAGAGCTTCTGGAGTTCTTCCTCCGCACCGTCCAGCGACGGTGGATAAGTGCCTTTGGGTATCGGGCGTATATCCTCGATCATATCCGCGATCATGCGGGTATTTTCCACTACGACTTCCTGCGCTTTATCATCACCGAGATACGCGAATTCTTCAAGCATCTCATCGGTTGTGCGGAAATAGAGCGGGGGCTGTTTGTCCGCGTCATCATATCCCATACCGTATTTCAGTATCTCACGGTAGATCATATCCTCTCTGCGGAGAAAATGCACGTCACAGGTCGCAACTACCGGTATGCCGAGTTTGTCTCCGAGGTCACATATACGTTTATTGATGCTTCGCAGGGCAAGCTCGGATTTCACCACGCCCTTGTCGATAAGGAAATGATTGTTCGCTGTAGGCTGTATCTCAAGGAAGTCATAGAATTTTGCTATATTCTCTATGGTGTCCTCTTCCTTGTTGTTTTCTATCGCCTGATACAGCTCACCCGCCTCACAGGCGCTTCCTATTATCAGTCCCTCGCGGTGGAGTTTCAGCTCCGACATCGGTATGCGGGGGCGCTTATGGAAATAATTGAGGTTAGAAAGACCGATAAGCTGATACAGATTCTTGAGTCCGCGGTTATTCTTTACGAGGATTATCATGTGGTACATAGGCATCTTCTTGACATCTGTGCCTATGATAGAGTTCAGATCGCCCAGAGTTTTTATATCACGCCCCTTGCGGCTCTCCGCGATAAGCTTCTGGTATATCATCGAAAGCATTCTCGCGTCCTCATTCGCACGGTGGTGATTGAAGTCTCCGAGTCCGAAATACTCGGCTACGGTATCCAGCTTGTGATTCTTTATATTCGAGATAAGCGACTGGCACATCGCAAGAGTATCTATGCTGTGCGGACGGTATCCGATACGGTGGCGGTCGCTTACCGCCGTGATGAACGACATGTCAAATTTTGCGTTATGCGCGACTACCGGCGCATCTCCGCAGAATTTCATGAACATCTCTACAGCTTCCTTCTCTTTGGGAGCCCCCGCGACCATTTCCTGCGTGATACCGGTAAGCTGTGTTATCTTTTCCGGTATCGGCTGTTCGGGATCCACGAAGGTCTGGAATTCCTCAACGACTTCGAGATTTTTCAGCTTTACCGCGCCTATCTCCGTTAGGCGGCAGGTGTTGGGGTTAAATCCGGTGGTCTCAACGTCAAAAATGACTATCTCATCATCGACGCTCCTGCCTGTACAGCCCTCAACGAGCGGCGCTTCATTGTTGACAAAATACGCTTCCATTCCGTAGATAGCCTTGAAATTCGTTTCCGGGTCACCTTTGCGTATCTTGTCTATCGTATTCATTATTTCCGGGTATGCCTGCGCATTGCCGTGGTCGGTTATGGCAACGGCAGGGTGTCCCCACTTGTATGCCTGCATGACAAGCTCGGACGCGGGTGTGAGCGCGTCCATATCGGACATATTGGTGTGCATGTGAAGCTCGACGCGCTTGACTTCCGCGACATCGGCTTTTTCGACCGTGCGTACCCGTATAATTGATCTCGGCTCTATCACGAACTCATGAGTGTACTTGTCCACGGACGCTTTACCGTTCACAAGCACCGTAACGCCTTTTTTCAGGAACGAGTACGCACCCGCCTGCTCGCCGGACGTAAATATGCTCATGGTCTGAGATGAAGTGCGGTCGGTGAAATATACGGTCTTCTTGTTATACTGACCGTCCTTTATTGACTTGTCCTCCGAGGAGAATATTTCGCCCCATACGGTCACATCGTCATTCTCCGAAACAAGATCCGCCATTCTCATCGGAGCAGCGGTTATAGGCTTTCCGATCATAAGCTCCGCTTCGTCACGCAGAAGTTCATGCGCGAACGGCAGTTTTACCGGTTCCGGAGGGTCATGTATCACCGGACCTTTTCTTCCGCCGGAGGACTGGCGCTTACCGCCGGTCTGACTGTCTCCGCCGCTGTACGAGGGTCTTGAAGCCGGCTTCGCGGGAGATGAGACACGCTTTGCTCCCGCATCTTCAGAGGGTTCCGGCGGAGGTGCCGGAGGCGGTACCGGAAGTGCCGCGGCTTCCTCGGCAGCTCTTCGTGAATAGTCGTCTATATCCAGTTCTGTATTTCCGACAAAACTGACATCTATGACAACGCCGTAAAAGCCCTTGGCAAATTTCTTTATCTGGTTGTCAATACCTTCCGCCGTCAATACCGGCAGACCGTAATGCATGAGTTCGATGCTTACGTTTTCTCCGTCTATGTGCGCTCTTGCATCATCAAAATAGCCGTTGACGTTATAGCCTTCGCGCCGCAGAAATACCGTTATATCCAGCAGAGCTTCCTCATCGAACAGCTCCGGGGGATATTTCGGATATATACTTACCATGCCGCTTTCAATGGCTTTTCTTATCTTATCGGCATCGTCAAACAACACCGAAAACGGTACTCTCTCATTCAGAGCGAGCTGTATCAGCAGTGAATTATCTGCCGTTTTATGAAGTACGGACAGCACTTCCCCGGCAGCAGCTTTCTCACTGAGTTCCAGATCTTTGAACAGTTCCTGTAAACTTGCAGCCAATTCAGATTTTCCTTTCAGATCAACATTTTATATGCGCTGTATCTTTATATTATACACATTATATTGTGTTTTGTCAAGATATGACAGTCTATATATGCCGTTTCAGGGACAATTCCCGCCGCTCGCCGAAAGTCCCGCGGCACGGGCTGTAGCGAAGGCTGTCTGGAGATTGAAGCCGCCGGTAAATCCGGTCACATCTATTATCTCCCCCGCAAAATAAAGTCCTCCGATAAGCTTTGATGCCATTGTTTTCGGGTCTATCTCCTTTACCGATACCCCGCCGTCCGTGATTATCGCCTCGGCTATCGGACGGTAAGCGGTTATTTCGAGCGGGAACGCCTTTACCGACGCGGACAGTCTTGCTCTTTCGGCACCGGTGACTGCGTTTACCTGCTTATCCCCGTCTATGTCGGCGCTTCTGAGAACTGCCGGTATCACAGTCTCGGGAAGCAGCTTGCGGAGCGCGTTGGCAAGCTTCATATTCCTTCGTTCGTCAAAATCCCTCAGTATGCGCTTATCGAGAGTCTCCGGGTCAAGCGCGGGTTTGAAGTCTATGTACGCTGTGTATTTTCCCTCAGTGACCGTACCCATTACCGAGCTTGCACTGAGAACGAGCGGTCCGGATATGCCAAAATGAGTGAAGAGCATCTCTCCCATTTCCTTGAATACAGGTTTCTTTTTTCCCGTTTCCTTTATGGAAAGCGTCACATTTTTCAGTGACAGTCCCATCATCTCCGCACAGCCGCCTTGCGTTTCAAGCGGTACAAGAGACGGTTTCAGCTCCGTCACCGTATGTCCCAGCTCCCTTGCGAACCTGTAGCCGTCGCCTGTGGATCCGGTCACAGGATATGACATTCCTCCGGTAGCTATTATCACATTTTCTGCGGATATCACGCCGCTTTCGGTCACGGCTCCTGTGACATGACCGTTTACGGAAGTCACTTCCGTGACCCTTGTATGGACTGTCTTTACACCAAGTTTCTTCATCTTGTTGTACAGCGCGTCCACTATATCATAAGCCTTGTCCGAAACAGGAAAGACACGGTTTCCGCGCTCGGTTTTCAGCGGTACTCCCTCACCCTCGAAAAAAGCCATTACCTCGGACGGAGGAAAGGCATCGAGACAGCTGAACATGAATTTCGGATTTTTCGGGAGATTTTTCATAACAGTTCCCGCATCGCTGTTATTTGTCACGTTGCATCTGCCCTTACCGGTTATGGCAAGCTTTCTTCCCACTTTTTCATTGCGTTCGGCTATAATCACGGACGCCCCGTTTTCTGCGGCGGTGACAGCGGCAAACATTCCCGCGGCTCCCCCGCCTATTACCAGAACATCATATATCTTATCACTTTTCATCTTGTCACTTCCGTTCAGAAGAAAGAGAGCTGTTCATGCCGCTCCGGAAATTCATTCAGAAAGGCAAAGCACTCGTCGGATTTATATAATATGCCGTTGCTGCGGCAGGTATCTTCAAATATCCTCATCAGTCTGTTATTGTGCGGGCTGGGAACATTGTACGCGTCGCCGTATGTGCGGATATAACGGTTCTTCAGTCCCGGAAAATGCCTGTCAAGCGCGGCGTAGAAATATTCACGGTCACCCGCGCGAAGTGTCACGCCCATGCCGAAACAGATTATTCCCTTTACTTTCAGCCGTACACATTCCCTGAGTATGGCACGCACATTCTCTTCCGTATCATTTATGAAAGGCAGTATCGGTGTGAGCCATACAACAAGGGGGATACCGCGTTCCGCAAACCTTTCGAGGACTCCGATGCGGCGCTGTGTATCGCAGACGTTCGGTTCGATCAGCCTGCACAGACCGTGATCGTATGTTGTAAGCGTCATCTGCACCACAGCTTTTGTATTCCTGTTCACTTCGTCGAGCAGGTCGATATCTCGCAGTATAAGATCCGACTTGGTCTGCACCGCAAACCCGAACCCGTGTCTGTCCGCCGTTTCTATGCACTTACGGGTAAGCTCAAGGTCTTTTTCGCAATGCATATACGGATCGGACATAGCTCCCGTACCTATCATACAGCGCTTTCTCTTTGAGCGAAGCTCACGGTCAAGCAGCTCCGGTGCGTTGCGCTTCACTTCCACGTCTTCAAATTCGTTTGTGAACTGATAGCACAGGCTTCTGCTGTCGCAATAGATACAGCCGTGCGTGCAGCCGCGGTATATGTTCATTCCGCAGAAACCGTTGTTTCTGTGCAATATCCCTTTTGCCTCCGTGAAATGCACCGCGCAGCCCCCTTTTTTATCTGCTGTTGTATGTGTACAGTCTGCACTGTATCATTCCGTTATACAGCTTCCTGTTCCTGTCCGGTTTTTCGCCGAACAATTCTTCAAAATCTTCTATCGACGTGATTATATACAGGCTGTTGTCCCCGCGCGGCAGCAGAACTCTGCCCATTGTACGGTATATCTCCCGTACTTCTTCCGATGTACCCATTCTTTCCGCATAAGGCGGGTTTGTTATCACTTTTACCGGTACCCCCGGATAATGGTAGTCCTTTATGTCACGGACGCGGACTTTTATGTACCTGTCCGCGCCGGCTTTCTTCGCGTTCTCTTCGGTAAGCTTCACCGCTTCGGGGTCGATATCATACCCATACGCCTCGAACCCGCAGTCATGCTTTATCGCCGCGCGGGCTTCCTCAAACGCGTTATCCCATACTTTTCTGTCAAAACATTTCCAGTACATGGCCGAGAATTTCCTGCCCAGCCCCGGAGCTATATCCGCCGCCTTCATTGCCGCTTCTATCAGTATCGTGCCGCTGCCGCAGAACGGATCCGTCACTGTATCCGTTTCCCGTATATGCGCGAGATCCACTATTCCCGCCGCAAGAGTCTCCTTTATCGGCGCAGCGTTCGACAATGCGCGGTACCCCCGCTTATGCAGGCTCGCCCCGGTAGTATCGAGCGTTATCGTGATCTCATTTTTCAGCATGAGAAAATCTATCCTGAATTCCGTTCCGGTCTCCGGGAGACGCTGTATCCCGTACTTCTCCTGCATTCTCCGCACAAGTCCGATCTTTATGCGGGACTGTATCGCGTGGACGCTCGACAATCCGGAATTCAAGGAATGTCCCTGCAATACATGGAGCTGATCGTCCCTTCCCGCGAAATTCTCTATCGGTATTTTCCGGCAGTTTTCAACTATCTCGTCAAGCGTCTCTGCCCTGAAACGCGCAAGCACTATCCCTATCCTCTCCGCTGTACGGCAGGTTATGTTCGCACGGGCTATGACTTCTTCCCCGCCTCTGAAATCTATCTTCCCGTCGCGGGTCACTATATCCTGTCCGCCCGCACGCTTTATCTCAAACGCGAGTGTTTTTTCAAGTCCGAAATTACATGGTGCTGTAAGTAAATATTCCATTCTCTCTCCTTAATTTATACCGAATATCTCACGTTCTCTGAACAGATCGCGGACAAGCCTTCGTATGCCGGAATTCTCAGGTGATGTAAGCTTCGGGTCTGCCGCAAGCAATTCCTCCGCAAGCTGCCCCGTTTCATGCAGCAGCATGACATCACTGCTGACATCGGCGACTTTAAGCTCCGGAAGACCGTGCTGTGCTGCTCCGAAGAAACTTCCGGGGCCGCGGAGTTTAAGATCTTCGTTCGCTATCTCGAAACCGTCCGTAGTCTTTACCATTATATCCGTACGCGCCTTTGTATAATCCGAGGTACTGTCGGTGATAAGTATGCAGTGGGACTGCTCGCTCCCTCTGCCCACTCTTCCGCGGAGCTGGTGGAGCTGAGACAGTCCGAACTGTTCCGCATTCTCGATCACCATGATAACTGCGTTCGGCACATCTATCCCGACTTCTATCACCGTGGTCGCAACAAGCAGCTTTAGTCTGCCGCTCTTGAACTCCGCCATGGTGCTGTCCTTATCCGCCTGTTTCATCTTTCCGTGAAGCAGGCCTATCGGTATATCCGAGAACCACGTCTTCTTCAGCTCACCGAAATACTCCGCTGCCGATTTCTTGTCCGCCATTGCCTCACTTTTCTCAACAAACGGACAGACGATGTATGCCTGAAAGCCGTTATTTATATACTTGATTATAAATCTGAATATTCTTTCCCGATATCCCGAATCCACCGCATAAGTGCGTATCGGGATACGCCCCTTCGGCATCTCGTCGAGCACGGAAACGTCCAGAGCGCCGTATATCGCAAAGGCAAGCGTGCGCGGTATCGGTGTCGCAGACATTACAAGAGTATGCGGGGCGTCGCCCTTAGCCGAAAGGACAGTTCTTTGCCGCACACCGAAGCGGTGCTGCTCGTCGGTTATGACAAGCCCCAGCTTATTGAAATGCACCCCCGTCTGTATCAGCGCGTGGGTACCTACGACTACTTCCGCGGCCCCGTTTTCGATAGCCTCATAGACAGGCTTTTTGACTGTACTGCCGGTGAGCAGTGCCACACCTATGCCGAGAGGCTCAAGAAATCCCGCAAGCGTTTCGTAATGCTGCTTCGCAAGTATCTCCGTAGGAGCCATGAGCGCGGACTGACAGCCGTTCTTTGCCGCAAAGCAGCAGAGCGCTGCCGCAACGAGCGTCTTGCCGCTCCCGACATCGCCCTGAAGAAGTCTGTTCATAGGAGCACCGCTTTTCATATCCGAAATGCACTCGCTGATCGAACGCATCTGCGCACCCGTCGGGGTAAATTTCAGCCCCGAAAAGAAATCATCTATGCTCTCGTCCGACATCACAACAGGGGTAG
>CAMVGH010000041.1 GCA_947166945.1 uncultured Clostridia bacterium
AGAATCTCTTCTCCGTCATCTGTTTTGGCTACATAATCTACTTTTTTCTTCTTTATGTCGGCGTACTGCTTATAGACAAGTCGCTGTATGCCGGGGATTATCTCGGGTATGAAAAAACATTTTCACTGATAACTCAGGTTGTGGGACGTTCGGGGCGCGGAGCTAAAAAGGGCAGAGCATATCTTCAGACTTTTTCTCCCGACCATTACGTTCTTGAGCTTGCCGCCAGACAGGATTACAAGGGTTTTTACGAACAGGAATCTCAGGTTCGTGAAGCGCTGATCTTTCCGCCCTACTGTGATCTGTGTATGATAGCCTTTTCCTCGGCGGAAGAAAACACGGTGAATGAAGCTGCCGCGATATTCCGGGATATGCTGAAAGAACAGACTATGAAATATGGAAAAACAATGCCTGTAATAATCCTCGGTCCGACCGCAGGCGGACGGATAAACGGCAGCTACAGGGCAAAAATAATTCTGAAATGCCGTAATAACAGACTTTTCCGTGATATGCTGAGGTTTGTTATGATGTCGGCGTACAAAATGCCGGAATTTCGTAAAGTAAGCTTCTATCCCGATTTTAACGGAGAGATAATATAAAAGTGTTTATCAATAAAATATAATTCGGAACAAAGAGCAGCGAAAAGAAGAGATCATCGCATTCTGCGAGAAGATACAGGAAGAAAGGAAACATAAAATGGCACTGAGAAACATAGTAAAATTCGGAGATGAAAGACTGAGAAAGAAATGCCGTGAAGTGACGGAATTCAATGACAAGCTCTGGGTAATGCTGGACGATATGTATGAAACCATGAAGGCGTCGGACGGTGTAGGGCTCGCCGCTCCTCAGATAGGCATACTCCGCCGGGTCGTGGTCATTGATGTGGGCGAAGGAGTTATAGAGCTTATAAACCCTGTTATAACATCAATGCACGGAAAACAGCGTGAAGTTGAGGGCTGTCTGTCATCACCGAATCAGTGGGGATATGTAAAGAGACCAGCTAAGGTAAAGGTGACCGCCTTCAACCGTTACGGGAAGGAATTTAAAATTGAAGGCACCGAACTGCTTGCGAGAGCGCTCTGTCACGAGATAGATCACCTCAACGGAGTTCTTTTCACCGATCTTGCCGATGAAATGGTTCAGCCCGAGGAAGTTGAAGAGAAGAGGAACAAGAAATAATTATCCCGAACGGAGACAGCAGATGAAAATAGTTTTTATGGGAACACCAGATTTTGCCGTACCTTGCCTTAAAGCTCTGCACGAAGCAGGACATGATATAGCCGCGGTATTCACTCAGCCGGATAAGCCGAAGAACCGCGGTCATAAGATGACGCCTCCTCCGGTCAAAGTCTGTGCGGAGGAACTCGGAATACCTGTTTATCAGCCGTTGTCGCTGCGCAGGAACAAAAGTGATGACGCGGCTGATGCAATAGAGACGCTGAAAAATACGGCTCCGGAATGTATTGTGGTAGTAGCGTACGGCCAGATCCTGCCGAAAGAGGTACTTGATATACCGAAATACGGCTGCATAAATGTCCACGCATCGCTTCTCCCGCGATACAGGGGTGCCGCACCGATACAGCACTGCATCATAAACGGTGAGAAAGAAAGCGGAGTTACGACCATGTATATGGCGGAGGGCCTTGATACAGGTGATATGATACTTGTTGACAAGTGTGTCATCGATGAAAGAATGACAGCTTCGGAGCTTCATGACAGGCTTTCGGAAATGGGTGCCTCGCTGATCGTGAAAACGCTTGAAGAAGTAGAAGCAGGTACCGCTCCAAGGATACCGCAGACTGATGATAACACCTGCTATGCCTCTATGCTCAATAAAGAGATGTGCCGGATAGATTTCTCAAAACCTGTTAATGAGGTATATGATCTTATCAGGGGAATGTCATCAAGTCCGTGTGCGTTTACTATGCTCGACGGTAAGCGTTTCAAGGTATATTTCGCCGAGAAGACCGATATAAAGACAGATCTTCCTCCGGGAACCGCAGCCGACGACAAGCTAGGTGTGTCCTGCGGAGGGTATGTACTGCGTCTTACCGAAGTCCAGGCAGAGGGCAGCAGGAAAATGAGTTCCGAAGAGTATCTTCGCGGTAAAAAGGTGCCGGAAGGTACGGTTTTCGGGGAATAGGAGCAGTAAAATGATATTGATGGATACAGAACACTCCGCTCACATAATGGATCTGATCTATGACGTTTTCGCAGGCAGATGGTCCGGATTTGTGCTGTGGGGAATGGTCATCTTTTCACTCATCTGCCAGATCCGCGTGAAAAGCACATTTTCCAGGTACAACATGGTGCGCACTGTAAGCGGGGCGACTGCCGCTGAAGTCGCACGTCAGATACTTGATATGAACGGTCTGTATAATGTACAGATAATGCGTGTTGCCGGAAATCTTACCGATCACTACGATCCGAGAACCAATGTTGTGGCACTGTCCGACAGTACATTCAATAACCCGACAGTGGGTGCGGTGGGAGTAGCCGCTCATGAATGCGGTCATGCCATTCAGCACGCTGTCGGATACACACCGATAAAAATTCGTACAGCGTTATACCCGGCTGTGAGCTTCTGTTCTGCTGCATGGTTCTGGGTGCTTGCTATCGGTTTTTTTCTTGAGTGGGCGATAGCAATAGAAGCAGGTATAGCATTCTATATGATAGTAGTGATATTTCAGCTGGTCACTCTTCCGGTTGAATTTGACGCGAGCAATCGTGCTATAAGAACTCTGCGTGATAATAATATAATGACAGGCGAAGAACTTGCCGGAGCGAAAAAGACGCTTGGCGCTGCTGCCATGACCTATGTTGCAAGCTTTCTTACGTCACTCATACAGCTTTTGCGTCTTATTCTGCGCGCACAGTCGAGGCGTCGGTGATAATAATGACAGCAAGAGAACAGGTTTTGGAACTGCTGAAAAAAACAGCTTCGGACGGCGCGTACTCAAATATAGTTCTCGATCATACGCTCGGTAATTCCCGGGCAGCAGACAAGGCGTTTGTGACCGCACTGTTCTATGGTGTGGCAGAACGACGTATGACACTGGATCATGTGATAAGAACTCATTCGAGAGTAGAGTTTGATGATATTGATACTGATACTCTGCAGCTTTTGCGTATGGGGCTTTATCAGCTCATGTATATGGATATACCCGAAAGTGCTGCCGTCAATGAAACTGTAAAACTTGCGGCGGAACGTTCAAAAGGCTATATAAACGCAGTACTGCGCGCTTTTATCCGTTCCGGCAGAAAGATAAACTACGACGGCCTTGATGAACTTGGTGTATTGTCGGTGAAATACTCGTGTGCAAAATGGATAGTCAGGATGTGGTCGAAAGAATATGGTATGGAGCAGACTGAGAAGATGCTGGCTGTCTCTTTTGGCAGACCGCCTGTGTATACCCGGGTAAATACTGTGTTATGTGACGCCGATGATCTTGTCTATGAGCTTGCGGAAGACGGGGTAAAGTCTGACAGCATTTCGGAATGTTGTGCCGAGATAAGCGGTACCGGAAGTATTGAAGCTCTTCGAGCTTATAAAAACGGACTTTTCCATGTTCAGGATATCTCGTCGCAGCGTTGCTGCGAAGCACTCGCACCAGAGCCGGGTGAGACGGTTATTGATCTTTGTGCCGCTCCGGGAGGAAAGACTTTTACAATTGCAGAACTCATGAATAATAAGGGAACGGTGTGGTCATGCGATCTGTATAATAGTCGTGTATCACTGATAAAGCAAGGCGCGGAGAGACTCGGACTGGATATAATACAGGCACGGACGGGAGATGCTTCGGAGTATGATGAAGCGCTGCCTCAGGCGGACAGGGTGCTGTGCGATGTCCCATGCTCCGGGCTTGGCGTGATCCGCAGAAAGCCGGAGATAAGATATAAACGTAAGGATGATCTGAAAGATCTTCCGGAGATACAGAAAAAAATACTTGACAACGCGAAAAGATATGTTAAGCCGGGTGGGAGGCTCGTTTATTCTACCTGTACCCTGAACAGAACGGAAAATGAAGATATAGTCGAAGCATTTGCCGCCGGAAATACTGATTTTATACTGAGAGAAATTAACATCAATCCCATAGGAGAAAACGGCGGAGACGGATTTTTCTATGCAGTATTTGACAGGAAGCAATTATATGGATAAAATATGGGAAGAAATGTATAAAGCCGCCTTAGCTGTACAGAACGGGAGAAAGATCTCCGGTTATGTGGAAGCGGGAGGTGTCGCGGCAGCTATACTCTCCGGCAGCGGAAAGATCTATACCGGAGTTTGCGTTGATACCTGCTCGACACTGGGTATATGCGCAGAACGCAATGCCATATTCAATATGATAACAAACGGGGAAAATAAGATAAATAGGGTGCTGGCGATAATGCCGGACGGAAAGTCCGGTGCGCCATGCGGTGCCTGCCGTGAACTTATGGTACAGCTTATGCCCGATGATTATAAGTCGGTAGAAATAATGCTTGACCGTGAAGCCGGCAGGATCATGACGCTTGGTGAGCTTACTCCCGAATGGTGGATATGAAAAAAGATATTTTGTCAATGAACCTTACGGAGCTTGAAGCCGAGATCGTTTCACTCGGTGAAAAGAAATTCCGTGCGGGACAGATCTACAGCTGGCTTCACGAAAAGCGGATAACTGATTTTTCAGAATGTTCGGACCTTTCAAAAAGTCTGATCGTGAAACTTAATGAAATATACGAAATAAAACGGCTCGTCGCAGTGCGGAAGCTGGAATCAAAGCTGGACGGTACATTGAAATTTCTATACGAATTTCCTGACGGAGAACGCTGCGAGACAGTTATGATGAGCTATAAGCACGGAAACAGTCTGTGCATTTCGACACAGGTAGGCTGTAAAATGGGGTGCAGCTTCTGTGCATCGACAAAGGCGGGGTTTGTACGAGACCTTGCGCCTTCCGAAATGCTGCTTCAGGTTTATGAAAGCGAGCGCGGCAGCGGCAGAAAAGTGGAAAGCCTTGTATTAATGGGGATAGGAGAACCTCTTGACAATTATGAAAATGTGAGGAGATTTCTGGAATTGCTTTCATGTCCGGAGGGCAAGAATCTGAGTCTGAGGCACGTTTCACTGTCAACCTGCGGGATAGTACCGCGAATAAAAGAACTTGCCGATGCAAGGCTCGGACTTACGCTGTCGGTATCATTACACGCTCCTACCGATGAGAAGCGGAATGCGATAATGCCTGTCAACAAGAAGTATAATACAGCTGAACTGATAGATGCCTGCAGATATTATTTTGCTCAGACCGGAAGACGTATAAGCTTTGAATTTGCGCTTATTGCGGGAGTAAACGACGATATACGGACTGCACAGGAGCTTATCCGTTTACTGAAACCGGTATCTCCGTGTCACGTAAATCTGATACCTGTGAATGAAATACGGGAGAGAGAGTACAGAAAAAGCGGAAAAGTCCGTGAATTCCAGAAAATTCTCACGGACGGAGGTATAAATGCGACTGTGCGGCGGACTCTCGGAGCCGATATAAATGCCGCTTGCGGACAATTAAGAAGGGATAGTATGCAGAATTGACTGCAAAATGAAACTTGTGTAACCAAAGTGTAATAAAAAAGTTACTATTTTACTGTTGATTTCTTTGAAAAAAAAGTGTATAATAGATAGGATAGAGTTCAATATCTTTTTATAAAAATTTACCCATAGAAAAGAGGGGTTGGAATGAAGTGTTTTTCCAAGACTGATATAGGTCTGAAAAGAAATGAAAATCAGGACAGAGTATGGACTGAAATGCTTGAAGACGATGCTGTAGCTGTTATACTGTGTGACGGCATGGGCGGCGAGAATGCCGGGAGTGTCGCAAGCGAGATGACCGTTGAATTCATGTCCGACAGGATCAGAAAAGGGTTCCGTGGAAATATCAACCGCAACTTCATACGTAATCTGCTCATAACCTCGGTAACTGCCGCAAACAGTCTTGTATTTGACCGTGCTTCCCGCGAAGCGGACAAGTTCGGTATGGGTACTACCTGTGTTGCAGGTATCATATATGCTGGAAGAGCCTATATTATAAATGTAGGTGACAGCAGGGCATATCATATCTTTGATGACAGTATCCAGCAGATCACAAAGGATCATACATATATCAGAAAGCTCATAGAACGCGGTGAGATCACCGAGGAAGAAAGTAAGACTCACCCCGACAGGAACCGCATCACAAGAGCTGTGGGAGCAGAACGCAATATCACGCCGGATTATTTTGAGATAGATCTTGAAGAGGGAAATATCCTGCTTTTTTCTTCCGACGGTCTCCATTCGTACGGCGATGACGCCGAGATAGCGGAAATAATAGTAAACAATCCCATTGCGCGGGCATGTGATCTTCTTATTGATTACGCGCTCGGAAACGGCGGACGGGATAATGTTTCCGTCGCTGTTGTAGAAGTGTAGAACGATTTCGGCATATAATACATATATAGTCCACTGAAAGGAACTGAACTGAATGGACAAAAATATAGGCAAAAAGCTTGACAACCGGTATGAGCTTACAGAGCTGATCGGTGTCGGCGGAATGGCGGATATATATAAAGCTACCGATATTATAGAGAACAGAACGGTAGCGGTAAAAATACTGAAGAATGAATTTGCCAAAAGCGAGGATTTCCTGCGCCGTTTCCGCAATGAGTCAAAAGCAATAGCACTTTTGTCTCATAAGAATATAGTGAAGATCTACGATGTGGGATTTACCGATAAGATCCAGTACATCGTAATGGAATATATAGACGGCATCACACTTACGGAGTATATAGAAAGACAGGGCGTTCTGAAATGGAGGGACGCCGTGCATTTCACCACACAGATACTCCGTGCGCTTCAGCATGCCCACGACAGAGGTATCGTTCACCGTGATATCAAGTCTCAGAATGTCATGCTGATGGCAGACGGTACTATCAAAGTCATGGACTTCGGTATCGCGCACTTCAACCGTGAGACCGACAAGACAATTTCCGAAAAAGCAATAGGTTCCGTTCACTATATAAGCCCCGAACAGGCAAGGGGAGAAGTGACCGATGAAAAGAGCGACATCTATTCTGTCGGCGTAATGCTGTATGAGATGCTGACCGGTGTCAAGCCTTTCGACGGCGACAATCCGGTTTCTATCGCATTGAAACACATGCAGGCTATCCCGAAGCCCATTACCGAAATAAACAGCTCGATCCCCGAAGGTCTTGAGGAGATAACCACAAAGGCGATGCAGAAAGAGCCTTCAAAGCGTTATCAGACAGCGGGTGAAATGATAAAGGATATCGAGGAATTCAAGAAGAACCCGAGTATCGTATTCGAGTATAAATATTTTTCTACGGACGGTTCCACCAAATATTTTGATAAAGTTACTCCCGAAACTGCAGAAGCACAGACAAAAAAGCCCAAAAAGCATACAGTTGAAACACATCATATAGATAATGACGGTGATGAAACTTATGATGACGATGAAGAAGCGGACGATGAGGATTATTTCGATGATGAGTTTTATTATGAGCGCAGACGCCGCTCTCCCGTTCTGCCTATTCTTTTCGCGCTCGCGACAGCTTTTGTCATCATGACCGCATGGCTTATCTACAATATGGTAAGTGTTACGGTAGATAAGAAGGAGGTCGAGGCAGGCGAAGAGGTGAAGATGCCCAGCCTCATAAATAAGACATGGGACGAGGTACTCGAAGAGTATGATGACTTTAATTTTACTCCGGTACTGAAGTATGATTCCGAGTATGCGAAAAATGTAGTGATGAACCAGAGCGTGATGCCCGGAAGACTTATCAGAAAAAATCAGAATATCGAAGTTACAGTAAGCAACGGGCCTAAACTTGTTGCTGTGGATGATTTTGTCAATAAACAGATAGATGATGTTCTGATCACACTTGGAAAAAACGAACTGAAATATTCACTTACATGGACTGAAGACGATACTGTGCCGAAAAACTGTGTCATAAGAACAAGTCCTGCCGCCGGTGAGTATGTTCAGGTAGGTACGGAGATCATGTGCGTTGTGAGTCTCGGACCGAGTGATGAAAGCACGGCTGTTCCTCAGCTTATCAATCTTTCACTTGCGAGCGCACAGCTCCGGGCAAAGGAATATGACATACTCCTCGTCGTGACGGAGGAACCGAGCAACGAAGTGGAAGAAGGTAAGGTCATTCGTCAGAGTATCGAGCCGACAACGATAGTACAGAAGAATACTCTTGTGGAAATCGTGGTAAGCTCCGGCGGTGAACAGGAACGTGAGACTTCCATAAAGCTGTCGTTCAAGGGAATGGCATCAGGTGAGTTTGATTTCAAATACTATATCGACGGAACTTTGCAGCAGGATAAAACAGAAACAAAGAATCTGAGCCTTATAGACGCTTTTGAATGGAAGTTCAGCAACAGCGGCGTACACGAATACGCAATAAGAGTTCGTTCCGTTGACACGGGCGGAGAAGCATTGCTTCTCAACTGTCTGGTTGATTTCACAAAGGATCCTCCCGAGAAGGATTACGGCGACAGCTTCAACCCGAAGGTGTTCAAGCAGCTGCTCAGTGCCACACCTTCTGATGCCGGTGAAGAAAACAGCGAGGAAGGTAATGAAACGGAAGAAACTTCCGATGAAACTACAGATACCGATACTGATACCGATGAGACTGTGAACGGAGAAAACTCAGAGCAGCCGTCAAACAATGATGAACAGATAATTGCAGAAGGCTGATGAGTACACTTAAAGGGAAAATAATACGGGCGGTCGGCGGGATATACTACACAGAGACCGAAGCAGGAGTTCTTGCCTGCAAAGCAAGAGGTATATTCCGTAACCGTTCTGTGTCTCCGGCAGCAGGGGACAATGTAACGGTCACAGTTGAAGAAAACGCTGAACCGCTTATAGAGAGTATAGCCGAGCGTAAAAATCTGTTAGTCAGACCTCCGCTTGCAAACCTTGACATGGTTTTGTTGGTTGTTTCTTCCTGTGAACCGGCACCGAACGCTTATATAATCGACAAGCTCATATCTGTTTTTGAGAGCAAGGATATCGAGACAGCGCTGATATTCACCAAAACCGATATGAAAGGCTGTCCGGAGCTTGCAAGGATTTATGAAAAGGCAGGGTATAAGTGTTTTTTTACAGATCTTGGCAGTTCCGCGGAGGATATCCGCGCCTATGCAGAGGGTAAGGTCACGGCGCTTATCGGAAATTCGGGCGTTGGAAAATCCAGTCTTATGAATCGCATTTTTCCGGAACTTAATACGCAGACCGGTGAGATCAGCAAAAAACTCGGACGCGGCAGGCATACTACCCGTGAGGTATGTATGTATAAGCTGGGGAGCGGATATATTGCCGATACTCCGGGTTTTTCTACTGTGGATATCGAGCGTTACGGGAGGATCCCGAAGGAACAGCTGGCGTATTGTTTTCCGGAGTTTGGGACGTATATCGGCAAATGCCGTTTTGCCGACTGCGCTCACTTGAAGGAAAGCGGCTGTGCTGTCACAGAGGCAGTCGGTTCCGGCAGCATTGATCGTTCGAGATATGACAGTTATGCCCGTATCTATGCGGAGACTGCCGAGATCGAAAAGAAATATCATACATGAATTACAGACATACTTATTAAAGTATGTCTGTTTTGTAATATATGATAAATCATGGCTTGAAATTTGTACGTTATTTACAAAAAATGTTTTTTTACATAAAAAGCGTCACACATGTAAATGTTTATCCGTTTATTATTACAGAGGGACAAAGAGGCACAGTCCTTCAGAGATAGTTATTTTACTGAAAGGTGCGGCATAATTATGTTATCATTGTATATGGCAATGCTCGATGAGCCGGAGGAAAAGGCTCAGTTTGAGTATGCTTACAACAAGTACAAAGGAAAAATGCTTGCTTTGGCATACGGTATTCTTGGAAATTACCATGATGCCGAAGAAGCGGTAAGCAATGCGTTCTTTGCGATAGCACGGAATTTCGGTAGGCTGAAAGGGCGTCTGCCACAGGAAAGGGCGGCATTCTATAATGTAGTGACGAAGAACTGTGCGTATGACATTCTTCGGAAGCAGAACCGAAGAAAGGAAATACCGATCGAAGATGATACCGATATCCCGGACAGCAATACAGATGTTTCGGATGAGGTGCTTTCGGATATCGGTTATAACCGTGTTGTGGAAGCGATAAAGTCACTGCCGGAGCACTATGCGCAGGTGCTTTATATGCAGAATGTTACCGGACTTCCCACAAAAGAGATAGCCGGAATACTCGGTGAGAGCGACGCGGCTGTAAGGAAACGCATTGAGCGTGCCCGGACAAAACTGCGTGAGATACTTGAAGCACAGGGCATAACCGTGTGATGAAAGAAGGAGCGAATATGGAAAACATTCTTAACAAGGCTTTATCGGAGGTCCTTACTCCGCGTTATTCGGAGGAACTCCGCGATGCCTTCGATACGGGATATAAGTTTTCGCCGGAGTTCGAGAATAAAATGCGTGAACTGATACGTAAGACGGACCGTCCGGTAACAAAATATATAGGGTATATGGCTGCGGCTGCCTGTGCGGTCATAGCGATAGGCTGTGCGATGATAGTTCCGGCGATAATGAACAGCAATATTGACACAAAACCGGCGGAGAATACTGTATCAGGTGAAACAACAACTATATCAGAGCCGCCGGAAACCTCTGGTACCGAACCGTCTGCAACCGAAACCTCCATTACAGAAAAGTCCGTAACTGAAACGTCCGTGACCACTTCACAGACAACAAGCGATACCCCTGATCTCAATATTGGGATACCTTCTGTTATCGAGGAAGATGATACTGTTCTGACAGAACCTTCCGCACCGGAGAGCGATAATGCCGCAGGCGGGACAGATATTCCCGATAATACAGAAGGTATAGCAGAAGAAGGTACAGTGTCGGGTACAAGCGAGACTGCCGATCCCGCTCCTGTTGTGGCAGATAATGAGGTGCAGATAGTGGAACAGGATGGTGATATCAATGTGACCGCCTCTGATGACACCGGTTATGTGAATATAGTTGACAATACAGATGATACAGAAGAGGTCGTTGAAGATGAAGCAGAATGTGATTTACCCGATTCCGATGATGATGCCGTTATTTTGGATAACGGAGATTATTATATTGACGAAACGACCACAGTTGAGGTAAACAACGGTGATAACCTCGGAGAAGTGATGAAAGAGATTATGCCGGGTTTTGATTTCAATAATGTATTTGCGGCAAGTGCCGGATACTCTCCGACAGGTACTCTTCAAAACGCGAAAAACCAAACTGAAAATCTTAATTTTCATCGCTTTGAATATCCGTTCATACAGGACTTTGTGCACAGTCTCGGTTCGGCAGTGGCAAACAACGACGGATATGCCGACGCGGACGGTATCAAGAAACTGAAGCTGTATATCAGAGATACCGGTACGGTAGTTACCGATTATTCTGATTATGGACAGAATGTCTCGGCATGGAAGAATTATGATACATGGTTCAATGTTGATGAGAATGATGTTGAAGAAGAATTCGATGATGACATTGAACCGATAGAACAGGTAACAAAAGACATCATGACCGTAATTGTAAGCAGTACGGGAAGGGTAGAAGTGCAGGGAAGCTATGTTGTTTCCGATACGTCGGAAGGCAAGACCTATCTGTATCAACTGAGCAATGTACGTTTTGAAATGGACGCAGAAACAGTCAATACGCTGTTTGCAGCGCTTGAAAAGGCACACCTGTCCGAAACCGCACAGACGGTCGGTGATATAAAGGACAGTATGGCTGTTACCGCAGACAATATTTCTCAGGCGTATATATCTGTTCATAGTATTTATGACACCGATCTTTACCATGTAAAAATAGGGTATGATTTTATTGAAGATCTGCTGGAAGCTCATCGTTCAGACAAGGTAAAGAAAGTGCTTTCCAATCAGCTTACCGAACTGGAAGAACCGAACGGGGAAGTATATGTGGAGTTCTATACAAAGGACGGTGCGCATATTACCGTTTATATCGATACCGGATATATTACAGATCAGTTTGTCGGGTATAAATATGCAGTTTCGGGATCTGATATAGGGAACACTTTAGATGCCGTAGAAAAAGCTAACGGATTCATTATCCCGAGGTATTCATATCTGGGAGAATACCTGTCCGATAAGCATTTCGACAAACTGCGGTATGTGACATTTTCAGGCAGTAAGGACGGGGAAGACGGCTCTTTCAATCTGACCGATGAATCCGAGCTTAACAATGTAATTGAGTTCCTGCGGAATGAATTTGAAAATGCTGAGTATATTCCGTTTATGAAACCGATCGGACGCGGCAGGAAAGTTGATATTTACGTTCAGGTCGAAGGATATTGGAGCTATATCCATTTCTATGAAAACGATGTGGCAGAGTTTTGGGCGGGAAACGACCGCAGTGCGTTCAGAATGACTTCAGGCGCGATCCAAAGGCTTAAACAGCTTCTAACAGGCTGCGCATCAGCACAGTTTACATCGAATGTACAGGAAGAAGAATGGGAAGAACTTATCGATGATGTTGACGAAGATGCAGTGACAGAGGAAATTGCAGGATAAAAGCAAAACTCCCGTAAAGCAGATTACGGGAGTTTTGTTGTATTATACCTGTCGCCCTGATAAATGTCAAGTTCGGTCATTCGTTTGTCTATCCCACCGAGCACAGCTATCTTATCCATGCTCCACAGCGGAGCGGCAAGGGTACGTTTGTCTCCGTCGCCGGTTATCCGCTCTATAACCGTCTCTGGCGGCAGATATTCAAGCTGGCGGACAACAATATCGATGTATTCATCTTTGGTCAAAGGAACGTATGAGCCGTTTTCGTACATTTCACAAAGCCCTGTTCCGTGAATCACATGAAGCAGATGTATTTTTACACCGTCCGGGCGAAGCATTCCCACTTCGCGGGCAGTTTCAAGCATCATATCCGTCGTTTCACCCGGCAGTCCGTTTATCAGATGTACACATACCCGAAGTCCGTGTCGTTTTAACAGATCGTATGCAGAAAGAAAATCGTTATATGTGTGACAACGGTTCATTCTTGCTGCTGTCTCATCATGTATGGTCTGTAATCCGAGTTCTATGGTGACAGGGATACCAAGAGAGGCTATCATAGCAGCTTTTTCGTCGTCGATACAGTCGGCTCTGGTAGCTATAGCGATACTGTGAATGCCGCCGGCTATTGCTTCCGTGTATTTTTTCTTCAATACATCTGTTTTGGCGTATGTGTTGGTATGTGCCTGAAAATACGCAGTAATAAGCGCGTTCGGATATTTTTTGTAAATTCGTTCTTTTTCGCGTTTTATCTGTTCGGATATAGAAACTGTATCCGAGGCAGTGAAATAGCCGCTTCCGCCGTCACAGAACATACAGCCTCCTGTTCCGCAGGTACCGTCTGTGTTCGGACAAGTGAACCCCGCGTCGATGACAGCTTTTATAACACGGCTGCCGTATGTATGCTTGTTATGGTAATAAAGTGTGTGATAGCGCTTGTTATCGTCCGAGTATATAAATTTATTCATATTGCTATTGCTCTGCCGTTTCCGGATACGGCAGCTGCGTCAAGCACATAGTCTTTGCCCCGCACTGCTCCAACATTGGCAAGGGCATTCTCTACGGTACTCAATGCAAGTTCGGGAGTGTTATTGTTCTGACTGAGATGACCGAGAAGCAAAGAAACAGTACCCGATCTTACAAGCTCTCGTGAGAATGCTGCACAGTCACCGTTGGAAAGATGTCCACGGTCTGAACGTATGCGCTGCCGCAGTTGATATGGATAGTCAAGATTGCGGGTGAGCATTTCGGGATCATAGTTAGCTTCAAGAAGCACAAACCGACAGCCGAGGAGATTATGTCTTACTTCGTCGGTTATATGTCCCAGATCGGTGCATATTGCGATCCTGGTTTCTCCGTCGCTGAATGTATAATCCGTGCTTTCCGCACTGTCATGCGGGGTATGGAATGCGTGTGCTTTTACATTGATCGGTGCATTTTCTATGTCGTTTATAAGGCGAAGATCCGCATTTTCGGAAGCTTTTCCCTTGGAAACGATCATATTGAGTGTTCCCTCGGAAGCATATACCGGAACATTCATCTTTTTGGTAAGAGTGAGCAATCCTGCTATATGGTCTGAATGTTCGTGGGTTATAAATACCGCGTTTATGTCGGAAACACTCCGTCCGGCAAGCTCAAGACCGCTGCACAGCGCTTTGTACGTACAGCCTATATCGACTATAAAGCCTTTTCCGCCGCTTTCTATATATGTGCAGTTAGCTTTGCTTGAACTGCAAATTGAGACAATTCGCATGGGTCAGGATTCCGGAGTGCCGTATTTCGGTTCACAGGTAAGGTTCACACCGAGCCGTTTGAATGTGCGTTCGTCAACTGCCGACAGGATCACTGTTGAGTGAACATCACAGCCGCGGAGCTTTGAAAGCTGGTCGATAGCTTTTTTTGCGTCTTCGCTGGTGTTAGCGCAGATAGAGAGCGCAAGAAGTGTTTCATCAGTATGCAGTCTCGGGTTTGCGCTGCCGAAGTGGTTGACTTTAAGGTTCTGTATAGGCTCGATAACATGAGGAGACATGAGGAGTTTATCGTCATCAATACCGCCGAAATATTTGAGAGCGTTGAGAAGCAATGCGGAAGCGGCACCGAGAAGATTGGAAGTCTTTCCGGTAAGGATAGTTCCGTCGGGCAGTTCCATTGCAGCGGCGGGATTGCCGGTAGCCTGTTCTTTAGCAAGAGCTGGTGCTACAACACGGCGGTCGTCCTTTGTAACACCGGCCTGTTTCATCAGAAGCTCAAGTTTATATACTTCATCATCTGAGATCTGTCCCTTGCGCTGTTCGCACAGTCCTATGTAATAACGGCGGATAATTTCCTCTTTTGCTGCTTCACGGACAACTTCGTCATCTATTATACAGTTTCCTGCCATATTAACGCCCATATCTGTCGGAGATTTATAGGGTGACTCTCCGAAAATGCTCTCAAACATAGCGTTCAGAACAGGGAATATCTCAACATCGCGGTTATAATTGACTGTTGTTTTACCGTATGCTTCGAGATGGAACGGGTCTATCATGTTTACGTCATTAAGATCGGAAGTAGCGGCTTCATAAGCAATATTGACAGGGTGTTTGAGAGGAAGATTCCAGATCGGGAATGTCTCGAATTTCGCGTAACCCGCATTCAGACCGCGCTTATGTTCGTGATACAGCTGGGACAGACATGTAGCCATTTTACCGCTGCCGGGACCGGGTGCCGTAACTACGACGAGATGTCGTGAAGTCTCTATATAGTCATTTTTTCCGTATCCGTCATCACTCATGATCAGAGAAAGATTGGACGGGTAACCGCTTATCTTGTAATGATGATATACCTTGACACCGAGTGCTCTGAGCCTGTCCGCAAAAGCGTCTGCGGAAGTCTGGTTCTCATACTGTGTAAGAACAACACTGCTTACGTACAGCCCGAACTTTCTGAATACTCCGATAAGTCTTATAACATCGACATCATAGGTAATTCCGAGGTCGCTTCTTATCTTGTTCTTTTCTATATCTCCTGAATTGATGACAATTACTATTTCGGCATCATCTTTCAGCTGAAGAAGCATACGCAGTTTGCTGTCGGGCATAAATCCCGGAAGTACCCTTGAAGCATGGTAATCATCGAACAGCTTGCCGCCGAATTCGAGGTAGAGCTTATCGTCAAAGTGGGAAATACGTTCCCGGATATGCTCGGACTGCGTCCTGAGATACATATCATTGTCAAATCCGATTTTTCTGTTTGTACTCATTTTTCGATCCTTTCTTAAAATTAAAAATAACACATCTATTATATACCAAAACAAGACGAATTTCAAGACTTTTTTGCATTTATACAGTATTTTTCTTAAAAAAGGAATAATTATTGACGGAATTATTGAAAAAATATAAAAAATGTGTTATAATAAAATAACTGCCCATGCAGAAAGGACAGGAATAATATATATGCGAAAGGAATTATGATATGACACCGCAGGAAAAACTCAGAAAATGCTATGAATGTTTCAAAAACAAGATAGATTTTGTACCGGAGGTCGCACTGATACTCGGTTCCGGTCTCGGTGCGCTTGCAGATGAGATAGATATCAGGGCGGTACTTGATTACAAGGATATCGATGGTTTTCCGCAGTCAACCGTGCTTGGTCATAAAGGAAGATTCGTCTTCGGATATATGGACGGTGTTCCTGTTGTAATAATGCAGGGAAGAGTGCATTACTATGAGGGATACCCTATGCAGGACGTTGTTCTTCCAACCAGACTTATGAAGCTTATGGGGGCGAAAGTGCTTTTCCTTACAAATGCCAGCGGTTCCTGCAATCCGGAGTTCACCGCAGGTGATTTTATGCTGATAACCGATCAGATCATGAATTTCGTTCCCAGTCCGCTTATCGGAGCGAATTTTGAAGAACTGGGAACAAGATTTCCCGATATGCACGAGATTTATGACAAGGATCTCCGCGAAATCGTAATAAAAACAGCAAAAGACCTTGATATAGCTTTGAAACAGGGCGTATATATTCAGCTTACAGGTCCGAATTTTGAAACTCCGGCTGAGGTAAGAATGTGCCGTATGCTTGGCGGTGACGCTGTAGGAATGAGTACGGCGTGTGAAGCTGTAGCGGCAAATCATGCGGGAATGAAGATAGTGGGTATTTCCTGTGTCTGCAATCTTGGCTGCGGTCTTACGGATAATCCGCTTACCCATGATGAGGTAATGGAAGCTTCAAACAAGGCTGCACCGCTGTTCAAAAAACTGATACGCGGTTCTGTTGTCAATATCCATAACGCACTGTAAGGGAGACAAAAAATGAAGGTGGAAAATGTCGTCCTGTCCGTTTCCGGACAGAGCGTTGTTATCATAGACCAAACAAAGCTTCCCAATCATTTGGAATATCTCACTCTTGTAAAATCCGAGGACTTTTACGAAGCAATCAAAAAATTAAAGGTCCGAGGCGCTCCTGCTATCGGGATATGTGCGGGAATGGGGCTGTATGTGACCGCTGTTCGTTCCGGTATTTCAGAGGAGCCGGCTTTACTTGAATTTATAGATAAGACTGCGCAATACATCAATTCTTCACGTCCTACTGCCGTGAATCTGTTTCATGCTCTGGAACGGGTAAAGAGATCCGCTCACTCGCAAAGCGGAAAAGGTACGGCTGCTGTTCTTTCGGCGATGCGTGATGAAAGCCTCGCAATACAGGAAGAAGATGTGGCAATGTGCAGAGCCATATCCGAATACGGGCTTACTCTCGTCAAAGACGGTGACGGTATTCTGACACACTGCAATGCAGGTCCTCTCGCCACATCAGTATATGGGACCGGTCTCGGCACTCTGTTGCTCGGAAAAGAAAAAGGATATACATTCCACGCATATACCGACGAGACCCGTCCTTTGCTGCAAGGGGCGCGTCTGACTTCCTATGAGCTTGATAAGGCAGGCATAGATGTAACGCTTATATGTGACAATATGGCAAGCATCGTTATGAAACAGGGAAAGATAAATGCCTGCTTTGTCGGCTGTGACCGCGTAGCGGCAAACGGAGATACAGCCAACAAGATCGGTACAAGCGGGGTAGCAGTCCTTGCAAAATACTATGGGGTGCCGTTCTATGTGTTCTGCCCGTCATCAACGATAGATATGAATTGCAAGACCGGTGCGGACATCGTGATAGAGGAACGTGACCCTGATGAGATAAAGACGAAATTCTACAAAGAACCCATGGCACCCGCGTCCGTCAAGGCGTACAACCCCGCGTTCGATGTTACAGACGCGGAACTTATAACTGCTATCGTCACTGAAAAGGGAATATGCAGATATCCTTATACAGACAGTCTTTCCGCTCTTTTCAAATGATATATGAATGAAAGGAATTAAAAATGAAAACAAGATTCTACAACGCAAGAATACTCACAATGACAGACGGTATCAATATTATGGAAGGCGAACTTCACGTTGATGCCGATAAGATAGTTTATATCGGAAACACAAAAGGGGACAGCAGCTTTGATAAGGAGATCGACTGTAAAGGCAATGTCCTCATGCCCGGTTTTAAGAATGCCCACACCCACACGGCGATGACATTTCTGCGATCGTTCGCAGATGACCTTCCGCTCCAGGAATGGCTGTTCAACCGCGTATTTCCTATGGAAGCAAAGCTTACTCCCGACAGAGTTTACTGGCTTTCCCGTCTTGGTATTCTCGAATATCTCACAAGCGGCATGACTGCGAACTTTGATATGTATATGAAAACCGAGGCTATTGTCAGCGCAAGCATCGACAGTGGGTTCCGCACGGTGCTTTGCGACTCTATGAACAATTTCGGCGGTTCCGTAGAACAAATGGAAAAAGATTACGACAAATACAATGCCGTTGATCCGCTGATCTCCTATCACCTCGGTTTCCATGCGGAATATACAACAAGTCTTGAATTGATGAAGCAGCTGTCCGGACTTGCAAATCGCCGTAAGCTTCCTGTTTTTGTACATAACTCCGAGACAAGGAAAGAAGTTGACGAGTGTATTGAACGCTATGGAAAGACACCGACCGAACTGCTCGACAGCATAGGTATGTATAATTACGGCGGCGGCGGTTATCATTGCGTATGGATGAGCGAAAAGGATATTGAGATATTCAGGGACAGGAAACTGTTCGCTGTAACAAATCCCGGCTCCAATACCAAACTTGCAAGCGGCATAGCTCCAATTTGCAGATATCTGAAAGAAGGTATTCCGGTTGCGATCGGAACAGACGGACCGGCAAGCAACAACTGTCTCGATATGTTCAGAGAAATGTTCCTTGTAACAGGTCTTCAGAAAATCAGCGAGAAAGACGCGGAGGCGTGTGATGCTGCCGAAGTGCTTAAAATGGCATGTGTGAACGGCGCACACGCTATGAGACTGTATGACTGTGATGTTCTTGCTGTCGGAAAGAAAGCGGATATAATAGAGATCGACCTGAACCAGCCTAATATGCAGCCTCTTAACAATATAGCAAAAAATATAGTATATTCCGGCAGCAAACAGAATGTAAAGCGCACAATGGTAAACGGTAAACTGTTATATGAATGCGGAGAGTTCTTTGTAGGAGAAAAGCCGGAAATTATCTATGAAAAGGCAAATACCATAATCAAAGAGATGTGCAATGAATAATTTCAAACTCCCGCCCGAAGTACTTACGGTGATCGAAAGACTCAATGAAAACGGATTTGAGGCTTATGCTGTAGGCGGGTGTATCCGTAATTATCTGCTCGGAACTGAGCCTGAAGATTACGATGTGACTACAAGCGCAAAACCCGATGAGATGAAGATGGTGTTCGAGGGTCTTCGTACTGTGGAGACAGGAATAAAATACGGAACGCTGACTGTTATTTCGGGAGAAATGCCGGTCGAAGTTACCACATATCGGGTTGACGGTGAATATACCGATAATCGGCGTCCCGAAAATGTCACTTTCACTACTAAACTCGCCGAGGATCTGAAACGCAGGGATTTTACGATAAATGCTATGGCATACAACCCCGCAGTAGGTATTGTCGATATTTTCGGCGGACGTTCCGATCTTGAAAAGGGGATAGTTCGTGCAATAGGAGATCCTGATGAGCGTTTCAATGAGGACGGGCTCCGTATCTTAAGAGCACTTCGTTTCGCCTCCTGCTGCGGACTCACAATTGAAGAGAATACCGCCGGATCAGTTCACAGGAACCGGCAGCTTTTAGAGAATATAGCGGGCGAACGCATTGCCTCGGAGCTTAACAAATTGCTTTGCGGAAATTGTGAAAATGTCCTGCGGGAATTTTATGACGTGTTCGCTGTATTTCTGCCCGAAATAGCTGTCTGCCGCGGATTTGAACAGCATAACAAGTATCATGACAGAGATGTGCTGGAGCACATAATTGCCACAGTCGCAGCTATTGACCCTATTCCGCATCTGCGGCTGACGATGCTTCTGCACGATATTGGAAAACCGGAATATTTCACTGTCGGCGAGGACGGAACAGGACATTTCAAGGGACACGCCAAAGGAAGTGTACGCATTGCGGAAAACTTTCTGAAACGTATGAAATATGGAAATGAGATTTCCGGGAAAGTTATCCGGCTGGTCGAGACGCATGATATCCCCATCGAGAACAGAAGAAATCTCATAAAGCGGTATCTGAACAGATACGGGCAGGATATGTTCTTTGATATGTTAAAAGTGCATATTGCCGATGATATGGGAAAGAATGTCAGCTGCAGGGAAAGAATAAAGATATATAATGCCGCTGCTGAGACTGCACGGGAGATCATATCGGAAAATGAATGTTTTTCACTCAAAGATCTTGCTGTGAACGGCAATGATATGAAAAAGATAGGTTATTCAGGAGCGGAAATAGGAATTGTTCTTCATAAATTGCTGGAAACAGTCATAGATGAAAAAAATGAGAATAATAGGTCTTCGCTTATCGCGTATGCTAATGACCTATATGAAAAGAACGGAGATATATATTAAAATATGAGTTCAATTGATATCGGAATAGATCTTGGTACAGCCAATACAATAATCACGATCGGCGGAAAGGGTATAGTTATCGATGAACCGAGCGTCGTGGCTTACGACAAAAAGAAAAAGCAGGTGCTCGCGGTAGGGGAGGAAGCCTATAAAATGATAGGCAGGACTCCGGAGTATATTGTTGCAGTAAAGCCGCTCGCGGACGGAGTGATTTCGGACAACATAATGGCTGAGGCTATGATCTCGGAATTCATACGCAAAGTAAGCGGCAGTATGCTCCTGAAGCCACGGATCATTATCTGTGTGCCGTCATCAGTCACCGATGTAGAGACAAGAGCGGTAGTTGAAGCTGCTCTTTCCGCCGGAGCCAGAAAGGTATATATTATTGAAGAACCTATCGCCGCTCTTCTCGGAGCGGGTATAGACATATCAAAACCCAATGGCTGTATGGTGGTGGATATCGGCGGCGGTACCGCTGATGTTGCGGTAGTTTCTTTCAACGGTATAGTAAAATCCGAATCAATAAAGGTAGCGGGAAATAAATTTGATGAAGCCATAATTCGTTTTGTAACACAGAAATACAAGCTTCTTATCGGCGAAAAAACTGCTGAAAATATAAAAAAGACCATAGCAAATGTGTATGATCCCACGGGAAACAAAACTATGAAGATAAAGGGAAGACATCTGATAAAAGGTCTTCCGGTTACTATGGAGATATCAGATCTTGATGTTGCCGAAGCGGTAGCCGAGCTTGTTATGGAAATAATAGATGAGATAAAGGCCGTGTTTGAGGTCACTCCGCCGGAACTGGTGGGAGATATCCATGAAAACGGTATCGTACTCACAGGCGGAGGAGCTTTGCTCGGAGGACTTGATAAAGCGATATCACAGGAAACGCACATAAAATGTTATGTTGCGGAAAACCCGCTTGAATGTGTCGCAAGAGGTGTTGCCGAGGCATTCAAGCTTTCCGATGAACTTCTCGACGGATTTGAAAAGATATCGCTTTACAAGTATAAATAAATAATAATAATACCG
>CAMVGH010000042.1 GCA_947166945.1 uncultured Clostridia bacterium
CTGCGCATTACGAATGCGCTGCTCTACCGACTGAGCTACACCAGCATATTAAATTGTGAAAATTTTGTAAAGTCTATGTTTTGATCCGAGCTGATTCGGATTTGCTTTTTTTTGCGTGCGTCCTGCACGCTTTTGGGCAAATCCTCACGGCATCGTGCCGTGGTCGCTTTATCAGTACTCCACGACCTGCGCATTACGAATGCGCTACTCTACCGACTGAGCTACACCAGCGTATTAAATTTATTGAAAAATTGTAAAGTCTATGTTTTGATCCGACTGCCTGCGTCGCTTTATTGATACTCCATGACCTGCGCTCTTGATGCGCTTTACACTTGCGGTTCCCGAAAAATATTTCGCAAGCTCATATTTTTTCGACCGCTACGCCATTTTCGCCGTCCTTCATCTGCCACAGGCAGCGGACGCTGAAAATGCTACCGACTTGTTGAATTCGCTCTGTATGCGCGCATCGTGCGCGCTTTTGGCGAATTCGCCGCTGCATCGTGCAGCTGCTACACCAGCATATTAAATTTTGTAAAGTCTATGTTTGATCTCGTGCTGCTTCGGATTTGCTTTATCGGTACTCCATGACCTCTCTGCACGACTTATTGAATTCACTTTGTATGCATGAAAATTATCGCCCGCAGTAAGCCACAGCGTCGGCCTGAAACAGGAGACCTGTTTCTCCGCCCTCATGTGCGAAGTTTGTCTGTATGGATTTACGAGCCGGGTAATGCCCATTGAATCTTTGCTTAATGACTTTTTCCATTACCGGGATATTCCAGACATCTCTGAACAGGCAGTCCATCTGAACGACATTTTCCAATGTAAGTCCGACGAGCGCGAGCCGTTTTTCCATTTCATCGAAAGCGCCGTTTATCTGTTCTTCGACGGAGCCGCCGACATTTCCGACACAGTAGTTAAGGAAGCAGTAATCTCCGGCTTTGACTATACCGGAATGAGCCCAGTTCTCATTAACATCGTATCGTTCGATATTGCACATACTTTTCCTTTCACTCATAGAGTCCGCTGTTGAGTCTGTCGAGACTGTCGGGGGTGACATATACCGGGAATTTACCGGTCCGTTCGGCGGTCTGCCCGTTAAGAAGACCTACATGTACGGACAGGTGACGGAATTGCATCAGCACGAGTTCCAGCCGTGAATACTTACACTCGGGAGGACACTCACCAAGCATTTCATCGGTAAGCGATCCGAGATAATCGGAGGTCTTCACGCGCACCTGTTCGAGGTAATCGAGGAGCTGCCGGTCGCTGAGCACTGTTTTACACGGAATATTCGGGTTATCGAGCCCCTGCTCGTGGAAGGAAGGTTCCTCATACACGAAGGGATTGAAGAACCACTTATCGGCGGAATGTATCGTATGGTAAACGTACCGCCATGCGGGAGCGCCGCACACAAGCGCGTCGCGGTCATAGGTGAGGATAGCCGTCCTGAGGTTGATATAATTCGCATCGACCTGTTTTTTTATCATATTGCAGACTGTATCCATTTTCCCTCCACAACATCTTGTGGCAAAAAGCGTCCAAAACAATAAATATTGTAAAAAAGTATTGCAAAAACACGAAAAATGTGATAGAATAAAATAGGTGTCTTACACCTACTTAATATATTATACTCATTTTTCGGATTTTGTCAAGAGAGGTTTTAAAAAATGAGCCTTAAAAATAAAACTTTTCAGATCATTCTGAGGGTCTTATGCGGGGCATTTCTGGTTCTGGCATTGTTTCTCGGGGTGACTGCTGTTGTTTACTCATCGGGCGGAGGAACTCCGAACATATTCGGGACTAACGTATATCTTCTGAAAACGGACGCCTTTGATTTTCTGAAGAACGGAACTGCTGTCATAGCAAAGCAGGTGCCGTATTCGGAGATCGAACAGACGAATGTGGTCATATTCAAGCTTGAGAACGGTAAACCTGCGCTTGCTCAGGTCATAACTCCGGATCTGTCGGACGGTGTATATAGTTTCCGGGTAATTACGGAAAACGGCGCGGAGATCACCCTTACCCAAAGCCAGATAGTGGCGAAGGGCATGAGTTATTCGGATTTCTGGGGGGCGCTCATCAGGTTTGCGATATCGCCGCTCGGAATGCTTCTTATTGCGATCATGCCGAGCATAATAATCATAGTGCTTGAAATAGGGAAGTTTGCGGCGAAGATAATGCCGCAGCCTGAGATAGAGACAGTAAAGAAGCAGTATGAGACCCCCACCTATCTCCCCGGTTCGGAAAAAGCGGCCCGCGAAAGACGCGGCACAGCGGAAGCTGTACGGGCATACCGCGGATCGACGCTCGACAGCAGCATAGGTATATACGATAATGCCATAAGCGAGAGCATAGGCAGCAAGCGAACCGCACAGCGGCGCACGGAGCAGATACCGTCCGATTTACGGAATACGGTGCAGGATCCGCTTTTCCTTTCTCCCACAGCATCGCGCCGCTCCCCGCAGACAGCTCAGCAGAAGCGCCCCATGCGCAGCAATACCGCTCCGCTTTCACAGAAGAAGCTGAACGATGCGATAGAGGCGGCAAAGGCTGAACATGATATCAGCAAAAATCGTGCTGACATCGTAAATGACATAAAAAAGACGCGCGGTGCCGCAATAGCCGCGGAAAAAGAATTCGAGGTGCGCGAAAAGAGCATCATGAATCAGGCTCAGAAAACCGCGAACCTTGCCCGCACAGCGGTCATAGGTGAACTGTCAAAAAGCAGGACGGCAACTATGACGCAGGCAGCGGCACGGGCAGTAAGCGCCACACAGCAGCTCCGGACAGATATGCAGGAGCAGTCCGCACGTCAGCTCTCACAGACCGCGCAGCGTCCCTTGCTGCGGCAGCCCCGCAATACCGGCAATACCGCTCAGATACGCACCATGCCGACACAGCAGGAGCAGGCTCCGCAGCGCCGCCTTACGCCCCGCACCGAGCCTGAGGACAATGTCCGTCAGTATGTTCCGCGCCGCAGCGAGATGAATACCGCGACCTCCATACCGAGACTTGATGCGCTGCTGAAAGACGACTCGGAGGAGCGCTACAACATCGACGACATTCTGGCAGGTCTGAACCAGAAACGAGGACAGTAATACCCCATGCACGATATATGGAATCCATGGCACGGCTGCGTGAAAAAAAGCGAGGGCTGTGCCAACTGTTATATGTACTTTCTTGACAAGATGCGCGACAAGGACGGCTCGGAGATATACCGCACGAAAGCGGGCTTTGACTATCCGCTCAGCCGTGACAGGAAAGGCAGCTATAAAATAAAGAGCGGCGAGACTATCCGTGTCTGCATGACATCGGACTTCTTTCTCGAACAGGCGGACGAATGGCGTGAAGAAGCCTGGGACATCATGCGCATCCGCCGCGATGTGATATTCTTCCTGCTTACCAAACGCCCGGAACGTGTCGCTCAGTGTCTTCCGGAGGACTGGGGGGACGGCTGGGAGAATATTTTTTTCAATGTGAGCGCCGAAAATCAGCGCCGCGCCGACGAACGGATCCCCATACTCCTCAGCCTTCCGTTTAAGCATAAAGGCGTGATGTGCGCACCTTTCATCGGCGAGGTGAGCATAAGAAAGTATCTTGAGACCGGGCAGATAGAGCAGGTGATCTGCGACGGCGAAAATTATGACGGCTCACGCCCCTGCAATTTCGACTGGGTGAAGCTCCTGAGACAGGAATGTGCGGACAACAACGTCACATTCGTTTTCTGCGGCACCGGCAGACGCTTTATCAAGGACGGCAGGCTTTACCGCATAGAAAGCGCCGGGATACAGGGTGAGCAGGCGAAGAAGTCCGGAATGAATTACATGGGCAGACCCATGCATTTCCGGCTCTGCGACAGCTGGGGCTGTCCTATCCCCGAAGAAGAACTGTACAGACCGTATTTCCGCGAAAAATGTGAGACCTGCGGTCAGCGTCCGATCTGCAACGGCTGTTCCCGCTGCGGCAAGTGCGGCGCGTAGCCCGTTTGTGTCATGGCTCAAATCATTTTTACAGCTTTTTTGAGACTTCCATGACCAGCCCGACTACCCGCACGCTGCGCGCGTCCTCGCCCTCAAGGCGGCGTACGGGGTAATAGGGATTGAACGAGTGAAGCTCGACCCAGTCCTTTCCGTACTTGATCTTTTTGACATAAGCGTCATCACCGATCATCACGACCGCCACACTTCCGCTGTCGATGCTGTCCAGCCGCTTGACGAGGATACGATCTCCGTCCTCGATCTTCGGTGACATACTGTCGCCGCGGACATTTATCCACAGATAATCCGGGTGCTCCCCGCCATGTTCGAGATATGTCGGTATATAGCGCACAGCTTGGCTGTCAGCGTATGCTCCGAAGCCCGCGCTCACGCTGTCGAAAACGGGTATCTGATATATGCCGGTGCCTAATACTTCGGCGTTTGCGCCCTCATTCTTTCCGAGTATATACAGGTCAGTGGTCTCAAGACCTTTTGCGAGTACTCCGAGCTTTTCGAGGGGGATATTCCCGATCGCTCCCGTCTCGTATCTCTGGAGTGTGGATTTGCTGATACCTGTCCTGTCGGCAAGCTCCTGATAGGACAGGCCAAGCTCCTTACGGCGGAGCGCTATTCTTTCCGATACACTCATATCGTCACTTCCTTTTTCTTTATGAACTTATTAATGTCTGCTCATCAGCCAACAAATTGCTTCATAGCGCAGCTTGAAGCAATTTATTGGCTGCAAAAGTGCAAGGAAAATTTATATATTTTAGGATTTTCCTTGCACTTTTGTTCGTCCGAAGGACGAAATGAGCTTGACATCAAGGAATGTGTCCGTTGTTTAAATGCACCGCAGGCGCATTTAAACAACATCTGAAAATCCGTTTTGCAGATTTTCAGTCAATAACTGCCAAAAGGCAGTTATTGAGGACACATTTATTATACCACATTTGTCCCTATAATGCAACATATTTTGAAAAATATTTTTATTAGTTGCAAAAATGGGTTGACAAAGAGAACAAATTGTGTTATTATTAAGTTGTCCCAAATACGCAACATCACATTGCCCCGATGTGTGAGAAGGGAGGAATATGTACCTATGTAAAAACTGCGGAAGTTCGGGCGAAAGACCCGGCAGAAAATATGAGGACGACTGTGTTTCAGCCGATGTATGCCGTTCCTGCGGCAGCACCGGTCTGCTGATAAGCACAGTATCCTGTTCGGTTTGCGGAGAACCGCTTTTTGAGGGAGACAGCGCTTATGAGGTGAAAGATATGATAATTTGTCTCAGCTGCGCTACGGAAATCACTGTATAATATATAACGGAGAACAGAATGGATATTAAAAAATTTCTTGAATCGCACAAAGAGATCGACGACAGCATCAACCTGAAACTTGATGAGATAGCGCAGCTTCGGGCGCTTGCCGAACGCTGCACCGCAAAGATCGGCAGCGAGAGCCGGTCTGTCGGCACTCACTCGGACAAGGTAGGCAAATATGCCGCAAAGATCGCCGATCTTGAGAATAAGATAGACGCCGAGATCGACAGGCTCGTTGACCGGAAAGACGAGATAATGTATTTTGTCCGCGCTCTTGACGACGCCAATGAGCGTATAGTGACGGAGCGCCGTTACATACTCCATGAGAGCATTGAGAAGATATCGGAGAAACTCGGATATTCTCCGCGGCACATCTCGCGTCTGCTGAGTTCTGCGCTTGAGCAAATGGAAGAGCATTACGCGGATATAATGATGTCGGCATGACAAAAATGACCGTCCGGCGGTTCGTTCTGTCGGACGGTCTTTTATTATTTTGCTTTTGCAGCTTTTATTATCTTCTGGCGGGAGAACTCTTCACGTTCTTTTTCTTCCAGTGACTCGGAGATGAATTTCACCTGGGCGCGGTAGGTCGGGATAAGGATATTTTTCAGCGCGTTCGCTCTTTTCTGCGATTTGCGGATAGCCACGGACAGGCGGTAAACGCTGTTCTCGATCTCCGCGAGCAGCAGACCCGTCTGCTTGGCTTTCAGAAAGCAGGCATACGCCCTGTCATAGCTGGAATCGGTATCCGCGAGGCTGTAACAGAGCTTCGGCTCCGGGTCTCCTCCGGAAACTGCGGGAAGTTCGATACCCATAACACTGCGGTAGGATATATCTACCGTGCTGTCAACCGGCATGGACTTGCATTTTTCAAGCAGTACGCCGTCGATGACATTGGCGTGCTGCAAAGCCGCATACGCCTCAGCGTAGATGTTTTCGAGAGTGCCGCTCAGCTCTTTTGCCTTGTCGGTGAGAGTGACCATTTCGCGTATCAGGATATTGCGCTTCCTGTCCATAAGCTCATAGCCGAGCTGTGCCTGTTTCAGCGAATGTTTCGCGTTTATCAGATTGCCTTTCGTGGCAAATACCTGCTGTGCCATAAGCCTATGCTCCTTTCCTTATCATTTCTGTTCTCTGTAATGTTCTTCGATGAGCTTTGCGTTCATTCGGTCAAGTTCGGATTTCGGCAGCAGTGACAGCAGATCCCACGCGAGTTCAAGCGTCTCGTCCATGCTGCGGTTCTCATCGAAGCCCTGATTTAAGAACCGCTGTTCAAATTCCTTGCCGAAGGAGATGTACTTCTTGTCGATGTCGGAAAGTTCGTCCTCACCTATTACCGAAGCAAGGGAACGTGCGTCCTGCACCTTTGCGTACGCGGCAAAGAGCTGGTTTGCAACATCATTGTGGTCGGCTCTGGTGTAGCCCTCGCCTATGCCGTCCTTCATCAGACGGGACAGCGACAGCAATACCGACAATCCGGGGTAAACGCCCTCGGAATCAAGTGTTCTGTCGAAAACTATCTGTCCCTCTGTGATATACGCCGTGAGGTCGGGGATAGGGTGGGTGATATCGTCGTTCGGCATTGTGAGTATCGGTATCTGCGTTACCGAGCCGGAAGAGCCTTCTATTACGCCGGCTCTTTCGTACATCGAAGCAAGGTCGGAGTACAGGTAGCCCGGATAGCCCTTTCTTCCCGGTATCTCGCCCTTTGAAGAGGAGAATTCACGGAGAGCTTCCGCGTAAGAAGTGATATCTGTCATGATGACAAGAATATGCATATTCTTCTCGAAAGCGAGATATTCCGCGGTGGTCAGTGCGCACTTCGGGGTGAGGATACGCTCGATTATCGGGTCGTTGGAGAGGTTCAGGAACATGACAACTCTGCCGCTTGCGCCTGCCTGCTCGAACTGGCGTCTGAAATAGTCCGCCACATCGTTCTGTACGCCCATAGCCGCGAATACAACGGCGAAATCCCTGCCGTTCTCCTCCGCGATACGCGCCTGTTTTACTATCTGTACGGCAAGCTTGTTGTGTGACAGACCCGAGCCGGAGAATATCGGCAGCTTCTGTCCGCGTATCAGCGTCATAAGGCAGTCTATGGAGCTTATGCCGGTATGGATATAGTTGCGCGGATAGCTTCTCGCAACGGGGTTCAGCGCTCTGCCGTTTATGTCACCGTACTTCTCGGCAAACACATCGCCGAGACCGTCGGCAGGCTTTCCGGCGCCGTTGAAAACTCGTCCGAGCATCTCTGTGCTCAGCGGTATTTCAAGGGGTTTCCCCCTGAACACTGTGCGGGTATTGTCCAGCGACAGACCCGATGTTCCCTCGAACACCTGAAGTACTACTCTGTCGCCCTCCATCTGCACCACGCGCCCCATGCGCTTTGTACCGTCCGCAAGGCGCAGCTCGGCTATTTCCTCATAAGAAACGCCGCTTACACCTTCAAGGCATACAAGGGGTCCGTTTACTTCCGCAAGACCCGAATATTGGATACTCAGCATTTACCTGTACGCCTCCTGTCATTTAAGTCCGCCGATGACATTGTCTATCTCTCGGTCGTATTCATCGAACATTTCCGGCTTGTCGTTCGGAATGTCGTATTTCATTTTTATGAGCTTGTCGAAAAGTCCCGTACCGATTATCGAACGCACGTTCACGCCGCGTGACAGTGCTTCCTCTGCCGCGTCGTACAGTTTCAGTATCGTCCGCATCATAGAGAGCTGCTTGCTCATCGGTACAAAGGTATCGTCCTTATGGAACGCGTTCTGCTGGAGAAATCCCACGCGTATCACCTTTGCCGCCTCAAGCACCAGCTTCTGGTCGTCTGGCAGTACGTCCGAGCCTATCAGCTTTACTATCTCCATGAGTTTGTTTTCTTCAAGCAGTATATTGCTTATGCGCTGACGGACGGAAAGGAAATCCCTGCCCACATTCTGTTCGTAGTATTCCTCGAAATCGGGGATATACTCCGAGTAACTGGTGAGCCAGTTGATAGCGGGGTAGTGTCTTGCGTAGGCGAGGGGCTTGTCGAGTGCAATGAAGCAGCGCACAAAACGCTTTGTGTTCTGTGTGACAGGCTCGGAAAAGTCGGAACCTGCGGGGGATACCGCGCCTATTATGGTGACACTGCCGCGCTTGCCGGAGAGGACATTGCAGTTTCCGGCGCGTTCGTAGAATTCCGCGAGGCGGGAGGGCAGGTATGCGGGGTAGCCCTCCTCGGCGGGCATTTCCTCCAGTCGTCCGGATATCTCACGGAGTGCCTCCGCCCAGCGGGAGGTGGAGTCCGCCATTATCGCGATATCGTAGCCCATATCGCGGTAATATTCGGCAATGGTTATACCGGTATAAATGGATGCTTCACGCGCCGCGACAGGCATATTTGAGGTGTTTGCGATAAGTACGGTACGGTCGGTGAGGTGTTTGCCGCTCTTAGGGTCGATAAGTTCGGAGAACTCTTCGAGCACCTGCGTCATTTCATTTCCGCGCTCACCGCAGCCGATATAGACGATGATATCCGCGTCGCACCACTTTGCGATCTGGTGCTGGGTCATGGTCTTACCTGTGCCGAAGCCGCCCGGGATAGCAGCTGTACCGCCTTTTGCGATAGGTACTATTGAGTCAAGCACTCTCTGTCCCGTGATAAGCGGGGTATTTATCGGAATTCTTGTCCTGACGGGACGGGGAGTTCTGATAGGCCATCTCTGACACAGCGTAAGCGGCATTTCCTCGCCGTTCACATCGACTTTCAGAATGGTATCGTTCACCTTATACTTCCCGTCGGGAGCCGCGAAAGTAACGGTACATTCCGCTATATCCGGCGGCACCATCACTTTATTGACGATGAGCGCAGTCTCCGGGCAGGTAGCGTATATCTGCCCAGCGGTGAGCTTATCGCCTTTCTTAACTGTGATGCTGACGTCAAATTCCCGTTCGCCGTCCACTGTTGGTATATCGCTGCCCTCGGTGACATAGACGCCGTCGGTCTTTTTCATATCACGAAGCGGTCTTGCTATACCGTCGAATATATTGGAGATTATTCCGGGACCGAGCGTAACGCTCATAGGACCGCCGGAACCTCTTACGATCTCGCCTATTTTAAGTCCTGCCGTATTCTCATAGACCTGTATGGTGGTCATCTCGTCGTTCACGCCGATGACTTCACCTACCAGCTTCTTTTTGCCCACGAATACCATTTCCCGCATCGAGAAATCCTTCGTGTTCCGTATCTTTATTACAGGACCGTTTATTGCATATATCTTATTGGTCATCAGACTATCCTTTCCGTCGCCTCGCGGCGATAGGGCCGCTTGCGCTCGAGCCGTCGCCTCGCGGCGATAAGGTCGCTGCGCTCGAGCCGTCGCCTCGCGGCGATAAGGTCGCTGCGCTCGAGACCGGGGGAAACCCTTTTCTGAAGAAAAGGGCTTTCCCCCGGACCCCCTTCCTAAAAGACTTTGACCGCTGCGCTTTTAAATTCGTTATTTATCTGCACCTTTTATAAAAAGCATCTGATCGTTAATGGCAAGGTGCGTAGTCCCTTCCTCCGCTGCAAGGCAAAGCGGCTGCTCTTTCAGGAGGGTTGCAGGGGGGAGAGCGCAGCGACAACTTACAGCTGCATTTCGGAGCGGGCTGAAAATGCCTCGCGCTCGTCGTCGAAAGCGGAATCGAGGGTAAGGTCAAGGAAGATGCCCTTGACAGGGTATTTGAACATGAGTCCGCCGATGTGGATATTTTTGTCGGGCTGCGGCTTTACGCCGAAGCGTTCGAGAGCCTTTTCCGCGAGTTCGAGGTCTGCCTTGCGGCAATACACGAACACGGGGTCGGAGAGAGAACGTGTTCGGTTCGCTATGTTCACGCACTTTTCGAGGTGTCCGGGATAGCTGTCGGAGGAAACAAAATCTTCGAGTTCCTTTTTTATATCCTCAAACAGCCCGTTCACGAGGTTGTTGCGGTGCATGAGTACCTTTCTGTCCGCGATATAACGGGCTTCGGCGATCTGTTTGCGAAGGTCGCCCTCATAGCGCGATACTTTGGAGAGCATCGCGGTCTGTCCCGTTCTGCGCTCCCCGTCGTCGTTTATCATTGCCGCAGCCTGCTGCTGAGCGTCCTCTATCATTCGCTTCGCGTCGGCTTCGGCGGCAGCCTGTATCTGCTGTTTCAGTCTTTCAAGTTTTGCGTTGTCTGCCATAATTCTGTACCTTGTTATCCGATCTTCATTCCGATAGCGTCGCTCACATACCTTCCGAGAGTCTCGGATATGTGCGAATCGCCGTGACGATCCGGTATCTCCACTATCAGCGGTTTGCGCAGAGTGAGCTTTCGCTCCGCTATCTCCTGCCTGCACAGGTCTGTGAGTATCTTGGTCACGAAGATAACGGCTATATCGTCGCGGGATACCGCATCGTCAAGAGCCTTGATGACCTCGTCATACTGATGCACGACCACTCCCTCGACTCCCGCGAGCCGCATTCCCATCTGCGTATCAACGTTGTCGCTAATAAGCCAGCACTTCATATCACTTAACCGTTGAGTATGAGTATTGAAACGAGAAGTCCGTAAATTGCGACACCTTCACCCAGCGCAACGAAGATCAGTGCCTTGGAGAATGTCTTTTCGTCCTCGCTTACGGCTCCGATAGCCGCGGAAGCCGCGTTGCCGACCGCGATACCTGTACCGATGGTCGCAAGACCTGTCGGGAGAGCAGCGGCAAGGTACTTCATTCCGTCGCCCACGGTAGCGCCCGCCTGAACGGCAGCCTCGGGGGACTGCGCAGCGGCAAGTACCGGCATGAATACGGTCATAAGTATCATAGTGCCGAGAAACATTCCTCCGTTGAGGAGAACCGTGCGCTTACGGTTGACCTTTGCGCCCTCTTTGTTTCTCTTTATTGCGGCAGCCAGCGGGACGATTATCATTGCAAGTGCAATAAGCGGTAATAAATACATTATCATTTTAATATCCTCCGAAAATTATGTTATGCGGCTTTCGAGCCGATTGAGACAGATCTGAACGGTATCCCGCCGCCCTTGAAGAAACGGCTGAACAGCTCGTAGAATTCGAGACGCAGCACCTGAATGCCCACTATGAAGCCCTCGAAACCGGTAACGAAAATGTTGCCGAAAACAAGGATCACGATGCTGCCGACGCCCTCGAACATTCCCGCGATGATGCTGAATACCAGCATAAGTCCCGCATGGCTCAGTACAAAGCCGCCTATACGCAGGAACGACATTGTGTTTGTGATGTATGTGAGGCAGGTCTCGAACAGGTCGATTATGCCCTCGATGATGAACGAGCCGACAGATTTTTTCTCAGCTTCCGGAACACTGCCGCGCATTTTTGCGAGCTTGTTCTTTAAGCCGGTGTCTATGTTGCCGCCGTTCTTTGTGCGCTTTTCGGTCTTTATGCCGTGGTTCTTCATAAGTTCCAGCAGGGGTTCCTTGAAGAATATCAGTACCAGCGGAAGCACTATCAGACATACGATATATACGGGATTCATTATCTCGATTCCCAGCGCGAAGCTGCATCCCAGTCCCGCCACCAGCGAAGCGTAGAATACAAATCCGCAGATACCGCTTGCTCCGAAGATGCCGGACTCAAGGTCGTGCATTTTCAGGCTCACTATGATGTTGACTGTCATTGTCAGCAGTATCAGGCAGATACCCACCACAAGCGCCGCTATCAGCAGCATCGTGGATACCGCGAAGATATCCGCCGGGGCTTCCTTGTACCCCATAAGCTCATATATCTGCGGTATATGGAAGAAGGGCTTTATGATCTCCTCGCTGCCGAATACCGAGCCGTATATAATGCCGAATACCGCGCTGGAGAAGCCTATCCTCGTGATGATCGGCGCAAGTCCCGCCTTTGTGAACTTCGTGAGCAGCAGCCCCAGGACCATTATACAGAGTCCCTGACCCAGATCTCCGAACATCATTCCGTACAGGAACATATACGTTATCGCTACCAGCGGGGTAGGGTCAATTCCGTTTGCCGCCGGAAGCCCGTACATCTTCACGAACATCTCGAACGGTCTGAACAGCCAGTTGTTTTTCAGTCTTACGGGGGCGTTGTCATCGGAAGTTATATCACGTGTGGTGACGGTCACATCGCCCACGGAATTTATCAGTTCCCTGAAATTCTGTGTTTCCTTTGAGGGGATATAGCCTGTGAAGTGGAAGCGGTTGTCAAACACCGTGACGTTTGTGCGAAGCTCGTAGCTGTTTCCTATGGAGACCAGCTTCGCATATACCTTTGAGAGTTTCACGCCCTCTCTTACGGCGATCTTTTCCAGTTCCTTCTCCACGGTTTCCATTCTTTCAAGAGCGGTGTCTATCTCCGAGAGCAGTTTGTCCGCTGCCTCGTCGGAATTGCCTTTCAGGTAATCCGGAAGCTGTGTCCGCTCAAAGCCGAGGCTGTTGAAGAGAAAGTCTATATTGTTGGCGTCGGTCTTCGGCGTGAGGTACAGGCACCATGTATAGTTCTCCTTTCGCTCGAACGGATAGAAGAAGAACATCTTATCCGAGTAGAAATCCAGCTTTCTTATGCTGCCGGCAGGTATGCGCCCGAACCTTGCCCGGATATATTTACAGGTGAGAAGTTCCGAGATATCGACATCTATTCCCGAGAACTGTATCAGATTGTGATATATGGCGCTTTTTGACCGTATCTCGGCATTAAGCCCCGCCTTTTGCGAAACAAGCTCGGACTGCATATTTTCGATGCTGTCGAGGTAGTTCTTGAAATCTACGCTCACGTTGTAGTCGATGTCATCGTATGCCGCGTTCTCGTCGAGCTTTACTCCGAGGGATTCCGCAAGCACCCGTGTGCGCTTTATCATGCGTTCATAGACGCCCTTGTCACGGAGGTTCTTTGCCTCCAGCTCGGTGCCTGATGTGTCGGGGGGCGGGTTCATGTGGAAATACCCGCTCTCGCAGCATTTCATAAGCGTCTTGTTGATCTTCTTGAGACTGCCCTCGATCATAACGAGGGACACTTTCTCTATCGCCACTATGCTGCCTCCTTTACTGCATTATAAGGTATTTTTCCGTTTCTTCCGGCGGGAGACCGTATCGTATCCCCTCGATTATGCGGAAAAGGTTTGTGCTTTCCGTTTTAAGCAGCATCATGAGGGAATACAGTGACTCGGTCTCATTGCTGCTCACCGCCAGTCTGTGACGGAAGTAACGGTGATCCGAAGCGTTGACATTGATCTCCGGTATATCCGATACCCGTACCGCCGCTATACGCCGTGAAACAAACAGTTCCATAAGCGTCGGGACCGGGTCGGGCAGTTTCAGCGCCTCGTCTATATCTTTCTGCCGCAGCCGCCTGTGGTACGGTATCAGCAGTTCATTTATCCTGTCCGGCTCCAGCTTGAACGCGCTTACCATGCGCAGGCACATAAGCAGGTTGTCGGCGTCCGTTTTTCTCAGGAAGAAATCTTTCAGAAGCTCTCTGTTCTTTCCTTTTGAGCTTTCATTTATATGGGTGAACGCCCATTTTATATAGCATACATTTATCGCGGTTATTATCCGGTTTATATCGGGGGGATCCGCCCGCAGCATTTCCGACAGCGGTCTGCGGTAAGGCGTATCCGCGAGGATATCCGCAAGTGCTTTCAGGTCTTTTGCCTTCGCTACACTTATCGGGTCGAAGCATATATGTCCGGTGACATACTCCGGAAACGAGAACATGAAGCTCTCCTGCGCTCCCGAAGCGATCGCCGCCACTGCTTTTATGAGCTGTTCGCATTCGATGCGCCTGATGTAGAAGCTCATTATGCCATGTTTTCCTTCGGCGGAAAATTTAGCTACGCGAAGATATGTTCCGAACACGCTCCGGTCTATCAGAGCCTCTGCCTGTGCGCGGTGTATCGCCGCTTCGTTTATATCGGCGAAAGCTTCTGCGTACAGTGGTCTTGTTTTCAGAGCGCCTGCCACCGCTCCTACGGAATTCTTGTGCAGCAGGCTCGTATAATCGTCCCGTGTAAGGAGTTTTCCGGATATTGCCCGTGATTTTGCTGTTACGGCATTATTTGCCAATTGCCGCACCTCCCCTTATCAGCCAACAGTAAGGATGCGTCCGACGATCTCTCTGCGGAAGCCGTCACGTCCCGCCGCCATTTTTTCATCAAGGGAGCGGCACTTTTCCTCCGCGGAGTCTTCGATCCCGGATATTTCTTTATCTGCTGCCGCTTTCAGCTCCGAAAACTTCTTTTCGGTCTGTTCGGCTATATTTCTCTCGTTGTCCCGCGTGAGGCTTTCTCTTTCGGCTCTTGCCGCCGCAAGTATCTCTTCGGCTTTCTTTTCGGCTGCTCCGGCTGTCTCACGCGCTTTTCTGTCGATATCGAGTATTGCTGCGATGGAGTTGTCCATACCTATACCTCCCTTTCAGGAATATACCTATTTATAATATAACTTTTTGCTGAAAAAGTCAAGGGCAAAATCACCAAAAATCCCCCGGCATTTTCTACACGGCGGCGGGGAAGATGCCGCTCGCGTCCGGGTGTGCAGGCGCTTTCCGGCACAGGGGGAGAACGGTACTGAGCGCTCCTGTGCGGAGAACATGAAAAAACAGGAAAAATAACGCGGAAAACGAGTCTATTATCGGGACTTGCCGAATATAATCTACCAAGAAGTCACGGAAAGGACAGACAACAATGGTAGTTTGCACAATGACAAAAAAGCAGCTTATACGTATCGGAAGCATAGCGGTGGCAGCGGCCGCGGCGATCTTTATAATCATATTCGCGGTGTCGAATTCCGTTACAGCCTCGGCGGATTCCGGAAAGAAACCCATATACAGAGTAGAACGCGGAGACAACCGTGCGGCGCTGACATTCAACTGCGCCTATGACGCGTCGGGCATAGATGAGATCCTCGAAACACTGAATACTCTCGGTGCAAAGGCGACATTCTTCGTGACCGGGGAATTCTGCGACGGACATTCCGACGCGGTACGGAAGATGAGTACCGCGGGACATTCGGTCCAGAACGGCTCCGACAAAAACGGTCATATTGCGGGAATGAACGTGAATGACCTTATAGCGGACACCAATGAAGCCGCAAAGAAGATAAAAGGCATAACCGGCATCGAACCGGAATTCTACCGCGCGCCGTACGGCGATTATGACGAGAAGTCTCTCACAACGCTCGAAGGTATGGGTTATACCGTGGTGCAGTGGTCGGTTGACAGCGATGATCTTGAGGATCCCGGTGCGGATTCCGTCAGACACAGAGTTCTTGACAACACCGTTTCGGGATCCGTCCTCCTTTTCCATAACGACGCGGCAGTTACTCCGGAAGCACTGCCGCAGATCGTGACCGAGCTGAAACGCAGAGGTTTTGAGCTTGTGAAGCTGGAGGATCTTGTATTCACATCGAATTGCTTCATTGACGAAAAGGGTACCCAGATCTACCAGCCGGCAGTCTCGGCAGCTCTTCCGATAGTTTACAGTGACGAGAACGCGTATCTTGATTCCGCCTTTGAGAAGATACGTCAGAATCTTTCTCTACAGCAGATATACGATCTGTCGTCCGTAGGCAGGGTAGCGCTTGTGGACGAGATAAAGGGATTTCTTGACTCAGACGAGCAGTATGCTCTCAGGGAAGCGAGCTATGAAGAGCTTATGGACTGCTACATGGTGCTTGTATTCGCGGCGGAGCATTACGGTGCCGGAGGAGCGTACACCAGACCGGAATATGAGGATATCCCGCAGATAGTACCGCCGGCTCCGGAATATGAAGGTTCCGTTCCCGCGCCGGAAGATGTGACGCTTGAAGAACAATACAAGAAATAAAACAAAACCTGTCGGTATGCAATGTTCCGACAGGTTTTTCTGTTCTGTTCCGCGCGGGCGCAGCGGACTTACAGTTTCTCCGACAGTTTATCGTAGAGCAGTACTGCGGAGGCTCTTACTTCGCGTTTGGCGAAGATACCGAGTTCGCCGAATTTAGCGGCTTTTTCCGCGAATTCCATACCTTCCCGCGGCTCTTTGGCGGCTTTGGCGAGTTCAAGGTATGACATTGCGAGTATAGCGCACGCTTCATCGTAAACGATACTTCCGCTTTCCGACTGTGGGAGGGCATTCTCAATAGCGGCTTTGTAATCTCCCCGCTTGAACGCGTTCTTCATACGGGTGAGATCGTCAACTTCCTTTATTGCGGAGTTCCCGCTCTCATCGGGGACTTCAAGCTCGTCAGGCAGCAGATAATTCACCGGGAGCTGCAGCACCTTTGCAAGGTAGGTGAGTGTCTTTACCGACGGCGTGGCGTTCCCGCTCTCTATCTGGCTCAGCATATTGCGGGTGATGAAATCTCCCACCACGTCCGACTGTGTCATCTTGCGTGCGAGACGCGCTTCCTTTATTCTTTTTCCAAGCTCGACGGAATCCATGTTGCCGCCCTCCTTTCTCCGTTTTTATAATGTATTCAGCGTCTGTATCTGATCGCTGTGCCATACGCCATGATCTCGGCGGCGCTCTGCATTACGGCGGAAGTCGCGTATCTTACACCGACTATCGCGTCGGCTCCGAGAGCGCCCGCCTCCATTATCATGCGGTCGGTTGCGACCTGCCTTGCCTTGTTCATCATTTCGGTGTAATCCTTCAGCTCACCGCCCACAAGGGTCTTGAGGCTTGCTCCGAAGTCTCTTACAAAGTTTACTGTCTGGATAGTGCTTCCCTTTACAAGTCCGAGCATTTCCACATCAGCGCCGGCGATAAATTCTGTAGTAACAAGTAACATAATATTTCCTCCGTTCTCAGCCGAAACGTAAATCTTATTTACTTACGATTGTAACACATAAATTCTCAAATTGCAATAGGTTTCAGGATATTTTTTCATTTTCGTCACTTTGTTCAAATCGGATATTGTCTCACTGTGCAGTATCACGATTTTGAAAAAATTATCATCAAAGCATTGACACCGGCGAAAAATGTGGTATAATTTAAGTAAATAAAATTTACACAAGTGAGAGGAGTGTGGCGTATGGAATGGTTCAATGAATGGTGGAATGCTCTCGGATTGTTCGAGCAGATAATGTACTGCGTGGCTGTGCCAGCTACGCTCATACTGCTCATACAGACTATTATGATAATACTCGGGTTCGGGCATGACGGAGCAGGAATAAATCCCAGCGATACCTCTGGTATAGAAGGGCTCGGCGGTGACGTAAGCTTCGATACGGACATCAGTGTGGACGCCGATGTCAGCACCGACTTTACCGACGGAGGCGACCCGTCAGACATAAATACCGAAATACATTACGGCGACGGCAGCAGCCCCGGCGATATCGGCACAATGAACTTCTTCACCGTGCAGGGAATAATCACTTTTCTGTGTGTGTTCGGCTGGGTAGGTATCGCGACATATTCAATGAGCGGTAATACCGTGCTTGCAGTGATACTCGGACTGGTGCTCGGACTTGCGGCGATGTACGGTGTCGCAAGGCTGCTCTGGCTTTCAAAGAAGCTGGCACAGAACGGCACCATCAATGTCAAGAACCTGCTCGGAGCTTCCGGTACAGTCTATCTTGTGGTACCGGGCGACGGCGAGAACCGCGGCAAGGTGAACGTCACCAGCGGTGAAAGACTTGTGGAATTCGACGCTATCACCGACGGCGGAGAGGCGCTTCCGGACGGTACACCGGTGAGAGTCATAGATATTCGTGCGGGAAATGTCCTGGTAGTGGAGAAGGTCTGATATCGGAGGGATCTATGGAACTTGCTGATTTTTTGTTCGTCGGAGCAATAATAGTCATAATAGTGCTCGGTATGGTGTGCATACATATATTTCTGCCGAAAGAAAAGAATTTCGACGATCAGCACGCACACTCCTACCGTATAATGTACCGCGACGGCTCCTATTCCATTACCCATAAAAAGGCAACTTTCGGCGAAAATATCATATCTTTCAGAAGCAAATACTTCTATATACAGAAATCCCCGTTCACGGTAGAAGCGTTCTGCGACGAAGGAGTCGGCAAGGACGGAAAGATATACCGTGCTGCGGCAAATATGACTGTGTATTTTCCCGAAGACAATCTGCAGATATTCGCCCCGACTTTCCATATGCTGAATGAAGAAGCGATCGTCGAAACGGTCTCGGAAACCGCCTGTGCAGCTCTTGACACGGCTGTCAGGGAGTATGACGGCAGCGAACCGTTCGACACCTTCTGCAAGAAGATAGCAGACGAAAAAATGAAGCTTTTCGGGCTGATAGTAATGTCTATCAAGAACCTGAATGTCACCAAGGTCAGGGAAAGCGAAAACAACAGTCAGTAATCGGCGGAAGCCGTATTATAAAACACAGGCATACATAAGGAGGAAATAATTATGGATCCCATTATCATCGTAGTGATAGCGGTGGCCGTTATCATTATTTTCGCTCTCATTGCGGGTATTCTTTCGAGATACCGCAAATGCCCTTCCGATAAGATACTCGTTATCTACGGTAAAGTCGGCAGCGACAAGAGCGGTCAGGCAAGAAGCGCACGCTGCATTCACGGCGGCGCGGCATTCATCGTACCGATAATCCAGTCCTATCAGTATATGGACCTGACGCCTATCTCGATCAATGTCGATCTGAGAAACGCACTGTCCAAGCAGAATATCCGTGTAGATGTTCCCTCAAGCTTCACAGTCGGCATCTCCACCGAGCCCGGCGTTATGCAGAACGCTGCGGAGCGTCTGCTGGGTCTCAAGATGCAGCAGATACAGGAACTCGCAAAGGATATCATCTTCGGTCAGCTCCGTCTCGTCATCGCGACAATGGAGATCGAAGAGATCAATACCGACCGCGACAAGTTCCTCATAGCCGTTTCCAACAACGTTGAGATCGAGCTTCGCAAGATAGGTCTTCGTCTTATCAACGTAAACGTAACGGATATCAGAGATGAGTCCGGATATATCGAGGCTCTCGGTAAGGAAGCTGCCGCGAAGGCTATCAACGACGCAAAGAAATCCGTTGCCGAAAAGAACAGAGACGGTGCTATCGGTGAGGCAAACGCGAACCGTGACCAGCGTATCCAGGTCGCTGCGGCAAACGCAAGCGCTATCGACGGTGAAAACTCCGCAAAGGTTGCGGTAGCACAGTCCGAAGCAACAAGACGCTTCAAGGAAGCCGAAGCAGACGCAAAGGCTGCGAATGACGCGAAGATCGCTATCGCACAGACCGGCAGAGACGGTGAGATCGGACAGGCGAACGCTCTGCGCGACCAGCGTGTACAGGTAGCGGCAGCCGACGCAAAGGCAGTTGAGGGTGAGAACGCGGCGAAGATCGCGGTGGCACAGTCCAACGCACAGCGCCGTGAGAAGGAAGCGGAAGCCCTCAAGCTCGCGACCGCGGCGGAAGCAGTTCAGAAGGCAAAGGCACAGGAAGAAGCATACGCGGCACAGAAACTTGCGGAAGATCAGCGTGCGCAGCTCGAAATGTCCACTCAGAAGGCTGATATCATCGTAAAGGCGCAGATCGAAAAGGAACAGGCTCAGATCGCCGCAGAGGCAGAGGCTGAAGTTATGCGCCGCAAGGCAAAGGGTGAAGCGGACGCTATTTACGCGAAAATGGAAGCGCAGGCAAACGGTATGCGTGAAATTCTCCAGAAGCAGGCAGAAGGTATGCGTGAGCTGGTCAATACAGCCGGCAGCGCAGACGATGCAGTCAAGCTGATACTCGCCGACAAGATGGAAGACCTCATGCGTATCCAGGTAGATGCTATCAAGAACATCAAGATCGACAAGGTAACTGTCTGGGACGGCGGCTCAAACAAGGACGGCAAAAGCTCCACAGCCGATTTCATAAGCGGACTGTTCAAGTCCGTTCCGCCCCTCGGAGAAATGTTCGATCAGGCGGGTATGAAGCTTCCCGAATACCTCGGTTCTCCCATTGAGATGCCGACGGCGGAGATCGGGGAGTCCCCGAAACCGGCAGAGGAATAAATGTATTCCCGGTTTAATAGCCGAAGATCCTGAACCGATACCGTGACACGGGACTTTAAAAGTAACACCAAAGGCTGTCATATAGCGATATATGGCAGCCTTGTTTTTATGGTAAAAATAACTTGCATTTGCTGAATGATTGTGGTATAATATGGTATATTTCATGAAAGAGGCACCGAATGAAGAAAAGAACATTTATTATATTTTTAGTAATAGTTCTCGTGTTTATATGGGGTCATTCACTTATCCCGACGGACAATTCAACGGCAGAAAGTACGGGGATAATGAAGATACTGCAATCTGTATTTGATTTTCTGAACATACCGGTGACGCTCGATCTGCATTTTGTCAGGAAGCTCGCTCATCTGACGGAACACGCTGCCGCTGGATTGCTGCTCGGTTTATTCATGTACCGGAAACTTACAGGTGCAGAGTCGAAACGCGAACTGATCGATTATGCTGCGATGCCGTTGGTGATCGGTTTTTTCATAGGATTTATAGACGAGACTATTCAGATATTTTCCGGGCGCGGACCTTTGATACAAGATGTGTGGATAGACTTTTTCGGAGTGTTTATCGGCGTTTTAGCTGCCTATCTTATCATATTTATCCGTTTCCGGCGCAAACGTCGGAAAGATGAAAAAGAGCCTGTCGGTTCAGACTGAACCGACAGGCTCTTTTTCGTAATTATCATGATCTCTGCGCATCAGCGTCCGGTAAGGGACTCGCAAGACATGCGGCCGGTGTTTACTTGCCGAGTTTTGCCGCGTCGATGCGGTTGAGGGCGCGTTTGAGCTTGAACTCCGCCATATCGAGGTTTTTGCGGTCATTGGTCTTTTCGTAATGACCTATGCGCTCCTCGGCTATCTGCTTGGCTTTTACGGCACGGTCAACGTCGATCTCGTCCGCCCACTCACAGCTCTGTGCGAGGATAACGGTCTTGTCCTTTCCGACCTCGATGACGCCGGAGGAGATCGCGCCCCAGCGGAATTCGCCGTCTATCTTTACCTTGAACTTGCTGATCGTTATAGCGGCAACGTAAGGTTCATGACGGGCGAGGATACCCTTGTCTCCCACTGTGGTACGTACTATGACATTCTCGGTCATACCGTCAAAGAATACGCCGTCGGGGGTAATGATCTGTAACTTAAACGGGGTCATTATGATCCCCCTTTCACTGCATTGACTTAGCTTTTTCGACAGCCTCGTCGATAGTGCCTACAAAGAGGAATGCCGACTCGGGAAGATCGTCGTGCTTGCCCTCGATGATCTCCTTGAAACCGCGGATAGTCTCCTTGATCGGTACATACTTGCCCTGCATACCGGTGAACTGCTCCGCAACGCTGAACGGCTGGGAGAGGAAAC